>PMIQ01000227.1:0-15346 GCA_003157175.1 Chloroflexota bacterium
GCCGCGGCCGGCGGCACCGTCCGAACTCTGAGCACCGTCCGCCGCTGGATTGACGCCGCGGCGGGGCCGCTGGTGGAGATCGAGATGGAGGTCGAGGGGCTGCCCGACGAGCGCGTCACCGAGATCCTCGATCAGCTGCCCGCCCTGCGCGGCTGCCGGCGGACCAAGTCCCTGGACAAGGTCTTCGGCAAACGGCTCATCGTCATCGGCGGCGGGGCGCAGATCGCCCAGGCCGTGCTCGGAGCCGTGAGTGAGGCCGACCGCCACAACCTCCGCGGCNNCGGCGAGAAGATCAGCGTGGACACCATCCCGCTCGTCGGTGAGGAGAACCTGGCCTCGGCGGTCCGGGCCGTGGCCGACCTCGACCGGGCGCGCGCGCTGCTGCTGGCCGGTTCGATCATGGGCGGCGACATCACCCGGGCCGTGCAGGAGATCCAGGCGCTCGGCATCCCGGTCATCTCCTTGAACATGGCCGGCACCGTGACGGACGTGGCGGACCTGGTGGTCACGGACCCGGTCCAGGCCGGCACGATGGCCGTCATGGGCATCGCGGACACGGCCAAGTTCGATTTCGCCCGACAGAAGGGCCGGCGCTACTAGACGGCGGCGGGCTGGCGAACCGGCGGTCGAACCGGCGGCGAGCCCGGCGGCCGAGCGGCAACGGAGGCGCGCATGCGCATCGCGACGTGGAACGTCAACTCGCTCAAGGCCCGTTTGCCGCGGGTCGAGGAGTGGCTCGCCCAGCGCGCCCCCGACGTTCTGCTGATGCAGGAGACCAAGCTCGCCGACCAGGCCGCCCCGGACATGCCGTTCCAGATGGCCGGCTACGAGCTGGCGCATCACGGCGAGGGACGCTGGAACGGCGTCGCCATCGCCAGCCGCGTCGGGATCGCGGACGTAGTCACGAATTTCGGCGACGGACCGGTGCGCCGCTCCCCCGCGCCCGAGTCCGCGGCCGCGCCGATAGCCGAGGCGCTCGAGGCCGAGGCTTCGGTGGCCCCCGGCGATGAGGCTCGAATGGTTTCGGCGGTCTGCGGCGGCATGCGCGTCGTCAGCATCTACGCCCCCAACGGTCGAGCTCTCGGCACGCCGTTCTATAGCGCCAAGCTGGCCTGGTTCGACCGCCTGGTCCGCTGGCTGCGCGAAACCCAGGATCCGGCCGGCTCGCTGGTGATCGGCGGCGACTTCAACGTCGCGCCCGAGGACGAGGACGTCTACGACCCGCGCGACTTCATCGGCGCCACGCACGTCTCCCCGCCCGAGCGGGCAGCCGTTGCCGCCCTGCGCGACTGGGGCCTGGTCGACGCGTACCGGCTTCACCACCCCGAGCCGGGCAAGTTCTCGTGGTGGGACTACCGCGCCGGCAACTTCCACAAGGGCCTGGGNNGCCGACCGCTGCACCGCCGCCGAGATCGACCGCGACGCTCGAAAGGGCCAGCTCCCCTCCGACCACGCCCCGGTCTACATCGACCTGCGCGACTAAGACGCGACGCGTCGGCTCCGGCCTGCCGACCACGTGGGGAAACCAACCCCGACTGCTCCTACTTGGGCGAGACCGTCAATGACGAGGGTGGCCAGATCCGCCAGCCGCCGCCCAGCAGTGGCGCGACCAGGAGCCTCACGTCCGAACTCGGGCCGCGGTCGAGCGACTCGTGGACGGTCACGACGTAGACCCGCGAGTAGTCGGCTTCTTCCAGGACATCAACGTTCTCGTAGCCGGCGGCAGGGTCGAGGTTCAGGCCGGTGCGAGCCACGCTCAAGATCTCGAATCCCGTTGGCATTGGCGCCGGCGTATCGTCGGGCGCGTCCACTGGCACGATTTGAGACCCGGGCGACAGCAGGGCGTTCTCGGCCGCCACATTGCCGGCAAGCCTCGCCTGTTCGTAGGCCTCGACCGCCGCCCGAACCGCCGCTTCGTCGTCGCCGGCAGGCACCAGCCCGGCGGCGGCCGCGGTCAAATCGGGCGCCGTCCAGGTCGCGCCGCCGTCGGAGGTCACCAACAGGACGAGTTCGCCGCTGTCGGCGGCAGACGAGGTGACTTCCGCCATTCCATGCAGTTCATCGCTGAACGCGAAGCCGTAGACGGAAGCTGGATCAGGCAGGCCGCCCGCGGCCACCGGTGTCCAGTGTGCGCCGCCGTCCGACGTGTGCAGGATCCGCGGCGGCGAATCGTCGTATGACACCCAGGAACTCATTGTCAGAACCGCTGCCGGGGAGCGATTCTGGCCGGACGCCTCAGGATCCTCCTTCCAGGTCTGCCCGCCGTCGCCGGTGGCGAAGAACCGCGTGCCGGACGATCCGACGAGGCCCTCCTCTGGCGTGACGAACGTGGGCAGACTCACCGACGAGCCGAACTTGCCATCGTCCTCAGCCCGAACATTGGCAGCCGGCACCCCAGGCAGCTTCGCATCGGTCCACGTAGCGCCCCCGTCGCGGCTCACGGCAAGGAGAGCCTGCGTGCCGTTGTCGAAGTCGTTCGAGGCGGCCCAAAGAGTCTGCTCATCGGTCGCCTCCATGACCGAGCCGATGGGACCAGAGTCGGTGGTCGCGTTCGCCGTGATCACCGTCCAGGTCACCCCGCCATTGCCGCTGCGCATCACCGTGGCCCGGGCGTAGTCGTCAAGGCAAATCACATACCCGACCTGCGCGTCCACGAAACTCATCCCGAATTGGATGCCGCAGTTGTCGGGCAGAGTCGCGGCGGCCCAGCTTGCTCCGCCGTCGCTCGTGCGGTAGATCGTGTGGGCGTCGGTGATCGACCAGGCGTGGTCCGCGTCGAGCATGAACAACGCAGGTCCGACGAGCGTGTTCTGAGCCGCTCTGGGAATCGAATGCGCTCGCCAGGTCTGCCCGTAGTCTGTCGAGACGAGCAGCGCCGAACCCTTGATCGCCCAGAGCCCTCCGGACCGAATCTGCCCGGTCGCCACGACGCTGGCTCGGGCGGTCTGCTCGACCGTCAGTGACGTCGTCGGCCGGCTCGTGGCCGCTGTCGCCGGCGCCAGCGCAGGGCCGGACCGCGCAAGGCCGAGAGGGCCGTACATACCGAACACGATCGTTGCGCCGCCAAGAATCGCCACCGTCGCCAGCGCCGCGAGCGACCGGATGCTGATTGTCCGGGGGCGCGTCCGTTGGTCGAGCGTCAAGTTCGTCCACCTCGCCGAAGCACCGCTGAGGTCCGCGGCGGAGACTAATCGGTCCCCACATCATACAAACGCAACAGCGAGGTGGCTATTTCCCGACGATGATCAGCGCCGCGGAGAGCGCCTTGAACGTCTCGAGACTCATGCCCTTGCCGGTTGCTCTCCAGGACTGAGCCTCGCCCGGAGCTACGAAGAGCCCATAGTCGGCCCCGGGCGGTTCGCTCACAAGCATGCCCTCGCGGTCGCCAAACATAGCCGTCCCGAGACTGTTGCCCGGCGCACAGAGAACCCCCTTCCCAACGGTGCAGGAGTTGCCCTCGAACAGCTCCAGCGTCTCGCCGCCTGGCCCGCGATAGATGACCGTCAGCAATGTGTCGGCCGCCTGGGGGTCGCTGTGTGATTCCACTGTCCAGCCCGCAGGCAGAACGGCGCAATAGACGTCGTATTTCGCCGTCGATGACGCGGCCTTGAAGAAGCCCGCGTCATCCACCGTCCCGCTGCAATCCGTGGGCATATGCCAGTTGCTCGGGTAGGGCGACTGCGTGGGCGCGACCACCACGTGACCGTCAATCGCGATCGTCGACGCCGGCCACGAGCCGCCGTCCTGCAGCGACCTGCTACCCACCGCCTGATCGAGACGCACGACGTAAGGCGTGGCAGGGTTGCTCTGACAGGTCTGCATTCCCCCGCGGGTGCGAATCGCGAGGGTAACTACTACCGCGTCATCGCGGTACTGAACGTTCTGAGCGATGCGGCCACTGGCATCCATGCCGCTGTTGCATGACTCCTCCTGCACCAGGACATGCAATTGGGTCGCTCCGGGGGAGTACGGCACGGAGGGATCGAGCCCCCAGGCCGCGGCCCCGTAGCCGGCCGGCGGCACGGCCATGAGCGGACACAGGGGATTCTGCATGCCAGGGCCGGGAGTGTAGCCGGGAGCCTGGCCAAAGCAGTCGACACGACCGGTCAGATCGAAGTCGTTGTGGCCCCCAGCCGTCACGGCGGGGCCGCTCAATAAGCCGGCCATCGACGCCCCGGCTCCGAGTGCCAGGACCACGGCGATCGCCGCGACAGCTGGCATCGCGCCGGTTCTCACCCGGGACCTCGTTGCGGGCCGGACTTGTTGCACGCCGCCGTCGCTCCCGGCAAGGGCCGCCAGCGGCTCTTCATATGCGCTTTCGTCGGCCGGCCGGCGCTTCAGCGCCGCCTCGATTTCTTCGTCGTAAGTCATCGTTCGTCCTCGACGTGGAGGCGCCGGCGCAGTGTCCCGAGCCCGGTGGACGCGTGGCCTCGTGCGGCGCTGGGCGTGATTCCAAGGGCCAGGCCGATTCGCTCGTACGGCAGATCGGCCCGATAGCGGAGGTACAGGACGGCGCGTTGGCGCGGCGGCAGCCGATCGACCGCCTGCCAGACCGCGTCGACTTCGATTCGTCCGAACGGGTCGCCGTCGCGACGACCGTAGGTAGCGCCGGCGAGCCCGCCGATTCGGTCGACCAGGCCGGCGACCCGCCGCGTCAGGCGGTGGTTGTCGATGCCCAGCCTGTACAGCGTCCGAAATGCCCAGGCGTCGGGATCGGCGATCTCCACGCCGGAGTCGAGCTCACGCCAGAGGCGCAGCATCGTCTCCTGGACGGCGTCGGACGCCTCTTCGTCACCGAGACCGAGACGCCTGGCGAAGCCGAACATCTCCTGCGAACGCCGCTGGTACAGCAATTGCACCGTCCGCTCGCGGCCGGCAGCAGGGATCGCGAGCGGCCCCGTGGCGGAGTTCGGGAGCGATCGATCGGTCATCACACCCTACTGACGCAGGATCGGCCCCAAACGCTCGGGCGGATTCTGGGCGGACGCCGGACCGTCATTCGAAGGCGCCGCGAAAGATTGTCTCGCGATCGCGGTTGCGGCCGATCCCGATCAGCCTGCCATCNNAGCTACCCGGCGCGACAGAAACGGGGTCGCGCCGCGCGCGGCGCACGCCCGACCCGAAGGGATGGCAGTATGCGCGTATGGAAATCCGCTTCCTCGGCGCTGCCAACACCGTTACCGGATCCCAATTCCTCCTCATTACCGATCGAGCCCATGTGCTCATCGACTGCGGCATGTTCCAGGGCGGCCCGCACGAGGTCGTCCGCAACCGCGTCCCACCGGCCTACGATCCCGCCAGCCTCGATGCGATCGTCCTGACCCACGCCCACCTGGACCATTGCGGCATGATTCCGCACGTCGTGGCCGCGGGCTTCAACGGACCCATCTACGCAACCAAAGGCACGATCGAGCTGGCCACTCTCGTGCTGCTCGACTCGGGCAAGCTCCAGGAGGAGTACGCCAAGCGGCAGAGCCACTGGGCGGCGAAGCACCCGGACCAGGCCGCCCGTGAGGAGCAGAAGGAGCTGGCCGACATCCAGGCGGCGGAACAGATCGCCGACCAGGAGGACCAGGCGACCTCGGTTCCGGCGCTGCATCCGGGCGACCTGACGCCGGACGGCCACGTCGTGGCTTCGGGGGTAGATGAGCTGGCCCTGCACGACGAGCAAGCCCTCGGNNCGCTGTTCAAGGCCGTGGCCTACGAAGCAACCGTCGCCGTCGCGCCCGGCATCACCGCCATCTTCCACGACGCCGGCCACATCCTCGGCTCCTCGATCGTGGAGCTGCGCGTCGAGGCACAGGGCAGCACGCCGGCCCGGACCCTCGTCTTCTCCGGCGACCTGGGCCGCACGGCCGCCCCGATCCTGCGCGACCCGGCCGTCCTCACGCAGGCCGACTATGTCCTGGTCGAGTCGACCTACGGCGGCCGCACCCACGAGCCCGAAGATGAGTCTCTCGATCAACTCGCCCAGGCCGTCAACGATGTGATCGCCCAGAAGGGCGTGCTCCTGATCCCGTCGTTCGCAATCGGCCGGACGCAGGAGGTCGTCTGGGCCCTCCAGCACCTCCTCGACGCCGGCCGCATCCCCAAGATCAAGCTCTACCTCGACTCGCCGATGGCGTCGAAGGCAACGACGATCTACCGCGAGCACCGCGACTACTACGACGCCGATACGCTGGCCCTGCTGGCCAAGGGCGAAGGCCCGATCGACTTCCCGAACGAGCAGGAGACGCCGCTGGCGGCCGACTCTGAGAAGATCGATCGGTCGCCGCGGCCGTACGTCCTGGTCGCCTCGAACGGCATGCTGACCGGTGGCCGCGTCCTGAGTCACCTGCGAACCCTCATCGGCGACACCAAGGCGATGATCCTGTTCGTGGGTTACCAGGGCGAGGGCACGCTCGGGGCGCATCTGCAGGCAGGCGTCAAGACGGCCCGCCTCGACGGCCAGGAGTATCAGGTCCGCTGCGCCGTGCGCTCCATCACCGGTTTCTCCGCCCACGCCGACGAACCCGAGATCCTGGCCTGGCTGAGCCACTTCATCGAGGGTCGGAAGGCCGGCGATCCGGGCGTGCCCCGTCAGATCTTCATCGTCCACGGTGATCCGGAAGCGCAGGACGCGATCGAACCGAAGATCCAAGCCCTCGGTCTGCCGGCCTCCGCGCCGCACTGGCACGAGCACGTCACGCTCGACTGATCCGGGAGCCGCGGCCAGCTATGCCAGAAGCCATGCCCGACGGTACGCCTGAAGCTCGACCTCCCGCTGCCGGGCCCATACCCTCGACCGACCGGGGATTGACTCGATGCCGCCGAAATACCCGCCCAAACGCCCATCTTCGAGCGGCCGCGTGCCGTCCGCAGCTCGCCAGCCGGCCAGGCAGCAGCGCCTGGCGAACAGGGCGGCCGGTCGAGTCCCGGCCCGGTCCGGGACTCGCGGCTCCAGCGGCAACGGCCTCGGCTCGCTGCTGGTGTGGAGCGCGGTCTTCGGGATCGTCGCCATCGTCATCGTCGGCGTCGCCATCGTCATCTCGCAATCTCAGAGCAACACCACCGGCGCCCCGGTCGCTCCCGGCGCAACGACGCCGATCAACATTCTGTCGAGCGGCCGAACGCTGGGGAATGCCAACGCGCCCGTCACGATCGATGTCTACGGCGACTTCCGCTGTTCCGCCTGCTTCGTCTTCACCACCAACGGGACCGAGAAGAGCCTCGTGGATAACTACGTCGCCACCAGCAAGGCGAAGCTGGTCTGGCACGACTATCTGACGATCGACGCCGGCGACGGCGCCACGGCCTCGCGCGACGCCGCGAACGCCGCCTGGTGCGCGGCCGACCAGGGCAAGTTCTGGNNGTTCTGGGTCATGCACGACTGGCTCTACGCCAACCAGTCCCCCACCGAAAACGCGTCGGCATTCACGATGCCCCGGCTCTCCGACATCGGCAAGGCGGCCGGCCTCGACATGTCGAAGTATCAAACCTGCCTGGATCAGGGCACTCACGACGCAGCGATCGCAGCCGAGCAGACGGCCAAGCCGGCACAGGTGACCGCGACACCATCCATCCTCGTGAACGGCAGGTACGTCGCCGGGGCGAACGCCAACTCATGGCCCACCTACGACCTGATCAAGGCCGCCATCGATGCCGCGCTCGCGTCACCCACCCCTTCCGGGTCGGCCGGCGCGGCTAGCTCGTGAACTCGAGCGTGGACAGGACCTGAGCGGCCATCGCGTCGGTGGCGGCGTCTTTGCCCGCGAGCCCGAAGAACAGGAACTCGTAGGAGCGGCCGCTTCTCAAGAGAACGGTCACGCTCTCATAGTCCTTCTGTATGGAGCGGTGGATGCCGAAGGTGACCGCCGGAACGCCGCTTACCGTTGTCGCCTTCCGACCCTCCGCCGGCTCAGCGAGGCCGGCTATGACTTCGTCGGCGAATGTGTCGAGGGTCATCGGGGTCGATGCGCTGCTCTGGTAGTCCATCTGACCGGTGGCACAGAGGTACGAGGTCAGGCCGAGCGTGTTGTTCGTCTGAGACTTTGACCAGTTCGAGGGCAGCCCGAAAGCAAGCCCGTCGAGGTCGTCGACGATCCATTGCCAGGGGTTCTTGGGAGCCGCGATCGTGACGCCGGACCACCTGGTCAGCACGAACTCCTCGGCGGTGGTGACGTGGGCCTGGACGCCGTTGACCGGCTCGTCCCAGGTCCCTTCCATTCGAATATCCGCCGGCGTGCCGTCGGCCTTGACCCAAAAGACGAGCGTCAGCTGGGCATTGGCGACGATGCCAGTGGCATCAACCTCGGCGCCCAGGGCCGCCGGATCGGCAACCTCGAGCCTGTGGAGCGCGGCGCCGTTCTTGATCTCGACTCCCGTGTCCACGAAGAGCCGAGCGGGCGAGAGGAAGATCTGCCAATCCGCATCGTTGTCAGACGCCTGGCGCGTCTTCTTGAGCCAGGGGCCGCCGTCGCTGCGCTCGTAGGCGTAGTTGCCCGCGTACACGCTGTCGTCGGCGATTGTCTTGCCTTGCGAGGTGGTCTTTGTCGTGTCGGCCTCTTCGCCCGCCTTGTAGCTCATCGAGCCCGAGAGGGTGAAATCAGCCGACTGGCTGGCTCCAACGGCAGACATCGATCCGGTCCCCGTCGCCTGGAACTGGAAGTCCTTCCTGGCCAGATCGGCCTGGAACTTGCGAACCAGGGGCGAGAGCGTGGGCGCTGCGGATGAGCCGGGCGTCGGCGACGACGTGGGCGCCGGAGTCGCAGAGGCGCCGGAGCTGCCGCTCAGCACAGCCGCGGCTGTGGGCGTCGGTGTGGACGAGGCCAGCAGTCCGGACGGCAGGCGCATTCCGGCGGCGCCGGCGATCAGGGCGGCCCCGGCCACCCACAGGCCGAGCTCGGCGATCGGGGCCATCCGGTCTCTGGCTCCGCCCATCGATTGCCTCGACCTCCCCTGATTCCGCCGGCGCGCCCCAATGTCCACCGTGGACCGGTGAGCGGCCGCCAACCAGGATACCCGGCTTCGGGGCGCCCGCGCGCCCTCGATCGCGGCGCCGTTGGAGCGTGGCGCCTCCGGCGCTGCGGGCCCGCCGCGGTCCTGGCCCGGGCCGCTACGCCGTGGCGCCGGCCGCTCCCGTGCTGCCCGGGGCGTAAAGAGCCACTCCGGCCTTGCAGGCCGGGCAGGTTTCGGGACCCGGATCGTAGGTGGGAAGCGTGAGCCGCCACAGGGCGCGGAGCGGGTAGCTCCGCCCCGTCAGCGGAGAGCTGAGCGCCGCCAACCCGCCGGAGCGGTCCGCGAGGACGGCGCACGTGATGATCTCGCCGCCCATGGCCTCAACCGCGGGGATCATCGCCAGCAACGAGCCGCCGGTGGTCAGGATGTCGTCGACGAGCAGCACCCGCTCGCCCGGGGAGATCGTGAAGCCGCGCCGGAACTCGCGCCGCGTCGCGCCGTCGGCGTCATTCACCTCTTCGGCGAAGATGGCCCGCACTCCCAGCTGCCGCCCCGTCTCGAAAGCGAGGACGATGCCGCCCGTCGTCGGGCCGGCGACGAGGTCCACCGCCGGCGCCCCCTCCGCGTCGCGATGCCGCGCCGCCCAGAAGCCGCACAGCTCGCTCGTGGCGGCAGGATCCTGCAGCACCAGGAACTTCTCCAGATACCGCTCCGAGTGCTTGCCGCTCTTGAGAAGGAAGTGGCCTTCCTTGAGCGCGCCGGAGCGACGGAACAGCTCCTCCGTCCGCGCCGAGATGGCTTTCGAGACGGCCATCTCGGCCGCCGCTCGAATGGTCGTCATGCCAGCCTCCTTTCGGCCCACGGCCGGTCGCGCCGCTTGCCGCTCACGGCCTGTACTCCGCCCCCTTCGCCGACGGTGCCCCGGCGCGCTTTGGCAGCGCGGTGCCGACGAGCGGCGCGCAGGACGAAAGCCCGCGCGCCAGGCATTCCGCCCGCAGCTCGTCGCCAAGCCGGACCGGCAGTTCCGGGTCGGCGAAGATGGCCGTCCCGACCTGGACCGCCACCGCGCCACAGGCCATGAAATCGAGAACGTCCGCGAGCGAGGTCACGCCGCCGATGCCGACGATCGGGATCGAGACGACCTGCGCCACCTCGTAGACGACCCGCAGCGCCACGGGTTTGATGGCCGGACCGCTAAGCCCGCCGTAGGTGTTGCCGAGGAACGCGCGCGTCCGGTCGGCTGAGACCGCCAGCCCCGAAAGCGTGTTGATGGCCGTGATCGCGTCGGCGCCGGCCTCCTCGATCGCTTTGGCGATGGGCCGGACGTCCGCCACGTTGGGCGAGAGCTTGACCAGCAGCGGCAGGTCCGTCGCTCGCCGGACCGCGGCGGTGACGGCCCGCGCGGCGTCGCGGTCGATGGCGAATTGCAGGCCGCCCTTGCCGACGTTGGGACAGCTGATGTTGAGCTCGATGCCGGCCACGCCCGGCACGCCGTCGAGCCGGCGCGCGACCTCGACGTAGTCTTCGATCGATTCGCCGGCGATGTTGACGATGACCGGCACCTTCCAGCCCTGCCAGAGCGGGCCGTACTTCTCGATCACGGCGTCCACGCCGGGGTTCTGCAGACCGATCGAGTTGAGCATTCCGCCGGGCGTCTCGGTGACCCGCGGCGGCGGGTTTCCGGCGCGCGGCCGCAATGTCGTGCCCTTGCAGCAGATCGCGCCGAGGCGCTGGACGTCGACGACCTCGTCGTATTCGACGCCGTAGCCGAACGTGCCAGAGGCGACCATGATCGGATTGGCGAGCATCAAGCCGCCGTGCTCCGGCGCCAGATCCACCGACAGGTCGATCTTGTCCAGGGCAGCCTGTTCCGCCAGCGTCGGGCGGACGGCCGTCGGCGCGCCGAGATCTGCCACGGCCGACCCGCCGGTCTCGACCCGCGGCCTGCCGGCGCCGGGGACCTTGATTCGGTCGACGGGCACGATGGCGCTCTTGACCTTGCGGACAGTCGGCGTTCGCTTGGACCTGTCGGAATCCTTCCCGACCCGCATGTCGCCAAAGGTGATGACAGTCCTCTTCGCCTTCATCGAACAGATCTCACGCGTTGGGCCATGCGATCTCCTCGGCCGCGAAAACGGGACCCTCGCGGCAAACGCGCAGCGGGCCATCGACGCCGATAACCGTGCAGCCCAGGCAGGCGCCCACGGCACAGCCCATCGTCTGCTCCATCGAGACTTGCAGAAACGACTTGCGACGGGCGGCAGTTGAACCGAGCGGGTCGGCCTTGCCGCCGCCCCTCTTTCGGCCGAGCTTGGCCACGCCAAGCCGAGCGCGACGCCCGGCCGCGAGCTGCGCCAGTCGCGCCAGCATCGGATGCGGGCCGCAGGCGAAGGCCTGGTCGGCCCAGGCCTCGTACTCGGCCACGAGTTCGGTCACGAAGCCGTGGTGGCCGAGCGAGCCGTCGTCCGTGGCGACGACATACTCCACCTCATCGGGCAGCAGGCTGGAGGGGTAGACGTTCGACGCGCTCTGTGCCCCGAAAAGGACCACGACCTGGCGGCCGTCCCGGACCGCCTCGTCAGCGAGCATCCGGATCCCCGCCATCCCCAGGCCCCCGGCGATGAGCAGCAGGTGGTGGCTGCGCGGGTCGACCTCGAACGGGCGACCCAACGGCCCGAGCATGTCCAGCCGATCGCCCTCGCGGGTGCGCGTCAGCCACTCGGTGCCGCGACCGACCGTCCGAAAGTGGAGCGTGACGATGCCTGTCGCCGGATCCGCCGTGTTGATCGAGAACGGCCGCCTCAAGACCAGGCCGGAATAGTCGCCCGTTCTGACATGGACGAACTGACCCGCTCTCGATCCCGTGGCGAGCTCAGGCGCGGCGAACGACTGGATCCACTGGCCCGGCAGAATCTGCCGGCTTTCTACGAGCTCGGCCGAGACCAGGCGCATCGTCACCGGCGGTCGCCGTCCTCCTTGCCGCCGTCCTTGGTCTCGCCAGTCTTATCGGCCTTGCCGGTCTTATCGGCCTTATCGGCCTTGTCGGCCTTGTCGCCGTCCGGACCTTCTTCGCCCGCTCCGGCCTCGTCGCTGTCCTCGGCCTCGCCGGCTTCGTCGCCGGGAGCCTCTTCGGCCAGATCGGGGAAGGCTTCGGCCAGGGCGTCGGCCAGATCGCCGAAGACGTCCGTGGGGTCGTAGTACTTGACGATCTCGTCGGCGCTTTCGAGCTTCTGCCACTGGCCCGACTCTGCATCTTCTTCCGACACCACCTCGGCGGTGAAGGAGCCCGAGGAGCGGAGCGTGAGGCGCTCGTCCTCGTCGTCGACGACGATCAGGTCGCCCAGCACGGAGGTCAGCGCGGAGGCCGCCGACTCGAACTGCTCGAGTAGATGGGCCTCGGTCTGCTGGCTGCGCTCCTGGAACGCCAGGGCCATGTCGTACAGGCGCTCGGCCGCCTCTTCCTCGGTCTCCGGAGCCTCGTCGTAGTCGTGTCCGGCGGCCCAGTCGTCGGCTGCGGCGGCGTACGGGTTCTCCGCGCCGAGCGGGACGGTCTCCTCCGGGGCGATGTCCGCGGAGCGGAGCAGATCGCCGGCGGCCGTGGGCTCGGGCTCCATGCCCGCTTCGAGCTTGGTGGCCTCGGCGAAGGCAGCGAAGACGTCGGCCAGGTTATACAGCTCGACGAGCTCCGCGGCCGATTCGATGACCTCCGTGTCCGTGACCCATTTGCCCGTGGCTTCGTCCTGGTAGCGGTTCCGGCTGCGGAACGTCATGTCCTCAGAGATGGCGAGGTAATCCACCTCGTCGTCGATCAGGACCACGCCACCGAGCTCGCGGATGCGCGCTTCGTTGCCGTCGAGGAAGCGGCCCAGCTGTGCCGACGCCGATGCCAGGAAGTCGGTTCGCTCCAGAGCGGCGTCCGCAGCGAGTTCGCCGAGCAGATCGTTGCGACTCGTATCCATCGCGGTCGTCTCCCTATCCCTTGAACTCGAGGTCCGGGCCGATGCGCTCCCGGAGGAACATCGAATGGTGTCGCTCGAACATCCACTCCCCGGCGCGGTGGCCCAGGGCGCGGGAGGCCTCGTCGCGTTCGAGCTTGTCGAGTGTGGCGTAGTCGGGCAAGTCCAGCAGGATCACGTTGTCGAAATCCCAGCCATGGGCGACGTTGTACCAGCCCATGAACTTGATCCCGAACTTCTCCTCGTACTGCTTCATCTGGCGAGGCAGCAGCGTCTTCATGAAGAACTTGAAGAAAGGGTCCCGTCCTCTCCGGACTGAGAAGAAGGTCGCAAGGACTGGCACTGGCTCCGCGTTCTCCTCACTTCGGCGCGCTGACCGTCGCCCGGTTCGGTCGGGATCATCCTGGCTGGCGGACGCGCGGACTCCTATTCTCGCACGAGTCGGGGTGGCGCCGACGGCGCCGGTTGCGACCCCTCCGCCGAGCCGCTATTCGGCCTACCCGTCGCCGACTTCGGGATCCTCGTAGGCGAGCCGGCCGCCGGCGATCGTGAGCAGCACTCGACCGGACAGCTCGCGGCCGATGAGCGGTGAGTTCTTGCCCCGCGAGCGCAGCGACTCCTCCGTCACGGCCCAGCGGTCGGCCCGGTCGAAGACGACGAGGTCTGCGGCGGCGCCCTCCGTGAGCCCTCTCTTGCGGGCGGCGGGGGTCGCCGCTACGGCCGGCCAGGCGGCCAGGATGCTCGCCGGGCCGGTCGTGAGCGCGGCAATGGCTCGGGCCAGGGGCAGCCGGCCGGCATCGACGAGGGCCAGCAGCAAGCCCAGCGCCGTCTCGATGCCGCTGATGCCGTTCGACGCCGCGCCGAACTCCACCTTCTTGTCCACGACCGTGTGCGGGGCGTGGTCTGTCGCCACGGCCGAGGCGGTTCCATCGAGCAGCGCCGCCAGACAGGCGGCGGCGTCGACCGGCGTGCGGAGCGGCGGGTTGACCCGCAGCGATGTGTTGTATGGCCACGCCGTGAGAGCGCCGTCCGCCCACGGATCGCGGGACGAGCCTTCGGCGCTGAGCGCCTCCCACGACCAGCGCCGCGCGCCGGCGATCCACTCATCAGTGAGCGCCAGATGATGGGGCGTCACGTCGCAGGTCACCGGCAGCCCGACAGCCTTCGCCCGGCGAACCAGGTCGAGCGAGGCGGCCGTCGAGAGATGCGTCAGGTGAAGCCGGGCATGGGGCTCGTCGCGGCGCGCGTCCGCCAGGACGGCGAGGTCCCGCGAAACGGCGTTCACCTCCGCTGCGGCGGGCCAGCCGGCCAGCCCCAGGACCGAGGCGACGTAGCCTTCGTTAGCTTCGGCGGCGGCGGTCAACTCGAGGTCCTCGGCGTGGTCGACAACCGGCAGGCCGAGCATTCCGGCGTAGAGCAGCGCGCTGCGCAGGAGCTTGGGCGATCGAACCGGCGCGCCGTCGTCCGAGTAGCCGATAACGCCGGCGTCGGCCAGCTCGCCCATCGCGGAGAGCTGCTCCCCTGCCCGTCCGGCCGAGACGGCACCGAACGCCAGAACCTCGACGGGCGATCCGCCGGCGCGGGCGGCCGACCGAATGCGCTCCAGCACGCCCGGCTCGTCGAGGGTGGGCGAGGTGTTGGGCATCAGCGCGACGGTGGTATAGCCGCCGTGAGCCGCGGCGGCACTGCCGGTGGCGACGGTCTCGGCGTCTTCGAAGCCCGGCTCGCGGAAATGGGCGTGGAGATCGAAAAAGCCCGGGGCGACGATGACACCCTTGTCATCGACTCCCTTCGCCTCCTCGCCCTCAAGCCAGACGACCGACTCGAGAATGCCGTCGGTGACGACGATCTCGCCCGGGCCTTCGCGGCCGGAGACGGGGTCGACCAGCCAGGCCTTCTGGAGCTCGAACCGCTCGAGCACCTCGCCGACGCTGGGGCCGGCTGCTTTCGCTCTGCCGGAGGTCACCGACTGTGAGCTCATCGGGTCGCCTCGGGAGCGTGAGGGCCTTCGTGTGCGTGCCCCACCTCGTGGCCGACCTCGTGCTCTCCGGCAGCCTCGTGCGCACCGGCGAGCAGGTAGAGCAGCGCCATTCGAACGGCGACGCCGTTGGCCACCTGTTCGGTGATAACCGCGCGACCGCTTGTCGCAACGTCCGGTGAGATCTCGACGCCTTCGTTCATCGGCCCTGGGTGCATCACTATCGCCTCGGGCTTCGCCAACGAGACGCGCTCAGTGTTGAGCCCGAACCTGGCGGCGTATTCGCGCAGCGACGGCAGCAGGCCGCCCTGCATGCGCTCGCGCTGGATCCGCAGAGCCATCACCACGTCCGCGTCCCGCACGGCGGCATCGACATCGCTCGTGACGTGGAACCGGCCGTGGCCAGGCACCGAACCGCCGCTCCAGGCCGTGGCCCACCGATCCATTCCCCGCAAGAGAGTGGCCGGACCGCACA
>PMIQ01000227.1:15366-50057 GCA_003157175.1 Chloroflexota bacterium
GTTGAGGACGTGCCCGCCGAAGATCTCGGCCGCCAGATACGGCGCCCCCGACACAGAGTGGCGCATCACCAGGATCTCGGCTCCAAGGGCCTCCAGCGTCCGGATCGTGTCCACGAGCGACTCGCCCTTGGTCACCGACGATGTGGCCGTGGAAACGCTCACGACGTCCGCGGAGAGATTGCGGGCAGCGGTCTCGAACGAGACTCGGGTGCGGGTCGACGCCTCGTAGAAGAGCGTGGTCACGCGGCGGCCGTTGAGTGCCGGGACCTTCCGGATCGGGCGGGCCAGGATCCCCTTCATCTCGTCCGTCGTGCGCATGATCAACTCGATCTCGGGCCAGGTCAGGACGTCCACGTCCAGGAGATGGCGATGGTGCCAGACGACCTCCTGGGTCGGGGCGGAGCCGGCCGCGTGGGCTGCGCCCGCCTCGGTTTTGACGCTCATGCCTGGTCCGCCGACGCGGCCTCGCCGGCTCGGAGTTGCCGCCCNNGGCACGTTCTTGCCGACGTGGTCGGCGCGGATCGGTAGCTCGCGGTGGCCGCGGTCGATGAGCACTGCCAGCCGGATCGCCCGCGGCCGCCCGAAATCGATCAGAGCGTCCATGGCGGCGCGGATCGTTCGGCCCGTGTACAGCACATCGTCGACGAGCACGACCGTGGTCCCGTTGAGGTCAAACGGCAGGTCCGTGCCCTTGACGATCGGCTGCTGGGCTACGAGCGACAGGTCGTCGCGGTAGAAGGTGATGTCCAGCGCCCCTACCGGAAGCCTGACCCCTTCGTGCTCCTCGATCGCGTCGGCGATCCGCCGAGCGAGCGGGACGCCGCGGCGCTGGATGCCCACGAGCGCGAGGCCCTGCGTGCCGGCCTGTTTCTCGACGATCTCATGGGAAATCCGAACGATGGCTCGCCGGATCTCATCCCCGGTCATGATCTGCCGGTCGGTCATCGATTCTCGCTGCCCCGCATCAGGCGCAGTCCTCCTTCCCGGCCTCACCGTGCCGGTCGTTAAAGGTCCTGCGAAGAATACAGCGCATCGCGCCGTGACGCCGGACCCTGAAAGGGTTCGGGCCGGCGGGCTCGACTCGGGCGCGCGGAGCGGCTAGCTCCCCGGGCGATCCGTCGAGACGGGCGGCACCGCAGTGCCGATGGCCTGGCCCGATCCCGAGCTCTCCACCGGCGCAGTGGCTACGGGCGTCGCAATGGGGGCCGGCGGAACGGCGGGCAGCCGGAAGAGGTATGTCTTGCCGTCGCCGCCCTGACCCGGCGAGGTGTAGACGAACTGCGAGTCGTTGAACTGGATGTTCGATCGGGCCGAGGCCGAAAGCAGAAGACCGTCCACGTTGAGCATGGTCGATCCGGGAATGACGTTGAGCAGCGTAACCTGGCCAACGTCCGTAGCCCCGGCATCGGCCACCCAGATGGCCACGTACTGGCCGCTGGCGTCCCAGCGAACCGACCAGCTCGTCACGACTCCCGGGGCGGAGCCGACTGGAACGAGTTGCGGCAGGCCGGTCGAGCTAACCGGCGGCGAGGAAGGCTGGCTTGCCGGGACGGGCGCGATCTGACCGTTGACCGACTGATCGGACATCGCCAGGGGACTGGCGTCATCGCTCGGCTGGGCGACGGCCGGACTCTCGGATGGGGCGGCAGTTGGCTCGGGCGATGGCGCCGGGCCACCTTCACCGCCAAGGTGGGCGGCCACGAGATGGAGGTTGGCCCAGGCATCAAAGTAGAAGTTGCCCTGACCGGCACCGTACAGTCCGGTCGCCTGGTCGAACGCCACGGTGCCGGCCCAGTAGACGACGAAGCGGCCCGTCGGGTCGACCACCGGCATCAGCATCGAACGATCGATCTGCCTGACCGCCGCGGTGAGCGGGTCGTACAAGTACGAGACCGCGGTGACCGTAGCCGGCCCAGCGACCGGAGCCGGCGCAGATGGGATCGGTGTCGAGCTCGCATCTGAGTCAAGCCGGGTGAACTCGCTGATCAGGATCCGTTGCCCGAACCAGCCGGCGAAGAGATCGGCGTGGCTGGTCGTGACGGCTTGAGCCTGGGCCCACCCGGCTCGCCAGACGAAAACGTCAGAGCCGGAACTCAGGCCCACCGATCGCGCGGAGAACGCGACCCACTGGCCATTGGCGGAGAACTCGGGGGCGCGGCCGACGATCTGGTAGCCGTCGAGAATGGCCGTCGGCCCGGAGCCGGTCGCGGGAGCTGCGGTGGGTGCGACTGGTGCCGGCGTGGAACTTTCGGCCGGCTGCTCCGTGGCGCTCGCGGTTGCGCTCGGCCCTACCGAAGCTGTGGGCTGGGTGAGATCGGAGGTGGCCGTCGGAGTCGCCGCGGCCGGCGCCGTGGGGCGGGGCGTGAGCTGGTCGATCGCCACGGTCTTGGACACCGACCCACCGAGCGGCAGGATGACGATCTTGTTGGCATTCCAGACGGCCGCCTGGGTAGCATTCGGCGAGATCACGACGGACACCGCCGTCTTGCTTGTAACCGAGCCCAGGACCGTGCCGTTGCCGTTCGTGACCGCGCAGCTCTCGGGCGATCCCTTGCACTGGGCGCTGCCGCCCTTGATCTGATACACGCCGTTCTCGGAGGCGACGTAGTAGCTGGTGCCGCCCACGACGGCCAGGGCCGCCGGCTCGCCGCTGCTCGGGGCAGCACTCACGAGAACGACGTTGGTCGTGCCTGAAGTGGCGACGGCGGGGGCGAAGAGCGGACCCTGGGAGGATAGGGAGAGCCCGACGACCAGCACCACGACAGCCACCGCCATGACCGAAGCCAGGGACGACCGATTTCGAACCAGATCACCCAGGCGGAAACCAGCCAGGCCCGCCAGACCGGTGCGGCCGGCGCCGCGGCGATCGACCGCGTCCAGGCCCGCGGAGGTTCGGGCCCAGAGATCGCGCGGGGGCTCGGGTGTGGCCAGGCCACGGAGCTCTGTGTGCAGGAGGCGATAGTCGTCCGCCACTGACTGGCAAGCGGCGCAGCCACGCAAGTGCACCGCCAGCCACGTGGCGTCGGACGGGGACAGCTTCGCGTCGATCTCCTCCGAGGCAAGCAGGCGGGCCTTCTGGTGGGCCCTCTCGGCGGCTTTCGCGGCAGCCCGTCGCGCCGTATTCATGTCGCTCACCGGTCCGCCCCCTTCGAGTCGTCGACGTGGCGGCGAGGGTCCGCAGACCGGGTCTTCTCGGCGAACGCGGCGTCGACCGCGGCCTCGTGCTCCTTCTCCAGGCGCCTCTCGTCGGCGAGGGCCTGACGGAGGCTCTCACGGGCGCGCGTCAGGAGGGCTCGGGCGGCCACGTGGCTGACGCCCAGCGCATCCGCCAGCTCCAGGCCGGTGAGGTCTCCGACTTCGGCCATCAAGAGCGCGGTTCGCTGCCGGTCGGGAATTCGGGCGAGAGCGCGCGCCAGCGGACCGGACAGCCGCATCTCCATCGCCAGATGCTCGGCTGAGGGAGCGGCGCCGTGGGATTCCACGGTGAGCGGCAGAAAACGAACGATGCGGCGGTGGCGGATCTCGTCGAGGGCGATGCGATGGGCGATCTGGTAGAGCCATGCGCGGGCCTTGGCCCGGTCCTCCAGGCTCTCGATGGCGCGATAGGCACGGATGAAGGTGTCCTGCGCCAGATCGGCCGCAAGGTCGGCGTCGCGCATCATGCGGATCAGGTATGCGTAGATCTCGGCGTGGTGGCGAGAGAAGAGCTCCTCGATGAAAGCGCGGTCGGCGGACCTTTCGGCCGTGGCCGTCACGCCAACCTCCATTCGCCAGGTCGTGGTCTCGAGCGCCAAGTCGATGCCGCCGCAGTCCGGGATGCCCACACATGGAAGCGCGCCAATGCGCGCCAGGTTCCTGTGACGGCGACGCTTCCGCCGCTGTGACGCCGTGACGATCCCCCTATTCTCATGGCGTTCCTGCGGATTCCCCTTCGGGTCGATGGCGTAGCAACTGTTCGACGGCCTCTTCCGGAGATACCGGATTCACCGGCAGACCCGTGCCTAGCTCGAGGCCGGCGATCTCGCGCAGTCGCGGGTGGATCTCCCAGTGCCAATGGTACGTCGCGTCGACCCGTTCGCGGAGGGGCGCCGTATGCAGAACGAGGTTGTGCGGGGGGCCGTCGAGATGGGCGAGGCGCGCCAGAACCTGGCGCAGCGCCTCCGCCGTGGAGGCGATGTCCGCGTCCTCCGCGCGGCCGAAGTCCGCGGCATGGCGGCGCGGCACGATCCACACCTCGAAAGGCGAGCGTGAGGCAAAAGGGGCGAAGGCCACGCTGGCGTCGTCCTGCCAGATCAGCCGCGTGTCCGCCTTGGACTCCTCGCGCGCGATCCGGCAATACGGGCACTCCCCTTCACGGATCAGGTACCGCGCCGCGCCGCCGATCTCCTCCGAGACGCGATGCGGGATCTGCGGCAGGTCGTAGAGGTCCAGGCACAGGTGGTTCGTTCGAGCGCCGGCCTGGGCACCCCAGTTCTGGACGACCTGCAGGTATTCGGTCTGGCCGAGCTCGGTGGCGTCGGCAATTGCACCGCGCGCGACCGATAGCAGGTCGCGCAGCAGGCTGCTGCCGATGAGCTGCAGCGGCCGATGCTCGCCCGGGGGCGCGACGATCGTCCGCCAGCTGCCCGAAGCTCGCGCTTGCGAGAGTGCCACCTGGGCCAGGCTGCGCTCCATCTCACGCGCTTCCTCGTTCGTTCCGACGACGTGGAAGGCGTAGTCCTTGAGGATCCGGACGCGAACGCCGTCCCCCGGCGGCTGAGTGCAGTTCTGGCAGGTTCCACCGTCGTCGACGAGCTCGGCGCGCAGAGAGAAGCGGTCGTGCTGGAACTGGCGGTCGACGACCGTAGCGACCCACCAGCCGGTGATGGCATCGCGTCGCAGCTCGAAGAGACCGGCTCCCATCAGTCCGCTCCAGCGACGGTCACGGCCGAGGGAGCGGAGGTGGCGTCCCCAAGCAGCCGCTCCAGCTCCCGCCGGGCTCGAGCCGGGTCGGCCCGAGGCGGCAATGTGCCTTCGACCGACGTCCCGAGAGCACCGGCGAGCGCACGGGCGAAGGCGGCCGCTGCGCCGGCGACCGATTCGATCGGGGGTTCGGCTGCCTCGTCTCGTTCTCGTGCGATCGAAGTCGATTCGACCCCGGGCATGCCGCAGGCGTCGATCAGGTCGAAGTCGGCAANNTAGGCCCGGCTTGGACACCGAAGGCGGAGCACGTCTCCGAAAGGGCGGCCTCCAGCGCGCGGACGAACGTGCGGATGTAGAGCCCGCGGTCCGCCAGGCGGACGATCGGATACGCGGTCAGCTGGCCGGGGCCGTGGTACGTCACCTCGCCGCCGCGCTCGGTCTGGACCAGCTCTATCTGGCGGGCGGCCAGCTCGGCCGGGCTGGCGAGGACGTGGCTCGCATCCGAGTGACGGCCCAGCGTCAGGACCGGCTCGTGCTCGAGAAGCAGCAGCTGGTCGCCGATCGCGCCGGCGACGCGGGCCGCCACAAGGCGATGCTGGAGGTCCCACGCGTCGCGATAGCCCGTCCGACCGAGCCACCAGGCGATGATCGGCGCAGCCGACCGGGGAGGGTCTTCGGGGCGGTGATCCATGCGGCCACGATAGCAAACGCACGCAGTCGTGCCATCCGCGTCCCGCAACGGCGCGACCCGATTTCCTGCGATCGCGGCGTCCCGGCAGGCAGCGCCCTGGCTTCGGTGTGGAAGCTTTCGCAGGGGAAGAAGTAGATTGTCAAAGGCGGACCGGCGCGGGCCCTGACAGGAGGTGGAGCTTGGAGATCGCACCCGGGATCAGGCGCCTCGGCCACGACAGCATCGTCAACGCCTATCTCGTCGAAGATGGCACCGAAGTCACCATCGTGGATGCCGGGCTATCCGGGCTGTGGAACGACCTTCCCGCCGAGCTCACCGCCATGGGGCGCACGCTCGACGACATCCGGGCGATCGTGCTGACCCACGGCCACAGCGATCACATCGGGTTTGCGGAGCGCGGCCGGGTCGAGCGCGGCTGGCCGGTCAGCGTCCACGAGCTGGACGCGGCGCTGGCTCGCGGCGAGGTGCCCAACCCGGCGAAAGGCGGCGGTCCAATGCGGCCGCTTCCTTTGCTCGGGTTCCTGTGGTGGTCTTTGCGGCACGGTGCCCGGACCAGGCACCTCGGTGCCGTCTCGACCTACTGCGACGGCGCGACGCTGGACGTCCCGGGGTCGCCCCGAGTCACGCTCGTTCCCGGGCATACGCCCGGCAGCGCGGTCCTACACTTCGCCGGCCATGGCGCGCTGCTCGTCGGCGATGCGCTGTGCACCTACGCGGTGACTACCGGCCGGTCCGGGCCGCAGATCGCGCCCTTCTCCGCAGACCCGCAGCTGGCGCTGACCAACCTGTCGCGGATCGAGGGGATCGAGGCCACTCTCGTCCTGCCCGGACACGGACTCGAGTGGAAGGGCAGCCCCGCGGAGGCGGTGCAGTTCGCCCGGTCGGAGGCGCGCGCGAGCTGAGTCGAGGACGAGGCTCGGTCGCAGGATGATTCCGGTCAGTTCCCATGGCTCGGTCCCGTGCAGACGATTGAGTACGAGTTGAACCACCTTCTGGCCCATCGACGCGCGAGGTTGACGGACTGCCGTGAGTCCGATTCGTGAAAACCCGGCGAACTGGATGTCGTCGAAACCGACGGGTGACATATCGTCCGGCACCATGACCCCATGTTCCTCGAACGCTTGGATGGAAAAGGGGCGGCGACAGAGACGCTGGCGCCAGCGGGAAGAGCACTGTTGCGCGGCGCGATAACCGCTGTTGCCTAGGGGTGGACGACGATCTAGCATGCCGGAACCGGCGCCGTTGGGATCCGCTGGAGTTGCGGCGCCGCTCGAGCGAGTTGTGCAGAAGCACCCGGGTTCACTTTGGGGGAAAGTCAATGGCCCTCGTGGCCGCAATACCCGGCCTGCCGACGCAGGGTCCCGAATCGGGCGCTGAGGACCGATCTCCGGTGCGACCCCGAAGGCTGGCGGTCGGGGCCCAGCTGGTACGCTCCAAGGTACGCATCCCACGTGCCGCCTCGATGTCACGCGAGCGGCTCGAGAGCCTGGCGGACGAGGCGCGGCGACACCGCCTGACCCTCGTGGTTGCCCCTGCGGGCTCGGGCAAGACGACGCTGATGTCCCGCTGGGCGGCCGCGGCGGAAGCGGCCGGCAGTCGCGTCGGCTGGTATCGGGCTGAGAGCACAGACGCGACGGCGTCCACCTTCCTGGGCTACCTCCAGCTCGCCATCGGAGAGGCACTCAGGCCGTCCGGTGAGCGGGACGCCTCGACGCGTGCCGGCACGAGGCCGTGGCAGACCGTGGAGGAGGCGGCCGCGTGGCTGGAGGGCAGCCGCGCCGAGGGGATGCTCCTCCTAATAGACGACTTCCACGCGCTCGCAGGCTCAGAAGCCGAGACCGCCCTTGCTCGGTTCATCGACCTGGCCGGCCCGAGCGTCTGCATTGTCGTCGGAACCCGCAGTCTGCCCTCGTTCGACCTCTCCCGCCTGCGACTCTCGGGCAACCTGCTCGAGATCACGGGCGACGACTTGCGGTTCAGGTCGTGGGAGGTGGAGAGGCTTTTTCGCGAGTACTACGGGGAGGTGCTCCGCGGCGACGAGCTGGGGCGGCTGGCCCGACGCACGGAAGGATGGGCCGCGGGGCTCCAGTTCTTCCACCTGGCCACCCGTGACAAGTCGCCCGTGGAGCGAACGCGTCTGCTCCAAGCGCTCGGCGGAAGCACCCGGCTTGTACGCGAATACCTGGCCCGCAACGTTCTCGACGAGCTGCCCGAGGAACTGCGGGCATTCCTCATCGACACGAGCCCGCTGCGGCGCCTGTCCGGGCCACTCTGCGACCTGTACCTGGGCCGCACGGGCAGCGCCGCGTTGTTGGAGGATCTGGAGTGTCGCCAGGTCTTCACCGTCTCGCTCGACGATGGCACGTACCGCTACCACGAGGTGCTCCAAGCCCACTTGGAACAGATCCTGTCGGAAACGCGGGGCGAGGCAGCTGCCCGGGTTTCGGCTGCCCGGGCCGCCGAGTTGCTCGAGCAGCAGGGCTTCGCCGCAGAAGCGCTCGCGGCCTACTGTCGGGCCGATCGCTTCGAGGAAGCCGCCCGCATGCTCGGGACGAGCGGCGAGAGGTTCACGAGCGACCGGTCGGTCGATTGGCTGGCCGAAGTCGCCCCGGCCGTCATCCGCAACGATCCCTGGCTCCGCCTGGGGAGCGCCCGCCGGCTGCGAGCCGAAGGCCATTGGGCGAGAGCATTGGAAGCCTTCGCAGAGGCGGAGGCTGCGTTTGGACCCGGGGAGACGGCTGCCGCGTGCAGGGCCGAACGCCAGACGCTGGCGGCCTTCTTCGATCCAACGGCAAGACCGCCCCTCGACTGGGTGGGCACGCTTCGCGCCGCCCTGCGCCGCGATCCTCTGGCAAGACGGGCGGCGCGGTTGGGGCAGCCCGGACGATCGGCCGCCGACGCCGCGGGGGATCGACTCGCGCTTGGTCTGGCAAGCCTAATCGCCGGATACGTCGTCGACGCCCGAGCCAAGCTGCTGGACGTCGCCCTCGATCCCGACGCCGATCCGGCGATTACGGCGGCGGCCACGATCGGCGCCGGCGCGGCCGGCGCCCTTGCGGGCGACCCCATGGCCCGGACCGACATCGAGCGCGGCACCGGGATGGCCGAGCGGGCGGGCCAGGGATGGCTGTCTCGCCTAGGCCGGGTGGCCCTGGCGCTGGCCGGGCCGGCCGGCGACCCACAACTAGCAGAGTTGCGCACTCTACGGGAGGGAGCGACTCGGGACGGCGACGGTTGGGGTGAGGTCTTCGGCTCGCTCGCGGAGGGCTGGGTCCTGATTCGCCGGCGGGAAGCGGCCCTATCGCCACTCGAGCTTGCCGCGGCGGGGGCTCGACGCCTTAACGCGGGAACGTTGGAGGCCTGGGCCCTGGGGCTTGGAGCCCTGGCCGCGGCGACCGAGGGCATGCCGGAGGCGCGCGAGGCGGCCCTCCACGCCGAGAGCCAGACTCGGGTGACGGGCGTGGTTGGAGCGCGCATGCCCATCTACAAGGCCCTGTCGGCCTGCGATCCGGATCGATCCGCCGAGCACCGGGCACTGGCGGAAGCCATCGTCCGAGAGACGGGCCTCGCCGACGTCTTGGGTGAGACAGGCGACGAGGCCAGCCCAGATGCCCCTTCCAACGGCGGCCGGAAGAGCCGATCGTGGGCAAAGGGCCAGCCCATCGGGGAAGCCGGGCAAGGCGATGAGCGGCATTCGGCCGTGGCGCCGCCCCTGGAGGTGAGGCTTCTCGGCGGATTTGCGATGCAGATCGCCGGCCGCCCGGTGAACCTGGCCGCGATCAAACCACGACCTCGTGCGGTCCTTCGACTCCTGGCGATGAACGCCGGAAGGCCCGTCCACCGCGAGGTGCTGGCTGCCGCCTTCTGGCCCGAAGCGGACCCGGCGGCTTCTGCCCGGAACGTCCACGTCGCCCTCTCCGGGCTGCGCAAGCAGCTATGTCCCGGCGACGAGGCAGGGTGCGACGCGCTCGTCAGGGAGGGCGATGCTTATCGGCTCGTCGTACCGCCGGGCGGACGCGTCGACCTGCAGGACGCGGAGGAGGCGCTGAACCAGGCTCGTGCCGCCCACGCGCGAAAGGACGTCGCCGCGGAGACGGCAGCCTATCGCCGAGCGATCGACCTGGCCGGCGGCGACCTTCTGCCGGAGGACGGTCCGGCCGACTGGGTCGTGTACCGCCGAGAGGAGACGCGGACCGAGCTGGCCGGTGCGGCCCGTGCGCTGGCCGAGATGCTCCTGGACGAGGACCCCAACGGGGCCGCGGACGCGTGTGCAACGGGGCTTCGGCTGGACCCGCACCACGACGGGCTGTGGCGACTCCTCATCGCGGCCCGAGAAAAGGCCGGAGACCAGGCGGCCGCGGCGACCGCCCGCCAGGCGTACGAACGCGTGCTCGGGCAGCTGGGGCTGACGGCGACGAGAGACGACGGAGCGGGCTCACGCCCGACGGTCGACTGACCGTTCTACGATCACCGTGGCGCCGCCGGCCGCCGCGGCGACGCTGCACCCGCCAGCGTTGTCCCGAGGCCGGCTACTGACGCGAACGGAACTCGACCTCCGTGATGGAGACGTTCTTGCCCGCGGTCGATTGATAGACGCTCAGGACGGTGATCACCACCGAAGCCGCGCCGCTGGCGGCGACGTCGAGCGTCTGAAAGTCCTTCACATCCTGCAGGTCGAACTGCTTGGTGAAGACCACGCCGCCCTTGGCGTCCATGAAGTCCAGCTGGATCGTGCGCGGTCGAGGCTGGGACTCGAAGTCGGACGGGTCGCCGGAGGTCACCAGCACCTTGGCGATGTCCGCCGGCGGCGAGAAACTGGCCCGGACCGAGGGCTGGCTCGCGCTCGCCGGGGCTGCCCAATAGGTGTTGTTGAAGCCATCGAAGGCCATGGTTGGCCCGTGCCCGGCGATGGCCGGTCCCGTCGCCTGCCCGGCCACGTGGACCGGGACGTAGTTGGGAGCCACGTCCATCCGGACCTGGTTCACGGCCCCCGTCACCGCGTCATGGAACCCCGGGACCAGGACGAATCCGGCGGCGCCCACGACGACGACACCGACCAGGACCACGGCCAGGAGCTTCCGGAACGAGCCGCCGCCCCCACCGGCGGCCGCGGCCGCGTGCCGCTGAACGCTGAGCGGCCGCGCGCCGGCAGGCGTGGCCTTGGCCCGGCGGGTGAAGAGCGACCGCCACCACGGCACTCGGCGGACGACGGGAACCGACGCCAGAGACGCTCCACAGCGGCGGCAGAAGCGACGCGTCGCCTCGTTGCCGGTTCCACAGCTGGCGCAAACGAGCTCACCGGGCCGAGGGGCTTCCGCGACCGGTACCACTGATCCTGGGGCCGGGCGGGGACGGGCCAGGCCGGGCTTGACAGCATCCGGCTGAACGGCACCGGGCTGGAATGTCGGTGGGGCAGCCGTCGGCTGGATCGTCGGTGGCGCGGCCGGTTTCTGGGCTACAGGCTGGGGAGGAGCGGGCCTGACTGGCGGCGGCTCGAACGCTGGCGCCTGCACCGCGGGCGCGACCACCGGCGGGACCTCGGTGGCGGCCTCGGTGGCGGCCGGCGTCGGCTCAGCCGCCACCGGCGCGCCCGTCATCGCAAGCTCGACCGCCGGTGCAACACGCCTGGAAGTGACCACGACCGGTGCTGGGGCAACCGGCGCCGGCGGTGCGGAAGCTGGAGCGACCACGATCCCGGCGTCGCGGCCGGTCGCTGCGTCCGGTGCATCGGCAGCCCCGCCGTCGGGCCGGCCGTCGAAACCGAGCACCCGCCGAGCCTGCACGATGATTCCGCCGCGCTCCGGTTCGGCCTCAGGCGAGGCAGGTTCCTCCGTTGGCGCAGCCGGCGGCTGGATCTTCTGCCCGGTCCATTCCAGGAAGCTGCCGCACGAGCCGCAGAAGCTCGCATCGTCGGAGTTCTGGAAGCCACACTTGGTGCAGATGATCACGCTACGTCCCCTTCATCAGGCTTCGACGATCTCCACGGCGTGGGGAATGTGTGCAGGTTTAGCCGCCGCGACCAGCGCGTCAAGTCGAGCCGCAGAAACCGCCTTCGAATTGTGCACCGTGACCCGTACCACCAGTGACGGCGCGGCATCGCCCGGGATGGCAGCGTTTGGGACGCTCGACCAGCCGGCCGCGCCGGACTCGACTATTTCCACCTGCCCGCCCGTGTAGATCGCGACCTGGGAAGCGAGGCCGCTGGCCGTCCCGCGAAGTCTATAGAGATCGACGGCTGAGGCGACCATCATCCGTCGCCGCTCGAGCGGCCAGGTGTGGTCCAGAGTGACCCCCACCCAGCCGCCGAGCCAGTCAAGGAAGTCCTCCGGGGCGTACGCCGGATCGAGGTATCCCTCGAAGCCGTCGAGCGAAGCGAAAACCGGAGCCAGCTCGGCGTCCATCGCCGAAACCAGGCGCTGGGCCAAGTCGTCGTCCCGGTAGAGGGCCGGCAGCGTCTCGCCGATCGGATGGGGCGATTCGAGCCCCTGAACCAGGCCGCGCATCAGGCTCCCTCCACCATGAGCTGGTGCTCGTACGAGAAGACGAGCGAGTTCGGCTCCAGGTCGAGCCGCTGAGTGGCGGTCCCGCGCTGACCCGTGATGGGATCGGCCCCGAAGAGGCGGACGTCTTCGACGAGCGCCGTTCCCGGAACGGCCTGAAGCACCGCATAGACCTCGCCTACCTGGACCGGCCGGCCGAATGGCCAGCCGCCGCCGTCGGGGCCCCCGGTGATCGGGTTGAAGTAGTCGTACAGAGCCCGGGTGGCGCTGGCCTGAAGCCGGGTCGGGTTGGTCCTCGGTTTAGGCTGAATCCGAGCGACCACGGTGATGCCTCGATAGTCGGGCGGCTCGACCACGACGCGGGCGCCGATGACCCGGCATTCGTCAAGGCGCGTGGTGATGCGAGCGAGCGTCTCTTCGGCCGGGACCAGTTGCTCGAAACGGAGGCGGCCGTCTTCGTCGGTCGCCCGAGGCACGACGAGAACCCGGACGCCACCCTGGTCGGCCGGTGCGGTCGCGGCGATCGCCCGGACCCGCATTATCTCGGGAGCGGCCTCGAGAACGATCTGCTCGTAGTCCTCGGTGGTGACCGCGCGGCCGCGCGTCCGCAGCGAGATCGGGCCTCGCAGCTTGGCGTTCTCGATCTCCTCGCCGTCGACCCCTCCCGACGCGGGCCGGCGGTTCGAGACCCTGGCCACGAACGGGATGCTCGACTTCAGGACGCTGATCGCGCCCGAGGCCACGTTGCCGCGCCGGCCGCCGCCCGTCATGTACGCGTCGAGCCGCAGGCGCGCTCCCTTCGGAGGCACGCGGCCATACTGACGGAACGTGCCGTCCGGCTGGCGTACACCGGGCCCCAACAGGACGGCGCCGGCGACCGCATCGAGAACGAAGTGGCAATCGGTGGGGCTGCTCGAGGCGAAGTCCGAAACCTGCTCCCACTCGGCCCACCCGTCGGCGTCGCTGACGCACAGGACCGCCGGCCGCTCTCCTGGAACAACGGGGCGATGGAGGAGTGAGAAGAGCTGGCCAGGGATCCCGGCGCTGACGCCCAGGATCTCGCCGGCCAGGCTGCCGTCGCCCTCGTGCCCGCCGCCCGCGAATTGGGCGTTGACCGCCGCCGCCGTGCCGCCGATCGTCTCGGCAGAGACATCGCGGATCCGCGGAGAGGCGGAATAGGCCGGCACGTCGGCGTCAGGACTGACGACGCGCGCCCGCAACCAGCCTGAACGCACCTTGCCCACGAGCGAGGCGACGTGTCCGGCCGGAACGTGCAGAACGAGCCGCCCATCGCGATTGAGGCCGCCCGTGGAGTCTGACTCGAGGTCGCAGGCGGTCCATCCGTCGCCAGTCCATGCCTCCCACACCAGGGGCGGCCGCGTTGGGTCCACGCCCACACCTTCGAGGGTGCAGCGCATCGTCAGTCCGACCGTGCACGATGGGACGGCTTCGCTCAGGCCGATGAGCAACGTATCGCCCGGCTTTGGCACGGGCGAGAACGCTTCAAAGGCCGTGCCCTTCGCGAGGACCTCGGCGCGGTCCACGGCCGGCGACCCCTCGACGGAGGTGGCGACGTGGCTCAGCGAGCAGGCGACCACGGCCAGATCTTCCAGCGTGGTGAAGACGATGGCCTCGTCGGTCTCCGTGCGGACGGTCGCGGCTCTGGTGCCCGCCGCGATCCGCACCGTATCCGGTTGGGGCGCGCTGAGGTAGAAGGTGAGCGGGACCCGCGCCGCCACAGGCGGGAACAGGCGGACGCCGATCAGGTCGAGGAAACGGACGTAGTGCCGATCGGGCACGCGGTTGAGCCGGTAGAGGAGCTGGTCGGTCATGTAGGCGAACGCCTCGATCAGCGTCACGCCCGGGTCGGAGACGTTGTGGTCCGTCCATTCCGGACAGCGCTGCTGGACGAGCCGTTTGGCATCGTCGACCAGATCCTGGAACCGCCGATCGTCGAGATTCGGGGTCGGGAGGGCCATCACTCAGCCTCCTCGGGGATGGTGTAGAAGGGGAAAACCAGGTTCCTGCGATCGTTCGTGGTGTTGATGGTGTAGGTGATCTCGATGTAGAGGACGGATCGATCCTCGGCGTCGACGCTCACGTCCACGTCGGTCACCTCTATTCGAGGCTCCCAGCGCAGAAGGGCGTCGCGAACGTGCTGGGCAATTCGACCGGCTGAACCGGCGCCGGCGCCGGAGAAGACCTCGTCGTGGATCCGGCAACCGAACTCGGGCCGCATCGGCCGCTCGCCGGGCGCGGTGCCAAGGACCAACCGTATGGCCTCCTCGATCTCGCGACTCTTCGAGACCAGTGCGATGCCTCCGCTCGAGTCGGTCCGCAGCGGGAAAGCCCAGCCTGCGCCGATGAAATCGTCCGTCATGCCCGCTTCCTCAACCGATCGTCACGTTGCTGGTCGTTGGTATGCAGCTGCCGCCGGGCAAGCCACAACAGGTTGCCTGCGACTCGGTGGTAGCCGCCGGCTTGCCCTCGATGAACACGTTCGCCGAGCCGGTCATGATCTGGGCCATCTCGCTCGGCGGCGCGAAGAACGGGTCGCTCGGGTGAAGGCCGATGTGCGGCGGCGTGTTCACACCACCCGAGCCGAGGACGGCGGCCGCCTTGCCGCCTATGGTCACGGTCGTCGACAGGCCGGTCAGGAGCGGTGCCAAGAAGGGCAGGGGCGGCGAAGGCTGGGGCGCGCCGGTGGCCGGGTTGGGCATCAGGTGCGTCGAGCACGTGCCCTGAACCTGGTCTCCCTGAACGATCGGCTGACCCATGTGGCGCTCCTCTCATCCCGGCGGGTTCAGCTGGAGCATCTGGCCCTTGACCGTCGTAGTGGCGTCGCTCTTGAGCTCGAGGCCACTGGCACCGGAGAGGCTCAGGCTCGCGCCGGCCTTGATCGCCACGTTGCCCTGACCCGAGATCGAGATGTCGCCGTCGGCTTCGATGACGAGCTTGGCTCCTCCTCCCGCCTTGATCGAGATCCGGCCGTTGTCGTCGTCGAGCAGGACCGTGAGCCCCTTCGGGGTCGCCAGCTCGATCGAGCCGTCGCTCTCATCGTGGAGGACGATCTTGTGGCCCTTGAGCGAGACGAGCGCCCGGGCATTCGGCTTGCCGTTGGGCACGCCGTAGGGAGGTGCCGTGTCGGTGGAGTTCCAGAACCCGCCCAGCACCATGGGCCGGCGGACGTCGCCGTGCTCAAAGGCCACGAGGACCTCGTCCCCGACCTCTGGCAGCCAGACCACTCCCCTGCTTGGACCCGCGCCGGGCATGGCCACTCTCGCCCAGTCGCTCACGTAGTCCTCGGACAGCCACTGGAACTGCACTTTCACGCGCCCGAGACTGTTGGGGTCGCCCGCGTCCGTCACCACGCCCGTGACGACTCCGGCGATCGCGGCTGCGGCCGGGGCTCTCGTGGCGCCGCGGACGAGACCCAGCAGCGACCTCTCCTGGCGCCCGCTGGCCACGAAGCTGGTCCGGTATCCCCGCTGATCGAAGACGTGGCGGGCATGGGACAGGGTGAAGTTTCCGACGAATGGATCCCCGACGACCGAGACGCTGATGGCCCGACCGGCCCGTATTTCCGGGTTGCCGCGAGCGACCCCGGACGCCTCCGCGAAGGTCGTCCCGATCTGCTGGGCTATCCGGTCGGCCCGCTTGTCGGCCGAGTCCTGGTCGGTCGCGCGCGGCTCCACCGAGACGAGCTTGGCGGAGCCGAACAGCCCGCTCAGCGCCTGGGGGTCCTGGTCGAGCGAGGCGGTTGACGAGGCGGTCTGGGCGGTACCCACCAGGACCTGCTTATTCAGGCCGTCCCAGGAGCGCACCTCGACCGTGTCGACCTGGCCGGCAGCCGTCACTCGTGGCCGGAACTCCAGGAGGTCCTCGCCGAAGATGAGCTGAAGAGCCACCGTCGAGCCGTACGTTCCCTGGCTCGGAGCCTGCGACGCGTCGGTCGGGGCGTGGAAGTTGAGAGCGCCGTCGACGACGCTCAGTTCGAAGTCGATCTCGTCGGCCAGCTCACGCAGGAAGCTCCAGTCCGACTGGTCCACCTGGGGGACGTGGTCCTTGACCTGGCCGGTGGTGTCGATCTGGCCCGCGTCCAAACCGGCGTCGGAGGCGATTTGCTGGGCCACGTCCGAGTACATGACTTGGGTGAAGACCCTGGTGCGGCGGCCCCGGTGCAGGCGATGCGCCAGGTCGTAGCCGCGGATGATCAGGAACGAGCCGGCTTCCGAGTACTCCGCCTCGAGGGCGGTGACNNCCTCGCCGTCGATCTCGACGGTCGCACCGGTCGCGGTGGCGGTCGCAACGGGCATCGGTCAATCCTCTGCGGCGTTGAGCAGCCGTGCCTCGGCCGCGGAGGGAACGAGAATGCGCGTCCCGGGAGCGATCGCCATCGGGTCGTCGATGCCGTTGAGCCGCGCCAGGGCCCGCCACAGCGTCGCGTCCCCGAACTCGCCGAATGCGACCGAGGCGAGCGAATCGCCCTGGGCCAGCACGCGGCTGCGCCGGCTCTCTCGCGCGCCCGACGTCGGGTTCTGCGCGAGCGGTCGATCATCCGAGTACTCGCTCAGGCCCAGAGTGCAGGTCGCCCGGATCGGCGTGCCGTTGGCCCGGAACATGGTGTATTCGGCGCCAACGTTCTCTATGCACCACTTGTGGTCCGCCAGGGCCCCGCTTTGGCCCCACTGAAACGCGACGACTGGCGGCCTGGGCCGGTCGTTCTGGTCCACGGACGCGCGACTCGGCTTCGTCCAGCTCAGCAGCTTGTTGACCTGCTTGGAGACGTCCCCTTCGGGGTTGCTCCATTCGTCGAAGAAGATCGAAAGCTGAGCCTTCTGGGGCCCGGAGCTGATGTACTCCGGCTTGTCCGTCATCGCTCCGTCCGGCTTCTTCCAGGTCGCCGTTCGCGATGTCTTGACCTCGCTCGGGTTGTAGCTGAAGACGAGCGTGGCGAACGGTTCGCTCAGGCTCTTGTCGGCATAGGCGACGAGCGAGGCGCGTTCGAGAGAGGAGCTGCCCAGGCCCATGGCTAAGTCCCCAGGAACCCGTTGTGGACCAGCTCGAGGGTCTCCGTCGCCGGCTCCCTGCCGCCGGCGTTGAGGGTCGGGCCACTCCAGTGGGAGGGGTAAACGCCGGTCAGGTTCCAGCTCGCGATCTCGGTCCCGGCGGAATCCATGACCGCGATTTTCGCCGTCGCGTACGCAAGTGACGACTCGACCGAGGCGAGCCATTTCATTACGGCCGCGGTCGACTCGTTTACGACGCGCGTCAGCTTGACGTTGTCGTACTTGGCCCGACCCGGAAGGCGATGGACGAAGCCGTTGTTACCGCCCTCCTTGTATTCGAAGACGTCGTAGGTGACGCCCAGTCCCTCGCACTTCGTCCACGCGCCGAGGTCGTGGCCGTCGATGGTCACCGCGAAGTTCAAGGCCAGTCCGTATTCAGCCATGGTGGCAACCACCCGTTTCGACATTCAGGTCAGGCATTGGCCCCCCTCACCGGTCGGAGAGCAGGCCGGCCCGCTCCCGATCGCGCAACAGCTCGGCGCCGAGGCGGTCCCTGATCCGCCCGTAGACGCGCCCGGCCAACTCCTCGACCTGGTCGTCCGATATGGCCTCGGCGTTCTGTGATGCGCCGCCGGAGCCGTCGGTCGCGGCGACACGAGCTATGACGCCGCCGCTGGCGGCGGGCGCGGCCGGCTGGGCGACTTCGGGGGCGTGGCTGCGCTGGATGACGTGGCTTGCCGCCGCGGCCGGCGCGCCGGTCCACTCCGGCGACGAGGCTGGCGGGCTCGGCGGCGCGGCGAGTGGCAGCGCCGATCGCCCGGCGCCGGCGGGCAGCGACTGACCGGACCCACCCGCGCCAAGGCTCGGGCTCCCCATCGGCTGAGCCTGCCCTTGCGCGGCTCCTGACCAGGACGCGCCGGCGGCAGCGAAGCGCGCCGGGACATCCGGGGCTGCGGACCGCCCGATATCGGCGCGTTGCACAGAGATCGAACGAGCGCCGCCGCCGACTCCGGAAGGCCCGGGGCCCGCCGCGCCGGGCCGCGCTCCGCCGGGCAAGCCGTGGGCAGTCCCGGCTGAAGCCAACGACATCGTCTGGTTCTGCCGCCCCGCGTTCACGGCGCGATCCTGCNNCGAGCGCCGGCCCATTGTCTCGGCGGCGACAATGGCGGCGCCGACCGCCGGACCCGAGCCCCGGGCGCCTTCCGAGGCTGCCGCTCGAAGCGGTTCCGAAGGGCCGAGCCCGTGCGGCTGGGCGGACCCGGGCAGCCCGGCAAGCGGCGCCCCGAGGCCGATGCGTCGAACGCGGCCGGGTGAGAGATGGAACTGACCCTCTGCCGACGAGAGACCGCCATTGGGCCCGGCCTCTACTCCAATCGGCGCCCGGTTGGCCGCGGCACTTCCGACCCTATCCAGCGTCTCGGTCGGCGAGCCGGCACGGCCTGGGGCGTCCGTCGGATTCGCGGCGCCGTTGCGGCCCAGCCCAGCGCCCGGCCCGGCGCCCGCCAATTGCATGCGCCCGCTCCACGAGCTTGGGTCCGATGCCGGGTCGACCGTGGAGTAGGAGTGGCTTCGCTCGGCCANNGCCGCCGAATCGCTCGAGCCGAGGACCGTCGCTGCGGAGCCCACGTGGTCCCCACTGCTGCCCGCCTGGCCGCGGCGCGCGCCGGCCGGTCCGGCTGGGACCCTGTCCCGCGCGGCAATCGGCACGGCGAGGCCGCCGATGACGCCCGCCGGCCCGTTCGACGCGGCGTCGTGCACGAGTGGGCGCAGCGTCGGCGCCAGGCCGTGGGACACGGCCAGCCCCGCGATGAACTGGCTCGATCGCGCCGTCACGGGCGCCGAGCCCAGAATCCTCGGTAGCGGTTCGAAAGCTGCGCCCGCCCACGCCGGCTGTTCGCCCGCCGACGAGTCCGNNGCCAGCGCACGGCGACCTACTCCTCTCCGGTCAGTCGTCGATTGATGCCGGCGATCTCGTCGACGAACCGCCGTCTGACCGGGTGCTCAAGATCCAGGATCTCCTCGAACGACCAGTGGAGGTGGTAGCCGACGTACGCGATCTCCTCGAAGAGGCGGTCGGTCGCGTACGTCACGATCCCCCCGACGAACCACCGCCGATCTCGACGGTGAACTCATGGCGGCAGGCGGGGCATGTCACGGCGGCCTGCGAGGTTCCGTCCTGGTTTATGCGCCGGTAGAGGTCCTGAAGGAAGGCCAGGTCGGACGCGAACATTCCTTCGACGACGCCCGGATTGATCTGAGGCAGGGTTCCCAGTCGGGTGATGACGCGACTTAGCAGGATGACCGTGAGATACGCCTCGTTCTCCCGGACTCGCGGATCGCGCACAGGGTTGATCTCGTCCCGAGCGGTCGCCAGTCGCATGAGGCCTTCACGATGGACGACGCCCTGCTCGTCGACGTACCCACGCGGCAGGACGAACGCGAACTCGGTACGCAGCGGCCCAGGCCGGTCTGCGGCCGACAAGGGTGCCGCCTTCGTCTCGGCGACCATCGCTTACTTGACCCTCGCGAACGTCTCGCAGACGATCGTAATCTCCTCGACAGAAGGTGCGTTGTCCCCGGCCTTGAAGCCGCTGACGGTCACCTTCGAGACCCAGGCGTTGGTGAAGTTGTAGCGGGCGACCTCCTGGTGCTCGAAGTCGTACTGGACGATCGAGCCGTTGCGGCGGGCGTCCTTGAGCTTTCCGTCGAGCGCCGCCTGGTGCCAGTTCCACAGGTCCATGGACTGGTTCGCGGCCCGCTTCAGGGTGATCGTGGGGGGTTTGAGTGCGCCGATCTGCTTCTTGAGAGTTGGACGACCCGTCTTGTCGACTTCCTTGACCTCTATTACGTCGACCTCAGACGAGGCCCCGCTTACCTCCTGGAACTGGGCCAGGCTGACGCTGTCGATCTCGATCGAGAAGCGCTGTGAGCTGAGGGCATCCTGGGGAAGATTTGGGACACCAGCTGGCATTTCGGAATCTCCTTGCGTTCCTAACGGTTGGCGCCTATTCCGTCAGCGACGCGCCGCCGGAGAACTGGGCGATCCTGAAGATCACGAACTCGGCCGGCTTCACGGGCGCGATCCCGATGTCGATGATCAGCTGGCCGGCGTCGATGGTCTCTGCGGTGTTGTTCTCGCCATCGCACTTGACGAAGAAGGCTTCGCCGGGCGTCGCACCGAAGAGCGCGCCGTCTCGCCAGACGCGAACCAGGAACGAGTTGATAGTCCGCTTGGCGCGCTCCCAGAGCGCCATGTCGTTGGGCTCGAAGACCACCCACTGGGTACCTTCGAAGATGGACTCCTCCACGTAGTTGAAGAGCCGCCGGACGTTGAGGTACCTCCATGCCGGGTCGGACGAGAGGGTCCTCGCGCCCCACACGCGGATGCCGCGGCCGGGGAAGGCGCGGATGCAGTTGATCCCGATCGGGTTGAGGAGATCGTGCTCGCCCTTGGTGAGCTGCACCTCCAGGGCGATGGCGCCGCGGACGACTTCGTTGGCGGGTGCCTTGTGGACGCCGCGCTGTTCGTCGCTGCGGGCCCAGATTCCGGCCATGTGGCCGGACGGGGGCACGAAGACGGCCCTGCCGGCAAGCGGGTCGAAGACCTTGATCCACGGCCAGTAGAGGGCCGCGTACTTGGAATCGTAGCCGGCGCTGTCGGTCCGCCATTCGTTGACCTGCTGCGCCCCGAAGTCGGGTGGTGCGTCCAAGATCGCGACGCGGTCGCCCATCAGCTCGCAATGAGCGATCATCGCCAGCTGAACGGCCTTCACGCCCTCCATGTCGAGGGCGCCCTTCTGGTACAGGGCCATCAGGTCGGGGGCGGCGACCATCGTCACCTCGTCGACCGCCTCGAGTCCACCGAAGCCCGTGCGCTGCGCCGGGTTGCCGGCGTATTCGTCCGGGGTGACCCGAATCGCGCCCTTGGTGCTGCCACCGCTGAGCGCCGTCTTGCCCACGGCGGGAGCCAGCTCTGACTTGGTGACCTCTTCGAGCCGGATCCGGTGGGACGTCCTGGTTTGCGTGAAGACGTTCTGACGGCCCTTCTTGAGGGTTACGTTGTCGTAGACCTCATCTTCCTTGCCGCCCACCGAAACGATGAGCTTGAAGACCCCTTCACCGGGCTCAGACGGCTCGGCCACCTCGACCGAGATCTGGTCCCCGGACACGCCGGGCTCGAGGGCGACGACCCGGAACGCGGGCACCGCTTTGTCGGTGGAGCTGGGCAACTCGAGCCGGGCTGCCGGGGCAGCGCCATCGGCTCCGATGCGAACGACGTATGCGGTTCCACCGCCGTTCAGGAAGTAGCCGTAAACGGCATGAGCGAGGTACGAACCCTCCATGAAGTCACCGAACGTGGACGTGAACTGGGTCCAGTTCGTGACCAGGGTGGGCGCGTTCGCGGGACCTCGCTGAGCCAGGCCGACGAAGGCTGCGACGGCCGTCCCGACGCCCTCGATCGGGCGGGAGCCGGCCTCGACCTCCTCGACGTAGACGCCGGGCGACAGGTATTGCGGCATGCGTTTCGTCTCCAACACTGCGGAGGTGAAGGACGATAGAGAGGGTCCGCTCCGGCCGCCCTCACGACAATGGGCGAGCGGGCGGTCCGGAGGGAAGAAACGATTGTCCATCAGGGCAGCGGCGTTGCCCGAACGGCTGCCCGGCAGCTGCTTGCCGTGGCGGCGAGCGGTCCCGAACCTGTGGGGCGGCGGGCGCTGCCATTGGTGGCGCGCGGCCGCCTGCCGTCGACGCCAGGGTCGAGACGGAGGAGCTCATGGGTCGGGCCGACCGGATGGCCGCATGATCGAGGTCTTCGACGAGACTCTCCGTGAGCTCGTGCGACGCGAAGTCGTGAACGGCAGCCAGGTCGAGATCGCCTTCGACGCGCCCACCAGGGATTGGGCGTCCCGCCGAAACGCCCCGGTCGTGAACATCTACTTGTATGACATCCGCGACGACCTGACCCGCCGGGAGGTCCAATACGAAGATGTCCGTGACCCGACCGGTCGGGTCACGGAAAGGCGCCCACCCGTACACCTCTTCCGACTGTCTTACATCGTGACCGCCTGGACCCAGCGACCCGAGGATGAGCATCGCCTGCTGTCCGCCTGCCTGGCCAGCTTCCTCCGGCACGAGACCCTGGCCCCTCGAGAGCTCTCGGGTGTGCTGGCGGACCAGCCCCACCCGGTCCAGCTCAACGTGGCGCTGCCGCCGACCGAAGATCGCTCGATTGCCGACGTCTGGACGGCCCTGGGGGGCGAGCTCAAGCCTTCGATAGACCTGGTGGCCATCGTCCCATTCGTCATCGACCGCCACCAGGAGGCCGGGCCGCCCGTCCTCGAGACACCGCGGCTAACGCTGGCGGCGCGGCGCGGCGCTCCGGAACGGGCCCCGCGCGCCGGTCGCGCCCAAGGCGGCACGGCCCCCGACAAGGCCGCCCGTGCCGGAAGCGCCGACGGCGCCGGCGATGCCGAGACGGGGTGGGCGGAAGAGACCGTTTCTGGCGGAAGTGAGGAGCAACCGGGTCGGATCGTACGCGTCCGATCGGTCCGAAGACCGTGACCGGCGCGGGCAGCCAGGGCGCGGCCGAGGCCCCAGGCCCTGCCGCGGTGGAGGGGCGAGCCGGATCCGCGGTCGATCCGTCGCTCCGGCACCTGGCCGGAAAGATGGCAATCGTCGAGGCGCGGGTGCGGGCCATCGTGGCTGCGAGACGCAAGGTCGACCCCAATCCCGACGACAGGTTTCGAGGGCTGTACGTCTCCGGTGCCCAGGCCGGAGCGCTGCTGGCCGGCGACGGTCCGGGGGCCTGGTCGGCCGGCACGGCCGGTGAGGTCGGGCCGCCGGGATCGCCCGCCGACGGCTCGCCGATCACGGCCGCCGAGGTCGAGGCGGACGCCGACTTAGCCGAGTCTCAGGGTCTCCAGATACGCCTCCGGGCCATGGCCCGGGCCTTCGGTCTGGGGCCGTTCGACGAGGAGCTTCTTCTGGTCGCGCTGGCTCCAGATCTGGATCCCAGATTCGAGCGGTTGTATGGATACCTGAACGACGACGTCTCCCGGCGCCGCGCATCCGCCGGTCTGGCGCTGCAACTGTGTGGTGTGCCGCCCACGTCGGGAGCCGGGCGAAGCCGGCTCGCGGCGACCGGGGCCCTGGTGGCGGGCGGCCTGCTCGAAGTGGAAGACGGAGAGCGACCCTTCCTGACTCGGGCGCTTCGGGTCCCGGATCGAATCGTCGGCTACCTGCTCGGCGACCCAACCCCTGACACGCGCCTCACGGGGCTCCTGGCCGCCACTTCCGAACCGGGCTCGGCGGTCTCCTCGGGCGGTGCCACCCAGGCCATCCTCGAGCGCGGACTGCGCGCCGGAGCGACTCTCGCGTACTTCCGCGACCACGTCGGATCGGACGCCCGCGGGACGGCGACGGCGGCTTTCGATCGGGTGCAGGGATCGTCGCTCGTCCTCGACCTGGAGCTCGCGGCGCCCGATGTGGATCTCGTCGCGGTAGCTGTGGCCGCCGGACGTGAGGCCCGACTCAAGGGCGGTGGCGTCGTGGCCGGCCCGATCGACGCCCTCGCGGAACGCGGCGCCTGGCTCGTCCGTGAATTCGCCGATCTGCCGGTCCCGGTGGTGCTCCACGGCACTCGCGCCTGGGATCCAACCTGGTCCAGGACAGTCCCCCTCGTCGTCGACGTCCAGCCGGCTGTCGCGGACGAGCGGTCGCGTGCCTGGCGGGCCGGCCTCCGTGGGCTGCCGGAGGCGGACGCCGTCGGTGCCGCCATGTCGCGCTATCCGTTCCGCGTCGCCGTCCCCGGCATCGCACGTGCCGCGGCCGCTGCCCGCCTGGCCGCTCGGGCCGCCGACCGGCCGGTTACCGCCGCCGACCTGGCCGCCGGAGTCCGGGCCCAGAACGCGACCGGCCTGGAACGGCTCGCCCGCCGGATCGAGCCGCTGGCCGCCTGGCCCGACCTCGTCCTGCCGCCGGACATCCTCGACCACCTGCACGATCTGGCGAACCGGGCGCTGCACCGGGACGAGGTCCTCGATGGCTGGGGCCTGGGAGACCCGAATCGGGGGCGCGGCCTGACCGCCCTCTTCACCGGCGATTCCGGTACCGGTAAGACTTTTTCGGCGGAGGTCGTGGCCGGGACCCTGGGCCTCGACCTGTACGTCATCGATCTGTCGTCGGTCGTCGACAAGTACATCGGCGAGACCGAGAAGAACCTCGACCGGGTCTTCAGCCAGGCGGACGGCGTGAACGGCGTGCTTCTATTCGACGAGGCAGACGCAATCTTCGGCAAGCGCTCGGAGGTCCGAGATGCAAGGGACCGCTACGCGAACGTCGAGATCGCGTATCTGCTCCAACGCATGGAGCACTTTGATGGAATGGCGATCCTGACGACGAACCTGCGGGCCAACCTGGACGAAGCCTTCCTTCGGCGCCTGGACGTGCTGGTAGATTTTCCGATGCCGGATGAGGTGGGGCGCCGCCGGTTGTGGGTCCGCCATCTCCCCGCCAGCCTCCCCGTCGCCGCGGATCTGGACCTCGACTTCCTGGCCCACCGCTTCCGGATCTCCGGCGGCAACATCCGCAACATCGTGGCCGCGGCCGCCTACTCCGCGGCAGCGGCCGGGCGGCCCGTCGCGATGGCCGACCTCATCAAGGGCACCGAACGCGAGTACCGCAAGCTCGGTCACCTCAGCACGGAGGCCGAGTTCGGGCCCTACTTCCGTCTTGTCGCGTCGTAGCGCCGGGGCTCAGAAGGCCCGGAGCGCGCAGACACCACTACGGGCGCGATCCAATGACGACTGGTCGCGGCGCGGCGCCGCCCCGGCGTGAGCCGCGCTAGATGAGCCCCTGGCGGATCACGTAGGCAACGGCATGGGCGCGGTTGCGAAGCTCGAACCTGGTCGTCACGTCGTGGATGACGTTCTTGACCGTCCGGTCGGAGAAGTACAGCTCGCGGCCCACTTCAGCAGTGTCGTGGCCGTCAGCGATCAACCGAAGGACCGCGACCTCGCGCTCGGTCAGCCCGCCGAGAGTCAGGCCGCGCGGCGAGAGCACCTGCCGCTGCAGCCGTCCGACCTGGGCGAGGAGTCGGCCCAGAAGGTCCGGCGGCAGCGTACCGTCGCCTTCCGCCGCTCCGCGGATCGCCTGTTCCAGAGTGGCCGCGTCGCTGTTCCGGCGGACGATGCCACTCACTCCGGCCTCGACCGCCGCGAGCAGGCCGGCGTCGTCGATCCGACCCACGAGCAACACCACCCGCCGCAGACCCATCGCCGGGGCCGTCCGTATGGCGCGGATCGCCGCCCCATCCGCCTCATCGGCCGCGATCAGAGTTACGCCACCCTCCGGCGTCGGGTCCGTCGTCAAGACGATGTCGGATTTGCGGCCGAGCCTGGCTTCGATACCCGCCCGCGTCAGAGGATCCGCACCCGAGAGCGACACGAAGATCTTTTCCTGGGACGCCATCTGAACTCCTCCTGCCCCGAGCCTCCGAAGCTCCTCGAGCGCTTCAGGCTGGAACGGGCGAAGTCTGCCACCGGGCCATTTCCCAGGACTTAACGTGCAGTTATCGGGCACGTAGAACGGTCCAAGTCTGCCCCTTCGGGCAACTCGATCCACCCCTCGGCTCCTTCCCTCGCAACCGCCGGCACGCGACACTTCGAAGCACAATGGCAGTCATCGTCAAGCTTCCAAGCGAGGTCGCCCAGGTCGTCCCGGGCGCCGTGGCGACCGTCCCGGTCACGATCCGAAACACCGGCACCGTCGTCGACCAGTTCGCGATCGAAGTCCTGGGCGACGCGTCGGCCTGGGCTACCGTCGACCCACCGACCCTGTCGCTTTTCCCGGGCACGGATGGTCGGGCCGTCGTTCGATTCGCGCCTCCGCGCCTGGCGTCTGTGCCGGCCGGCCCGGTCGTGTTCGGCATCCGAGCGACTTCCCACGAAGACCCGGCCGGCAGCGCCGTGGAGGAGGGCACGCTTTCGGTAGCGGCGTTCGCCGACACGTTTACCGAGCTGCTGCCTCGCACTTCCACCGGCAGTCTGGCAGCAACGCACAGCCTGGCGATCGACAACCGGGGCAACGCCGCCGTGAACGCGACGGTGTCGGGCACAGATCCTGACGACCTGCTGCGGATCGGGATCAAGCCCCCGGGACTTGTCGTGGACCCTGGAACCGCGGCCTTCGCCAGCGTCAGGGTGGCGCCGCGGAAGAAGTTCTGGCGAGGCCAGCCCAAGACCAGGCCGTTCAAGGTGCAGGTCGAAGCGCCCGGCGCCGCTCCGCAGGTGCTGGACGGCACGCTGCTTCAGCAGGCAATCCTGCCTGGCTGGCTCATGAAAGCGCTGCTGGCCTGCCTTGTCCTGGCACTCCTGGCCGTGCTGCTGTGGTTCGGGCTCTTCCAGCCGGCCATGAAGAGCACCGCCCAGCAAGCCCTTGTCGACGCGGGCATCACACCGCATCCGGCCGTTCCGACAGTCACGGCCGGCGCGGGCGCGACGCCGACCCCCGTCGCAACTCCGGCAGCCACTCCTCCCGGCCCGACCCCGACCCCATCTCCGCTCTCACCGTTCGCTGGTACGCCTGTCGACGGCCGCCTGACGGCCAACAGCGCGAGCTCGTCCACGCAGGCGGTGGCGGCCGGCAGCGTCTTCTACGTGACCGACCTGGTCTTCGAGAACCCAATTGGCCTGAGCGGACCCGCTCAACTCGCCAGGCCAGGCTTGGTAATCGCGTCGCTTCGGCTCGAGAACTATCGTGACCTGGACTTCCACTTCGTGACCCCGATCGTGGTCAAGGCCGGCCAGAAGCTCACCTTCACCGCCACTTGCACGACCGGCGGAAGCGGGCCATCTTCCCCATGCACCCCCTCCGTTTACTTCTCCGGCTTCACCGTTCCGTAGGTCGGCGCCCGGGCCGACTCGGGCTGGCTGCGGCGGGCGTCCTGGTTCTCGCCTCCGCCGTCGGTCCGTCGGTCCCGCAGACCACCGGAGCCAAAGCCGCGGTCGCGCCGGTGCGCCCCGGGGGCGCGGGTCAGGTCAGGGTCGATGCCCCGCTCGGGCCCACGCTCGTGCTATCACTGGCAGTGGGGCCGCCAGGGACGGTCACGACCGTAACCGGCGGGGGCTTCTCGAGGCTGCAGCCGGTTCAATTGCAGTGGTCGAGGGGTATCCCATTCTTGATGCCGAAGCCCGTCGTGGCCCACGCCGACGGCACCTTCGTGACCCAGTTCCTCGTGGTATCCGGGGACGACGTTTTCGGGCCGCGCGAACTCCTGGCGGCCGTACCCGTCGTCGGCGCGGCGGCAATCCAGAGCGTGGTCGTCGCCCAGGCCACTTTCCTGGTCGTGCCGCACACGGCCAGGCCGCCCAGCGCGGACATCATCCGTGAGCTCTGGGGCGCTCGGCCATTCTGGTTCCGACACTGACGCCGTCACAGCCCGGACCGCCGTCACAGCCCGGACACGCGCGGCCCAGGTCCGCCGCGCCTCTCTCCGGGAGCCAGCTCCCTTCGGACTTTATGCGCTCCACGTCGCGTCAGCAGGCGCTCCCACTAGCAACCGGGTAGTTTGCCGGAAGCCTCAGGCGTGGTCGTCCCTTGTGCGGCACCGGGGGCGTTGCCCGACGCTGGGCTTCCTTCGAGCAACTTCTTGAAGTCCACCGCCTCCTCGAAGTCTGTGCCCAAGTGGTCCGCGATCTCCTTGTCGGGCGACTCAACGGCGTGTCCAGCCCGTGGTGCGAGTACGATCGTGGCGACTTCGAGGTCGTCGCCCACGATGGTTGCCTTGTCTCTGTTCGGGTCATTCTTGGGCAGCCGGTCGCTGGCGTCGTACGCGGCTTTCGTCGCCTGACGCGTCGATTCAAAGGCACCCTCTGCGTTGGCCGGTTCAGCGCCGAATTCCGCGTTCGCGTCGGACAGCCGATCGACGACGTTCTCCTGCCATTGCTCAGCCATGTCGGACGTCGCGGAAGTCTCGGCATCTGGGGCCGCGGCCGGGGCTGCAGCTGAGGCCGGGGCGGGGTCCGAGGGGTCCTCGGTGGCGAGCTGCACGCTTCGCGCCGGCGCGGTTCGCGAACCGGCCCCGACGCCACCGACGGGCGCACTGGTCTCCACGGCGGAGGTCGCAGCCGCTTCGGCGGCGCGCTCGAACGGATCGCTCGGATCGCTCACGCGCAGCCCATCGCCGTGGTCGGTGCCGTCGACGGGTCCGGTCCGCTGCTGGGCCACGTGGGTGAGCTCATGGGCCAATGTGCGCTCGTCTTCGGCGCCGTCGGCGACCACGACGTCGCTGCCGATGGTGTAGGCGCGCGCACCCAGAGCGGCCGCCGATGCGGTCGCTTCGGGCCCGCGGTGGATGCGAACGTCGGAGAAGTCTGTCCCGAACGACGACTCCATTCGTGTCCGAAGTTCGGCCTGGAGCGGCGCGCCGGCGCCCGGAACGAGGGTCGCGGCCGCGGGAACGACCTCGTCGCCAGATTCCGGCGCAAGGAGCTGTGCGACGGCGGCGTTGCCGGCCAGCCTTTGCAGGTCGAGAACCAGGCCCGGCGACTCTTCACCCGAGGGAGCGCGCCGCGGACGAGCGGCGTGTGGTGCTTCGCGCCCGGCACGACGATCAACAGCGTGGCCGTCCATGGCCGCCTCCATTCTCTCGCCACGGCGCCATAGCGCCGCGCGCCCGCCGACCGGCGAGCGCAGCCGGACAATGCCATTCGGGGATTCGTCACGCAAGACCGCGGGAGACAGACGTTCGGGCACATCGGAGTGCCCGAACGGGCTGGGCGCCGCAGCGGCGGCGGTCTGACCGTTACCCGCTCGGACCGTGACGGAAGCTCGACAGTTAGCCAGCCCGGGATGTGTTACGGCTCTCGCCGCCGGAGCGGGCGCAACTCAGCCGCAGAGGATCTGCTTCCCGAGCATCGCGTCGACGCTTGAGCAGTGGACGAGCTGGCCCCAGCTTGGCCCAGCACGAGCCGGGCGGGTCATCTAAGGTAGGCACGCAGACACGCGAGGAGGTCGGGAGCGCATGCGCATGACGGACCTGAAGGCCGGTTGGGCGATCTTCGGCAATGACGGGCGCCGATTTGGCACCGTCCAGAGCGTCGGCCAGAACTACATACTCGCGTTGAGACCCGGTCTTCGCGGCCATCTCTACGTTCCCGCGTCCCACGTTGCCAACGTCGAACACGAGGCGGTGTACCTCAACCTCGCGAAACGCGAGGCAGATGAGATGGGCTGGGAGCAGCCGCCAAGGGACGCGGACACGCCGGAGGCAACGTCGGAAACCGACCTGCATCGGCACGTCTGACGAGCCGCCCGCGACCGAGTCCGCTTTCACGGCGCAGCGACCGGGGCTCACATATCCGAGTGGCCGGGTCCTCCCCTTGAACCTGTCGGCGTCAGGGCCGGCGGCGTCGTCCACGAGTGGAGCGTCTGCATGTAATTGGCCCGCTCGAACGCTGAGGGGTCCTCCGCCGTCGCCTGGTTCGCGCTGCCTCGGAGCTGGGCGACCGACTCGTACTCATGCTCGGCCATCCAGGCCCGGAGTTCAGCCTCCACGACCCGTACGTGTCCTGGTCCGTGGCGCAACAACGCCGAGGTCATCATCGCCACGTCGGCGCCGACGATGAGCTCCTTGACGACGTCGGTGCCCGAGTGGACCCCGGAGCTTGCCGCGAGCGACACCCTGGGGCCGAGCTGGGGCCGGAGGATCGCGATCCAGCGCAGCGGGAGCCGCAAGTCCGCCGCGTGGCTCAGCTCCACTCGATTGACCACCTCGAGGGTCTCGAGGTCCAGGTCCGGCTGGTAGAAGCGATTGAACAGGACCAGGCCGTCCGCACCGCGGCCGATCGCCTGGCCGGCGAAGTGGGCGAGTGCCGAATAGTACGGGCTGAGCTTTATGGCGAGAGGGATGGTGATGGAGGCGCGCACTGCGGCGATCAGGTCGAGGTCGGCGGCATCCATCTCCGCGGCCGTCCTCCGCGGGTCCGCGGCAACGCGATAGAGGTTAAGCTCGACCGCGTCGGCGCCGGCGTCCTGCATGAGCCTGGCGTAGCGGACCCAGCCACCGGCGCTTGCGGCGTTGAGGCTGGCGATCACCGGCACGGTCGCGTGCGCCTTGATCTGCGCCAGGAGGGCCAGGTAGCACTCGCCGACGCCGGGGAACGACTCCACCGTGGGGAAATACTCGAGGGCCTCCGCGAACTGGCCCGAGCCGGCCTCGAGCGAACCGTTGAGCTGGATCTCGTCGTTGAGGATCTCTTCCTCGAACAGCGAAGGCAGGACGATGGCGCCAACGCCTGCCTCGTCGAGAAGGCGGGCGATGCCCGGCTCACCCGTCGATGGGGAGGCCGAAGCTACGATCGGCGAGCGCAACTCGAGGCCGAGATAGCTGGTGCGCAGATCGATGCTCACGCCTGGTCCTCCTCGGTGCCGCGCCGCACGGCGGCGATTTCGGCGACGGTCGCATCCAGCCCGGGCGCCTCGATGTGAGGAATGCTCCGGTGTATCCCCGCCAGCTGTTCGTAGTAGCGCCAGCGTTCGTCGGCGTCGGCCTGGGCGAGCACCGCGAGTTCGGCTGCCCGCTCGGGGTTGGTGCGCTGGAGGATCGCGAAGCGGGTCTCGGTCGCCACAAAGTCCTTGATCGGGATCGACGGTGCGCTCGAGTCGAGCTTGAACGGCTGGCCGCCTTCGATTTCGCTGGGCTGGTATCGGTATAGCGGCCAATAACCGCTCTTCACGGCATCCTTCTGGTGGGACATCGACTTGGACATGTCGATGCCGTGGGCGATGCAGGTGCTGTAAGCGATCACGAGCGATGGCCCCGGCCACGCGTCCGCCTCCAGCAGCGCCTTGGTCGTGTGCGCATCGTTGGCGCCCATCGCGATCTGGGCGACATAGACGTTGCCGTAGGCGCGGGCGATCGCGCCGAGGTCCTTCTTTCCAGTGGCCTTTCCCGCGGCCGCGAACTTCGCCACCGCGCCCCGTGGAGTGGACTTCGACGCCTGGCCGCCGGTGTTCGAGTAGACCTCCGTGTCGAGAACGAGGATGTTGACGTTTCGGCCGGAGCTGAGGACCTGGTCCAGACCGCCGAAGCCGATGTCGTAGGCCCAGCCGTCGCCGCCGACGATCCATATTCCCTGGCGGACGAGATCGCCGGCGAGCGCCAGCAGATGCCGGGCGTCGTTGCGAGCTGCGCCGTCAACACCTGCAAGCTTTTCGCGCAACCGGGCCACCCGACCGCGCTGGAGCTCGATCTCAGGTTCGGTGTCCTGTGTGCTTTCGAGCAGGCCGAGGACGAGCTCCTCACCGATTTCCGGAGCGAGGCGGGTCAGCAGCGCTCGGGCCTGGTCGGACTGTGCATCGAGCGCCAGGCGCATGCCCAGCCCGAATTCGGCATTGTCCTCAAACAGGGAGTTGTTCCAGGCCGGCCCACGGCCCGCCGCGTTCACCGTCCACGGTGTGGTCGGCAGGTTGGCGCCGTAGATCGAAGTGCAGCCGGTGGCGTTGGCGACGATCATGCGGTCGCCGAAGAGCTGGCTGACCAGCCTCAGGTACGGGGTTTCGCCGCAGCCGGAGCAGGCGCCGGAGAACTCGAAGAGCGGCTCCAGAACCTGGGACCCCTTGACGGTGTCGTGCGCCAGCAGGCTTCGGTCCAGTTGCGGGATCGACAGGAAGAAGTCCCAGCTCCGGCGCTCGACGTCGGCGTGGTCCTCGACCGGCTCCATGTTGATGGCCTTGTGGCTCGAGTCGGTCTTGCTCTTGGCCGGGCAAACGTCGACGCAGACGCCGCATCCGGTGCAGTCGTCGGGGGCCACCTGGACGGTGAGCCGGTGGTCAGTCAGTTCCCTAGATTTGAACTCCTTGGTCAGGAAGCCGGCCGGGGCGCTCGCGGCGGCCGCGGTCGGGAAGACCTTCATCCTGATCGTGGCGTGCGGGCAGACCATGGCGCACTTGCCGCAGTCGATGCAGATCGAGGGATCCCATACCGGGATCATCTGGGCGATGGCCCGCTTCTCATACTTCGTGGTTCCCGTCGGAAATGTCCCGTCGACCGGGAATGCGCTCACCGGCAGCTGGTCGCCGTCGCCGGCCATCAGCACCGCGGTCACCTTCTTGACGAAGTCGGGCGCGTCATCGGGCACGGCGAACATGAGCGAGCGGTTGCTCGTGACCTTGCCGAGCGGCACATGCGCCAGCCGCCCGATCGACAGGTCGATGGCGGCGAAGTTGCGATCGACGACCGCCTGGCCTCGCCTGGCATATGTCTTCTCCACGAACTCCTTGATGCGGGCGATCGCGTCGGCCGCGGGCAGCACGCCGGCAAGGTGGAAGAAGCAGGGCTGCATCACGGTGTTGATCCGGTTGCCCATGCCCACTTCCTCGGCAACGGCGAACGCATCGATCACCCACAGGTCGATCGCCTTGTCGACGAGCTGCTGCTGGACATTCTTGGGCAGCTGATCCCAGACCTCGTCCGGCCCATACGGCGAGTTCAGCAGCAACGTCGCCCCGGGCTTGGCGTACTCGACGATCTTGGTCCGCTCGAGCAAACCGAACTGATGGCAGGCGACAAAGTCCGCTCCCTCGACGAGGTAGGCGGAGCGGATGGGCTCGGGACCGAAGCGCAGGTGCGAAACGGTGACCGACCCCGACTTCTTGGAGTCGTAGACGAAGTAGCCCTGGGCGAACAGGTCCGTTCCTTCGCCGATGATCTTCACCGACGACTTGTTCGCGCCCACGGTTCCGTCCGAGCCGAGCCCGAAGAACATCGCCTGGACCTCGCCGGCCGGGCGGGCGTGGCGGAATTGCGTGTCGATCGGCAGGCTCAGGTGCGTGACATCGTCATAGATGCCGACCGTGAAGTGCCGCTTTGGTCGCTCGGCGGCGAGCTCATCGAAGACCGGCTTGATCATCGAAGGCGTGACTTCCTTCGACGATAGGCCGTATCGCCCGCCGATGATCCGCGGCACCGTTGCGAAGGCCGGCTTGTCGCTGTCCATTCCCTCCGCGATGGCCGCGACCACTTCGAGGTAGAGCGGCTCCCCTACCGCGCCCGGTTCCTTGGTCCGGTCGAGGACGGCTATGGCGCGCACCGTCGCGGGCAGCGCGGCAAGGAGTTCCTCGGTCGGGAACGGCTGGAACAGCCGAATCTTCAGCACTCCGACCTTCTCGCCGGCCGCGGCAAGCCCGTCGACCGTCTCCTCCACGGCGCCGATTGCCGATCCCATCACGACGACTACACGCTCCGCGTCGGGGGCACCGTGGTAGTCCACCAGCCCGTAGCGCCGGCCTGTCCGCTCGGCCAGCTCGTCCATGACCTCCTTGACGATCCCGGGCAGAGCCAGGTAGTACGGGTTCGCAGCCTCACGGGCCTGGAAGAACACATCGGGGTTCTGCGCCGTCCCGCGGACGACCGGGGCTTCCGGCGTGAGGCCGCGGCCACGGAAGGCGAGGACATCCTCATCGCGGATCAGGGCCCGCAGATCGTCGTCTTCGAGAAGGGCGATCTTGTTGACCTCGTGCGAGGTTCGGAAGCCGTCGAAGAAGTGGAGGAACGGCACGCGAGACCTGAGCGTGGCGGCATGAGACACGAGGGCGAAGTCGTGCGCCTCCTGGACGGAGCCGGCCGCGAGCATCGCCCACCCCGTCGCCCGGGCGTGCATCACGTCGCTGTGGTCACCGAAGATCGAGAGGGCGTGAGTAGCGAGAGTGCGAGCAGCGACGTGGATGACCGCGGGTGTCAGCTCGCCGGCGATCTTGAACATGTTCGGAATCATCAGGAGGAGTCCCTGAGACGCCGTGAAGGTCGTCGCCAGGGCACCCTTCTGGAGGGCGCCGTGCATCGCACCCGCCGCGCCGCCCTCGGATTGCATCTCGACCACGTCGGGAACCTTGCCCCACAGGTTCGGCCGTTCCGCGGCCGCCCAGTCGTCGGCGTGCTCCGCCATCGGCGAGGCGGGGGTGATCGGGAAGATCGAGATCACCTCGCTCACCGCATACGCGACGCGCGCGGCCGCTTCGTTGCCGTCGAGGCACTCCCACCGCTGGCCCATTCTTAGAACCTCCCTGGGTCGTGCGGTCCTCAGGGCTGGCAGCTCCGCCCGACGGTGCACGAACTTGAGTGCCTCACGCTCCCCAACCTGGCTGGATGGGAACTCATGGCAGTGCGCGAGTGGCGCGCTTTTGGTCGATCATATCCGGCCGTGCCGCACTGCGTGGCCTGGCCTCCAAACACACGCGGATCGCCTCGGTCTTGTTATCGCCTGAGGCAATGCGTTTGGCAACGTAAGCCTGCCCGAGACTCGGACAGCGGAGTTGCGTGATGGCGATTCTGTGAAGGTCGGCGTTGGGCTGACGCTCACTTCCCCGGCTCAGCCGATGTTGCCCGACCAGACAGTGGAATACGTTGTCGATCACCTGGACGGCATCGACGAGCCCCAACCTGACGGCCTCGACGCCGTTCCACCGCTCAAGGTTGTTGAGGCTGATTCCGAACGCGCGAATCGGGCCACGAGCCTCCCGACATCCACACGCTCCCGTACCCCAGTGACTCCAGTTCGATAACCGCGTCCCGGGCACGTGCTCGATCGC
>PMIQ01000229.1 GCA_003157175.1 Chloroflexota bacterium
TTCTCCAGCTCCGCGCCGACGAGCGGCGGCGCCTGGGCGATCGTTTCAGCCTGAAGCGCTTCCACGACACGCTTCTGAACAACGGCAGCCTGCCGATCAGCTTCCATCGCCGGCTGCTGGCCGCCGAGGCCAACGGCGGCGCGCGCGGCGCGGCCGCCCGGTAGAGCGCCCGTGCTGGTAGTCCCGTCCATGGACATCGAAAACGGCCGCTCCCGCATCGTCTATTGGCCGGGAGCGGCGACCGGCGCGGGAACGCCCAGCGACAGACCGGATCGGATGGCCGAACGGTTCGCCGCCCCGGGCGCCACGCTCATCCATCTCGTCGACATGGACGGGGCGCGGGCTGGCCGGCCCGTGAACCTGGAGGCGATCGGGCGCGTCGCGCGCCGCGTGGCGGTGCCACTTCAGCTGGCCGGGGGCATCGAGGGAGCGGACAACGTCCGCCTCGCGTTTGCCGCCGGGGCGACGCGCGTCGTGGTTTCCATGGCCATGGCGAACCGACCGGACACACTGCGCGAATGCCTGGCCGTGGCCGGCGACTGGCTGGCTGTCGGACTCGACCCACGCCCGGAGCGCATTGCCGCGTATCCTTGGTATCGACCCGCGCCGCCAAGCCTGATCGACCTGGCCGGCGAGCTGGTGGACCTCGGGGTGCACTGGCTCGTCCTGTCGCATGGCGGAGCGCGTCCGGACCTGGCCTTGCTCGCAGAGATGGCGCGGACGATCCGCGCCGAGATCTTCATCGCAGGCGGGTCCGTGGATCTCGATTCGATACGAGGCCTGCGCGACGCGTCAATCGCAGGCATCATCCTCGGAGAACCGCTCCTGTCCGGAGCCTTAGACTTCGCCAAAGCCCTGGAGGCCGCCGCATGATCCTCGCTTCTCTCTCGTCGTCGCCGCGCCGGCTCGCGACCGTCNNATCTGCCCGACCTCGGCCCCGTCCGCGATGGCGGCCGGCACTACCGCCACGGTCACGATGACCACCAACTACGGCACCATAGTGATCCACGTGGACGCCTCGCTCGGGCCCAACGGCGCGGGCGCCTTCACCGCGCTGGCCGGCTGCGGCTACTACAACAACGTCCTGTTTCATCGCGTCGTGCCCGGGTTCGTCATCCAGGCGGGCGACGGTCAGTACGGGCGCCTGCCCGACAACAACCCGGACAAGGTGGGCCAGGGTGGCCCGACCTGGACAATCCAGGACGACAAGGTGACCGCGTCCTACAAGCGCGGAACGGTAGCCATGGCCAACACCGGCGCTGCCAACACCGGCAGCTCTCAGTTCTTCATCGTCCTCAGCGACACGGCCTGGACCAGCACTACGCCGACGACCTACGCAATCATCGGCAACGTTACGTCCGGCATGGACGTCGTCGACAAGATTGCGCTGGTGCCGCTGGGCGGAGATCCGGCCAACTCGAGCTCTCCGCAGGACATGCCGCTGGTCCCTGTTGTCATCACCGGCACGACGATAACGACCCCCTGACCGAGGAGGAACCTGTGACCAAGGCCACGATCGAGACCGATAAGGGCACCATCGAGATCGACATCAACGACAAGGGCGCCCCCAAGGCGGCGGCCAACTTCATCGAGCTGGCGCGCAAGGGCTATTACGACGGCGTCATCTTCCACAGGCTGGTCCCGGGTTTCGTCATCCAGGGCGGCGACGGCCAGTACGGCAAGATCGACAACCTCAACAACGGCAGCGTCGGCACCGGCGGACCCGGCTACAAGTTCGCCGATGAGCCATTCGAAGGCGACTATGTCCGCGGCGCGGTGGCCATGGCCAACTCCGGCCCGAACACCAACGGCAGCCAGTTCTTCATCTGCCTGGCCGACCTGTCGGGCGGCCGGCTGCCCAAGCAGTACACGCTCTTCGGCCAGGTCACGTCGGGCATGGACGTCGTCGATGCCATTGGGGCATCGAAGCGAGACGGCCGCGACCGCCCGATCGAACCGACGGCGATGCACTCGGTGAAGATCGCGGGCTGACCGAAGGTGCTCCGGCGGTGTCTCCGGCGCATGCCGGGGGCGGCTCAGGCCATCGGGCAGGGTGGCGCAAGGCCGGTCGGCAGAGGGCTTTGTGACGGCTTACCCGGGCTGTTCCACAGGACGCAACGAAGCCGTAACGTTAGCCTCACAAAGTTGCGGGATATTAACCCGTTCACACGCCAAAACCCTTGGTTTGTAGGCGGAAGGGGCTGTAGACTTTAGAAGCNNGCGGCTCCTTCGGGAGCCGCTTCGGATTCTCCGGCAGTCTTCGGCACGGCCGCAGCCGCTGGACAGCCCCGTTCCGGAGGCCGCACCGGCCCACCGGCCTGGTCGGCCACGACCCCGCTCCCCCGGACCGCGCGTCGCTGCTATTCTTGGCTCCCGCGCGGCCGGTCGTCCTCGACCGGGCTCGGCGGCGTCGCGCGCCCGTAGCTCAGCGGATAGAGCGTCGGCCTCCGAAGCCGAAGGTCGCAAGTTCGAATCTTGTCGGGCGCGCCATTGCAACATTTTCGGGCAGAGCCAGTGCCAGGCCGTGGGCATAGGCCGCAGAGGTGAGACGGGCTGACACGAATTCCCTCTCTGCAATAACGATCCGTTCATAGATGGCGTGGAGCAGTTCGCTCCTTGCCTCCGGTACGTCCGCTTGCTGCCAGGTCGCAGCCAGGGCACGTAGCCACTCCACTGCCCGATCCGCCGGAACGCCGACCTGAGCCGTCTCCTCGATCTCCGCCAGCGAGGCTCGCAGCCGCTTCATGCGCTCGAGGTACGTCTCGTCACTGATCCCGCCTCCGACGTGTTCAAGGGCAAGCTCGCGCATCTGGCGCTCGATCCGGGAGCGGTCGATGGCGACAGGTCGCGCTGTTGAGCCCAGCGCAGCGACCACTCTGGCGACCACACCGTCGTCGAGCGCGATCCCTCCCAGCTGGGCGAGGACGGGCATCCGGATCAAGAACCGGTAGAAGCTCGACAGGCAGGCGATCCTGGCGCCAACCGTCGTGGCCGATGGCGTCCGGCCCGACTTGCCGATGCCGTGGACGAAGGCCAGGACGTCAGCTGGCTTGACCCGGTCGGGCGTCTTGCCGAGGTCGGCGAAGAAGGGCCAGAGCATTCGGCCGTAGCTCTCGACCGTACGCCGAGAGCCGCTCCTGTTGCCCTTCTCAACGAGGAAGGCGTACAGGGCCTGGTCCCAGGCCGATGGGTCTCCGCTGGCCAGGGCGGGCAAGGGTTGAGCGGTCATGGCGGGCGTCCTCGGGTGCGAGATGGTCGCCCACATGACTCACTCGTCAGGCCCGAGATAGCAACGCCATGGCCAAATGGTGGCCGGACACCCGCGGGCCGGCTGCTCCGTGGTTAGGTTGACGCCGTTCATACAGAGGCCTGCTTTCGTACGGAGCCGGCGGGCGAGTCCTTGCTAAACACATGGCCGATCTGCTTGAATAAGGACTATGTCGCAGACCTTCCAGACGACCTCTTCGCGATCCGGCAGGTACGTCCGCCAGCTGAGCGGCTACAGCGCGTTCATTCCGACCCCCTTACCGCCCGATCCCCCGCTGCAACTCGGGACGTTTGTGCCTCTCCTGTCCCAGGCGGACCAAGCCATCGGGCGGCTCGACGGCGTTGGTCGAACGCTCCCGAATCCCGACCTCTTTGTCGCAATGTACGTCCGCCGTGAAGCCGTTCTTAGTTCCCAAATCGAAGGTACACAGAGCAGTCTGGATGACGTCCTCGCTTTTGAGCTAGATGGGAGCCGCACTCGATTCCCCGATGACGTTGCGGAAGTGGTCAACCACGTCGCGGCGATGAACTTCGGCCTGCAGCGCCTTGAAACGCTGCCCCTGTCGCTGCGGTTGATCAGGGAGATCCACGAGCACCTCCTCGAAGGGGTTCGTGGTAGCGGCAAAGACCCAGGCGAGTTTCGCCGTACCCAGAACTGGATTGGAGCGCGAGGGGCACTCTTGGCCGACGCCGCGTACGTTCCACCGCCTCCCGCCGAGCTGATGGCCGCTCTTGGCGACTTCGAGAAGTTCCTCAACGAGCCCGGCGACATGCCATCGCTCATCCACGCGGCTCTAGCCCACGCCCAATTCGAAACGATTCACCCGTTCCTCGACGGCAACGGTCGAGTTGGACGCCTCCTAATCACCTTCTTGCTCGTCTGCCGGGGAGTACTACACCGCCCACTGCTCTACCTGAGCTACTACCTGAAACGTCACCGAACCGAGTACTACGACCGATTGACGTCGGTCCGCCTCGATGGCGACTGGGAGGGTTGGCTTCGATTCTTCCTGCAAGGGGTCTACGAGACAGCCGAAGAGGCGACTAGCACCGCAGGGAAGATCGTCTCCATGCGCGAACAGCATTTAGCGTTGGTCAGTGATCTAGGAGCGAACGGGATTCAGCTTCTGGACCACCTGTATCGCCAGCCGATGCTCGATATCAAGGCGGCCGTCAAAGCGCTGCGCGTGTCATGGCCCACTGCCAATAAGCTCGCCGCTGCCTTCGAGGAGCGAGGCGTGCTCGTTGAAGTGACTGGCTACCACCGAAACCGTGTGTTCCGCTACTCGCCCTACTTGGCTCTGTTTGCGGAGCCCGCGTCCGCGTAGTCCGTCTGCAGGATTCGGATCTCGCCCGCTTTGGACAGGTCGCACCCTCTCAGTGCTGGACAACCATCGCGTCCGGCCGACACCTTGTCTGACACCGTCAAGTCGGCCGCGGGAGCGGCACGCAGGAGCGGCTCTATCACCCGCTCGTGAGGGGATGGGAGGGGCCGGGGATACCGGCCGGTCCCTCACGCCGGATCGTGGCGCTGATCTTCGACATCCGCCGGCGGCGTCGCCTATCCCCGTGCGGTAGTTGTCGGACCGGGGCTCAACACCTGCGACCCGGCGATGCGGTCATGAAGACCACGGTGGCGGCTGTGAGCAGCAGCCGTCACCAGAAGAACGATCGACCACAGGTTGGCGATCCAGACAAGCCAGATCGGGATGAGTGCATCGCCGAGGACGGCATTCGCGGTCTGATATGGGGTCGTCAGCCACCAGGCAGTCGGCGTCTTCGCCATCCAATCGAGAACGTGGATGATCGAGACGGCGGTGGCGATGGAGCCTACCGAGGTTGCGGAGGCGATCCCGTACAGCGCCGCCCATCTGGTCAGAGCCTGGCCCGCGGACAGTTTCTTGCCGGTCGAGTTGCTGCGGACGTTGATCTTCAGCAGCCGCTGGCACGGTGTTGCGCCGCTCCGGACCCACGACCCGGCGTAGTACGCCGCGGTCAACGCGATGTAGAAGACCAGGATCGCAGCGACCAAGCCGAGATTGGCGTTGATGAGTGGCGCGGTGACGAAGAAGTGCGGGGCGCTGCCCAGCATGTCGAAAGCTGCGTCGGTCCGCGGCGGACCCGCCTGCCACTGATCCAGGGCCTGCTGGTTGAGCGAGACCGCCCCAGTCGCGAAGGCGACGATCAGCGGGATGATGCCGAGCATAGAAACCACCAACGCGTCCAGGATGCAGGCTCCAGCACGTTCGCCTATCGAGGACGCGCGCATGCCGCCGGGCAGCTGCGTCCCATGACCCGTAATCGTGGCAACGCCCATGGGG
>PMIQ01000210.1 GCA_003157175.1 Chloroflexota bacterium
CTCGGCTTCGGATTCGGGCGGCGGGAGCTTCAGCTCCGAGGCGCGCAGCGCTGAGGGGATGTCGGCAAAGAGCTCGTCCACGGAGGCGACGCCGATCGCCTCGAGCATGGCGGCGCGATCCTCGGGGGTGTGCGGGCCGTAGGCCATCAACTCAGCTCCGTTGGCATAGCGTGGCGACTCAGCTCCTGGAACGAGGGACCGGCCATCATGTCAGCCCTCGCGCGTCAGCTCCTCATAGGCGGCTTGATCGAGCAACGCGCCGAGCTGGCTCGCGTCCGCGATGCGAATTCGAAGCATCCAGCCCTTGCCGAACGGATCGCTGTTGACGAGCTCGGGGCTCGTGGTGAGCTCGGCGTTGGCCTCCACGACCTCACCGGAGATTGGGGCGAAGAGATCGCTCACTGCCTTGACCGACTCGATCACGCCGACGGCGTCGGACTGGGCCAGGGAACGGCCGNNCCGACGATGGCCAGATCCCCCTCCACTCGAACCCACTCATGTTCCTTCGTATAACGCAGATCCTGAGCCAACTTCGCCTCCGCTCCTGTTGCTGTGACCTGCCGAACGGATGCCGGGCCGCGGTCAGGTCGTGCGGCGGTAGAACGGCAGAGCCACGACTTGCGCCGGGACACGCTGGTCGCGGATCTTCACCTCCAGTATCGTACCGGGCTCCGCGTCGGACGGCGCTACGTAAGCCATCGCGATCGGCTCGCCAAGCGTCGGCGAGAGCGTCCCGCTCGTGATGGCGCCGGTTCGACGGTCGCCGGCGAAGAGCTCGTAGCCGTGGCGGGCGATCCCCCGGCCCCGGACGGCCAGGCCGACCAGCTTCTTGCGCGGGCCGTCGGCCTCGGCTTTCTCGAGCGCCGCCCGGCCTACGAAGTCGCCCTCCTTGCCGAGCTTGACCACTCGACCGAGGCCCGCCTCGTAAGGCGTCGTGTCGGCGCCGAGCTCGTTGCCGTAGAGAGGCATGCCGGCTTCCAGGCGCAGTGTGTCGCGGGCGCCCAGCCCAACCGGAACGACGCCTGCCGATCGGCCCGCCTCCATCAACGCGTCCCAGACATGGCCGGCCGAGGCGACGTCCACGAAGACCTCGAAGCCGTCCTCGCCGGTGTAGCCGGTGCGGGCCACGAGCGCCGGCTGGCCGGCCACATGCCCGTCGCCGATCGCGTAGTTGCGCAGATCGGCGATCGCCAGATCCGTCAGCGGCGCCATGACCTGACGCGACAGCGGACCCTGGATGGCGACGAGGGCCGTTGCCAGGGAGCGGTCGTCCAGGACCACCCTGAAGCCCTCGATGCGCTCCGCGAGAGCGTCGCTGACCGCCGCCGCATTCGACGCGTTGGCGACGACCATGAACCGGTCCTCGCCCAGGCGGTAGACGATCAGATCGTCGAGGACGCCCCCTCCGGGGAAGCAGATCATCGAATACTGGGCCCGGCCCGCCTGCAGCGCGGCCGGATCGCTGACCAGGGCGTAGCCAAGGGCCTTGGCCGCGTCCGTCCCATCTACGAAGAGCTCGCCCATGTGGGACAGGTCGAAAAGCCCAGCTCGGGTTCGCACGGCGCGGTGCTCTTCGAGGATGCCGGCGTACTGGACGGGCATCGACCAGCCGGCGAACTCGACCATCCGGGCGCCCAGTCCCAGGTGGCGATCGGCCAGCGGTGTTTCGAGCAGCCCTTCTCTCGCCCGCGGCCGCCGATCGCCGTTTGCATCTGGCTCGGTCAGCCGGCTCATCCCTGCCCTGACTCCCGCGTCCCACTCTCCCCGACCATGCGGATGCGCTGCGTCAAGGGCTCGTCGCCGCCCCGGCCCGCGCTCGTCAGAGCGGCGATCGGCGGCGCGTGACCGGCGCGTGTCTGCGTTGCCTGGGTCATCGACGTCGACCTCCCATTACCTGGGTTTCCTTCGAACGCTCCCGGCGGCGCACTAGCGCGGAGCGCTCGGCAGCTCCTGCAGCTTCCCCGCCGCCAGGCCGACGAGTGAACGTTCAGTCTCGAAAGAGAGCAGCACCGGGGCCTCTTCGAAGCTGACCCAGCGAACCTCCTCGAACTCGCGATCGTGATCGTCCAGGCTGCCGCCGATCGGCTCCATCAGAAAGTAGTGAACGGTCTTGTGGATCCGCGTGCCGCGCTGGACGAAGGTGTAGCTGATCGCATCCAGGGGCGAGATGATCCGGACGAGGAGACCTGTCTCCTCAGTGACCTCCCGCAGCGCAGTCGCCTCCAGCGTCTCGCCGAAGATCGGCGTCCCTTTGGGGAGGGTCCATGTGGCGCCGTCTCGCTCGCGCTTGCGGCGCCCGGCGACGAACTGCGGAATCGTGTCCGCGAAACGAATTACGATGCCGCCGGCGGATGTCGCGGTGGCCGCAGTCAGCCTCGCCACGGGGCCGGCGCGAGGATCGACCGACGTTCGGCACGCGGCCGGCCGAGGCCGGTCCAGCAGATCGTGACTGCAGGGCGAATGACACCGCTGCGGTGTGCCTTCGGGACCGAGACCACGGGCCGCCAGCCGCTCATGTGCAGGCCGCCATGCGAAGGGCGCAGGATGGTCACACGCGTGGCCGCACGCTGAAAGCTGAGGCTGGCATGAAGCCCGAGCCGCCGCTCCCGCTCGCGGCCGGCTGGCCGGACGAAGCAGGCAGCGGGCCTGGCCGCGTACTTCGCCGCAATGCTGTGCTGCATGCCGCCAATCGTACCTGGTCAGGCAGGCTTTGCAAGCGCGGCCCGCACACGCTCCAGCTGCGCCGGTGACAGGGTGCGCCGGTCCTCCACGAGCCCTAGCTCCCTTCGGGCGGCCGCCAGATAAAGCTCCACGGCGTCCGGAGCAAGGCGCTCGAGCGCGGCGAGATGGGCCTCGACGGTACCGGCATCGCCCCTCGCGATGGGACCGGTGAGAGCGGCGTTGACGCCGATCGCGCGCGCATTGGCGAGGGTCTGCTCCATGAGGCGGCCGTAGACGGCGAGCGAGCCGCGCTCGTCCATCCCCGCCGCGGCGCCCAGCGTGACGATGGCGTCGAGCAGGGCGACGAGACCGCCCGAGGCCAGTATGGCGGCCGCGTGGTAGGCCGGCTTGCTGCCGCGCGGCAGGCGCACCGGCACCGCGCCGAGCGCCTCGGCGAGGTCGGCGAGCAACCCCAGAAGGCGATCGTCGCCCTCGAGGGCGATCGTCGCGCCCCTTATGGCCTCGACGGACCGCTCCACATCCGAGGTAAACGAGACGAGCGGATGGAAGGCGCCGATCTGGCTTCCTGCGGCAGTGGCGGGCTGGAGAACTTCGGAGCCGAGCAGGCCGCTGGTGTGGACGAGGGCCTGGCCGCTGTACAGACGCATCGAGTCGACGACCGCGGGGATGGCGTCGTCGGGCACGGCAAGGATGGCCAGCTCGACTTCGTCGAGGATGGCGGCCGGCTCCGCGAAAGCGCGGGCGCCTGGGACCAGGCGGCGGAACCGCTCGCGCTGGCCGGCGTCGCGGCTGGCGACCGCGACCACCGGCCAGCCGGCGCGGCTTATCGCCACTCCCAGCGCCGTACCGACTGGCCCGGCCCCGACGATGCCGACGCTGGGCGCCCCCTGGCCGCCATGCTGATGCGGGTGCGGCTCGATGTGGGCGTGGATCAAGTCGCCGTGGCGGTGGCGACCGATGCCGCCTCCCGGCTCGGCCGGCCGCAGCGAATCCTGGCCGGCGGGGGAACTCCCGCTCTCGCCGGTATCGCCGTCCGGCCGCCGGATGCCCTCGCCACGATCCCCGGCCGAGTCTCGTCCCGTGCCTCGACCCGTGCCTCGACCTGCGCCGTCGCGCCACAGTTTCACGCGACATTCCTCCCCGTCCCGCGGACTCGCGCTATCCTTGCGCCGGACCTGCATCTGGTGGCGGATCGCGGCCGTATCGCGTCGAAACGCGGCGGGCGGCGACCGCCCAGCCGAGTGTAGCGCGTCCCTGGCGGCCGAGGCGCACCCCCGCCGGGGAATTCGTTCGGCCAGCTGGCCGATGCCTTCGTTGCCGCCTGCGCTCCTCGCTCACGCACCTTCACGTGCGCTCGCTCGGGTGCTCGCCGGCGCCTCGGCCTCGCCAGCCGGATCGAACGAGAGGTTGCTCGTAGAAGGAGGAGTCGTGGCTGCCAGCGATCCGTTCGGCGCCCGGGGCCCGCTCGGGCCCGGATTGCCGGACTACTACTCGCTCTCCGCCCTGACCGGGGCGGCGCAGCCTGCGCTCGACCTGGCGTGCCTGCCGGTGACGGTCAAGATCCTCCTCGAGAACGTGCTTCGGCACGCCGGCGAGGGGATCGTGCGAGACGCCGATGTGGTAGCTCTGGCCGCGTGGCGGCCGGGCGCCGCCGCCACCTCCGAAGTGGAGATCCCGTTCATGCCGGCTCGGGTCATCCTGCAGGACTTCACCGGCGTACCGGCCGTGGTGGACCTGGCGGCCATGCGCGACGCGATGGCCGAGCTGGGCGGCAACCCGGCCCGCGTCAACCCGCTCGTGCCCGCGGATCTGGTCATCGACCATTCGGTCCAGGTGGATCGCTACGGCACCGCCGATTCCTTCGCTTTCAACGTCGAGCGCGAGTACGAGCGCAACGGCGAGCGCTATCAGCTCCTGCGCTGGGCCCAGACCGCCTTCGACGACCTGCGCGTCGTCCCACCCGGCACGGGCATCGTGCACCAGGTCAACCTCGAATACCTGGCCTCGGTGGTCGCGCGCCGCCGCGACTCGGACGGGGGCGAAATCGCCTTCCCCGACACCCTGGTCGGGACGGATTCCCACACCACGATGATCAACGGCCTGGGCGTGCTGGGTTATGGCGTCGGCGGGATCGAGGCCGAGGCTGTGCTGCTCGGCCAGCCGCTCTACCAGCCGATGCCGAAG
>PMIQ01000083.1:0-25449 GCA_003157175.1 Chloroflexota bacterium
GGCGTGACGGTCGCCCTCTCGCCTGAGGGTACCGTCGCGGCCTGGTACGGAGCCGCGGCCGGCGCCGTCGTCCATGTGATCATCGACGTGACCGGCTACTTCCTGACCGGAACCGGTGGTGCCGGCTACGTCGCCTACGGGCCGCACCGAGTCATGGACACGCGCACCGGATCTGGCGTCCCGGGCCTCACCGGGGCATTCGTGGAGGGCACGTCCCAAAAGATCCAGATCGCCGGTGTGGCGGGCCTGCCCAGTTCAGGAATCGTTGCCGTCACTGGAAACCTCACCGTCGTCAAGCCGACCGTGGGCGGCTTCGTTTCCCTTGGGCCGGACCCGACCACTACGCCGGCTACGTCGACGATCAACTTCCCCAGAGGAGACGTCCGGGCCAACAACGTCGTCGTTCCGGTGAATGCCGACGGGACTCTCTCAGCCGTCTACATCAGCGCGTCCACCAGCTCGACCGTCAACATGGTGTTGGACATCTCCGGCTACTTCACCCGCTCCGGCGGGGCCCTCCTGAACACAATGGAGCCGGTAAGGGTCATGGACTCCCGGACGAATGTCGGCGTCACAGGCTCGTTTTCCGCCGGCGTCGCCAAGACGCTGCAGATCACCGGGCCCGGCGTCGCTCCCAGCGGCACCGTCGCGATCACGGCCAATCTGACGGTGACGGGACAGACTGGCGGCGGGTTTGCGGCGCTCGGGCCGACAGTCGACAAATCGACCCAGTTCTCCAACCTCAACTTCCCCACCCGTGACAACCGCGCCAACGGGGCTACCGTCCCGCTGGCATCGAACGGCAGCCTCCAGGTCATCTACGTGGCCCCAGCCGGGCAGGCCGACCTGCTGCTCGACATCACCGGCTACTACCTGGGCTCCTGATCAGCGGCCCGGCACTATCTAACCGCACCGCACCCGACTCGACGGTACCATTGCTCCAGGGGGACGAAGGAACGATAGGCGCAAGCCGCGTCCGGACCGTACCGTGGTGCCCGCTCGGGGCGCTCATGCCGGGCGCTTGTGCGCAGCCAGGCCAGGGCCTCCACCCATCGCGGCAACGCGAGGCTGAAGAAACCGGGCATCGGATGAGGTCGTGATGATCAACGACTCGGCACCGTTCCGGTCGGCGGATTACCACAAGGCCGGGGGGCGGTCCAGGAGATTCGCGCCGGTGGCGCTGGCGGTCGCGCTCGGCGCAGCCATGACGCTCGGACCGGGATTGCCTGGCCCACGGCCGGCGGCCGCCGCCGATCCGACTGCCGTAACCTCGGACGGCTCCGGGGCCGCGCCGGGCGCAACGTCGATCTCATACCAGGAGTCCCTGGACCACCAGAACGACCCCACCGATTTCGTCCCAGGCGATGCCGTGACGGTTCCGTACCGGCCGCGCGTCGGTGACACGACCGAAGTCGACGGCCGTTTGCCGGTGGCCCTGCCGGCCGGGACCGCTTCGGGACGTTCGATGGCGGCGAGCCAGACAGGCTCGGTTTGGGCCGCCAACGATGTGGCAGCGCCCAGTTCCGCTCCCTCGAGCACCGACACCACATCGTCATCGACCACGCCGGCCCAGGGCCCGGTAGTCCCCGCGGCCAACGTGCTGCGACGCGAGGTCTACGGCTTCCTGCCGTACTGGGAGGCGGTAGCGGGACCGACACTCAACTACGACATCCTCTCCACGGTGGCCTACTTCGGCGTCGGCGTCGACGGCAACGGCAACCTCCAGAAGACGGGATCCAACTGGTCCGGCTGGACGAGCTCCTGGATGACCAACGTGATCAATAACGCCCACGCTCACGGCACCCGCGTCGCGCTCACCATCGAGGAGTTCGCCTGGTCGGACTCGGAGCTCAACGAGCAGGTCCAGCTGCTCGGGAACGCGACGAACCGCAACAACGCCGCCGCCCAGATCACCGCCGCCGTCGTCCAGCGCGGCGCGGACGGCGTGAACCTGGATTTCGAGCCGATCGCTTCCTCGCAGGAAGGCGACTACCGGATCTTCGTCCAGACCCTTCGAGCCGACCTGGACGCGCAGCACGCGGGCTATGAGTTGACCTTCTGCGGCACAGGGGCCACCGGCTACTACGACGTGGCGGGCCTGACCGCGGCCGGAGCGGCCGACGCCGTCTTCATCATGGGCTACGACTTCCGGACCGGCGACTCGAGCCAGGCCGGGTCGATCGACCCGCTGACCAGCCCCAAACCTGTCTACGACCTCACGAGTGTCGTGAACGCCTGGAAGAAGCGGACGTCGGTCTCGAAGATAATCCTGGGCCTGCCGTATTACGGCATCGCCTGGACGACTACGACCAACGCACCCTACGGCACAGTCGTCGCCACCTCGTGCATCTCGCCCACCTCTGTCTTCTTTGCTCAGGCGGCCTTGCTCGCGGCGGCCAACGGCCGCAACTACGACTCCATCGAGCAGTCGGCCTGGACGACCTACCAGCTCACCTGCCCGGCCGGGAGCCCTCAGGTCTGGCGCGAGCTGTACTACGACGACGCTCAGTCGCTGGGCGTGAAGTACGACATGATCAACTACTGGAACCTGCGCGGCATGGGCATCTGGGCGCTCGGGTACGACGCCGGGCATCCGGAGATGGCCAATCTGATCGCGGCCAAGTTCCTGAACGACAAGACCCCGCCCAAGGTCGGCATCGTGAACCTGCCGGCAAGTGAGACGAGCGAGGGATTCCCGGTCAGCTGGACCGGCCAGGACGACTGGAACGGCATCGCCAGCTACGACGTCCAGGTCTCCACCGACGGCGGCCCATTCACGGCCTGGCTCACCGGCATCACCGAGACGGGCGACGACTTCCAGGGCGTATCCGGCCACAACTACTCGTTCCGCGTAAGGGCCACCGACGGTGTCGGGAACGTCGGACCGTGGGACGTCACGTCGACCTATACAGCCTCGCCCTCGTTCGCCATCAACGGCTTCGTCTCCGTCGCGGCCGCGTCCGAGAACGAGATGGAAACGCCCTCGTCCACGTCCACCGTGCTGGTCAACGTGCCCAAGGGCACTGTCCTGCAGGTCATCGGCGGACCGGCCAATCCCGGCGACGGAAGCACGTGGTACCAGGTCACCGGTCCATATGCCGCCGTCAACGCTGTGGCGCCGCTCTTCCCGGGACCATGGGTCGAAGTCTCGAACGCGACCACGAACTACGTCGTGCCCATCACTCCGCCCAACTCCACAGCCGTCGCGGCCGGGATCACCGACTACTCCGTCGGCGTGGCGGGCATGATGCCTTCGGGCACCGGCATCGACCGCGGCAAAGTCTTCTCGCCCGACGCTGACGGAATCCACGACACTCTGCCGCTGTCCTGGGTCGACACGACGGCCTTCGACGACGCCACGCTGACGATCTACCGGGCCGACGAGACCGTCGCCGGGACCATCGATCTGGGGCCCCTCGTGGCCGGGGCGCAGTCGTACACCTGGACCGGCGCGTTGAGCGGCTCGACGCCCCTGCCCGACGGCCAGTATCTGATCCAGGTATCGGGAACGAAGGGCGGCACGACCTTCTACGCGCCATCGGCTGCGCCGTTCGGAAGCTGGCAGATGGGCCAGCTGGCCGCCGTGATCGACACGACTCCCAGCGGCACCTACTACCCGCTGGCGCCGCTCCGAGTGCTCGATACGCGCAGCGCCGTCGGCCTGACCGGAGCGTTCGCCGCCGGCAAGGCCAGGTCGCTCCCGATCGCCGGCGTCGTCCCAGGCGTGCCGGCCAACGCCATGGCCGTCACCGGCAACCTGACCGTGACGCAGGCCACCGTCCCCGGGTATGTGAGCTTGGGCTCCTCGATCGGCGGCACCTCCTCGACGATCAACTTCAAGACGAGCGACAACCGGGCCAACGGCGTGACCCTCGGTTTGGCGGCTGACGGCAGCCTGAGCGCCATCTACTCGAGTTCGACCGGGAAGGGCACCGTCCACCTGGTCTTCGACCTCACCGGCTATTTCGTGAGAGATGCCAACGGAGCGACCTTCTTCCCGGTGACTCCGACCCGGATCGTCGATAGCCGCGTCAAGCAGGGCATCGCCGCGCCCCTTGCCGCCGGCAAGGTCGCCACCTTCAATGTCACGGGGCTCGCCACCGTTCCAGCCAACGCGATTGCGGTGACGGGCAACGCCACGGTGACGGGGCAGACGGGCGCCGGCTACGTCACGGTCGCGCCGGCCATCGTCTCGGGCGTGCCGCCGAGCTCCTCGACTCTCAACTTCCCGCTCCGCGACACGCGGGCCAACAACGTGACGGTGCCACTCTCCGGCGGGAAGCTGCAGGTCGAGTACGTCGGCAAGGCTAAGACCACCGCGCAGTTCATCTTCGACGTGACCGGCTACTTCGTGCCCGGTCTGTCGGGGGCGACGTTTGTGCCTTTGACGCCCGGCCGCGTCGTCGACAGCCGCATCGCTCTGGGATTCAAAGGGCCACTCAAGACTGGAGGCACGGCGCCGTTCGCGGTGAGCGGGCAGGTGCTCGTGCATCCGATCGCCGTGGCGGTCGTGGGCAACCTCACAGTTACTGGCCAGACCTCCGCCGGCTGGTTGTCGGCCGGACCGGCCAAGTCCAGCTCCACATCGACCCTCAACTTCCCCGTCGGCGACAACCGGGCCAACGGCTTCGTCAGCCTTCTCGGGCCTGGCGGCAGCCTGGCCATAACGTTCGGCGGCACCCGCGGATCGACCACACAGGTGGTCGTGGACATCCTGGGCTACTACCGCTGACGGTCGAGGCGTCGCCGGCGTCGAGCGAGGATCGGAACACCGGGGTCGCCGGCTAAATGCATCCTCGCGGGGCGGGGCGAGTCGCTGTAGGCTGAGCCGGAAGCGGTGGCCCGATCGGTCGGAACTGCGACCGGCGCGCGCACAAGAGGATTGCGATGAACGACCAGCCGAGCGAGAAACCCGCCGATAAGCCGAAATCGGCGCCGCGGCCCAGACGGAATGCCGAGGCCCCTCCGGCCGAGCGCAAGCCGGCCGCGTCGAAAGTCGCCGCCGCGCCGAAGCCGGCGGCCCGCAAGCCGGCAGCCCCCAAGGCCGCGACCGCCCTCACGTCGGCGGCGCCGGTTGCGCCAACCTCCGCTGCACCGTCGACACCAGCACCCGTCCGGGCCACGACGGTCAACCTGACGCAGTCGGGCGTGGCGGAAGTGGAAGCGGACTCGATCCATGTCCGCCAGGGCGGCATCGGAGCTGCCTCCGCCGAGGACATCACCGTCGAGATGGGCGGCATCGGTCGGGCTCAAGCCGACGACATCGCCGTCCGGCTGGGCGGCGTGGGCGTCGCCCACGGCGAGCGCGTCTCGGTCGAGCTCGGAGCGGTAGGCCTGGCGGTGGCCGGGGAAGTCGAGCTCAAGCAGAGCTACGCCCGAGCCGTCCTCGCTCGCGACGTCCACATCAGGCAGGGCGGCGCCCAGACCATCGTGGCCGGAAACGTGACTCTCGAAAAGCAGTCGGGGACGTTCATCCTGATCGCGCGCCGGGTCGAGGGCGACGTTCGAACGGTCCTTGACTGGCGCGGAGCGCTGGCAATCGGAGCCGCCCTCGCCCTCGGAGTCGGGCTTCTGGCACGCCGCAAGCGCGGCTGAGTCGAGCCGGTTTCGGCCTTTCGGTGGAAAAGCCGGCCTCCACGGGCGCTTGCCTCCGGCTCGCCGGGAGGCCGTCCGGTATACTNNAATCGCCTGCTGAGCGGCGTCCCGTGAGATCCCTCGGTCGATCTCCGTTCTGTTACAGGAGTTCTTCGTGATCGATCCCACTGCTCGGGTGCATGCCTCCGTGGACATCGAAGCCGGCGTTTCGGTGGGGCCTCGGACAAGCGTGTGGAACCGCGCGGTGCTTCGAAACGGAGCCAGTTTGGGCGCGGAATGCGTCATCGGCCGGGACGCCTTCATCGACGAGGGCGTGCATCTGGGCGATCGGGTCAAGGTCCAGAATGGGGCGCTCGTCTACCACGGCGTGTCGGTCGGCAACGGTGTCTTCATCGGCCCCGGCGCCATCCTGACCAACGACCGCTACCCGAGGGCGATCACTGCCACCGGCGAGCTGGCCCGCGCCGACGACTGGACGGTCAGCCCGATCGAGCTGGCGGACGGCTGCTCGATCGGGGCCGGCGCCGTCGTCGTGGCCGGCACCAGAGTCGGCCGCTTCGCCACCGTCGGCGCTGGCGCGATCGTCACGCGCGACGTCCCCGACTTCGCGCTCGTGGCCGGCAACCCAGCCCGCCGCCTGGGCTGGGTGTGCGCCTGCGGCGCCCGCCTCGACGACTCGACTGGCCATCCCGCCACCCCCAACCCCACCCCCGATGCGTCCCTCGGTTGCCCACGCTGCGGCCGCGGATACGCCTTCAACCCGCAGAGCGGCGCCCTCGAAGAGAGGCCCGCTTCGAACCGAGGAGTCCCAGCATGATCCCTCCCGCCCGCCCCGATCTCGGCCCCGAGGAGACGGCCGCCGTCGCCGAAGTCCTCGCCAGCGGCATGATCGCCGGGGGCCGCAAGGTCGCCGAGCTCGAGGAGCGGTGGGCGAAGTTCTGCGGCAGCAAGCACACTGTCGCCATGTCGAACGGCACCGTCGCCCTGATGTCGATCTGGGCCGGTCTCGGCCTTGGGCCCGGCGACGAGGTGATCACCGTCTCGCACACTTTCAACGCGACGATCAGCTCGATCCTCTNNAGCCTCTTCGGCGTGATCGCCGACATGGACGCCATCCAGGCGATTGCCGACCGCCACGGGCTGGTGGTCGTCGAGGATGCGTGCCAGGCTCACGGAGCGCTCTACCGTGGCCGGCGCGCCGGCAGCTTCGGCACGGCGGCCTTCAGCCTGTACGGCACCAAGAACATGACCACCGCCGAGGGCGGTTTCATCAACACCGACGATGACCGCCTCGCCGACTGGGTCAGGATGTACCGCAATCAGGGCATGCGTCAGCGCTACCACCACGAGATCCTCGGCTACAACTTCCGTATGACGGATATCGCCGCGGCCATCGGGCTCGTACAGCTCGACAAGCTGGAGAGGAACACGGCCCGCCGCCAGGCGATCGCACGGCGTTACGACGAGGCCTTCGCCGACCTGCCCATCCAGCTGCCGGTCTGCCCCGAGGGCCGAACGCACGTCTACCACCAGTACACGCTGGGCGTCGGGGCGGCTCGCGATCAGATCGTCGACGAGATGAAGGAAGCCGGCGTCATCTGCGGCATCTACTACCCGATCCCCTGCCACAAGGCAGCGTACGTGCTGGAGATGGGCATCGAGGCGGAACTGCCGGTGACCGACGCGGCAGCCGCGACCAGCATGTCACTGCCCATGTACCCAGGCCTCACCGAGCCCGAGCAGGACCAGGTCATCGCCGCGCTCCGAACATCGGTCGGACGCCACGCGGCCGCGGCGGGCGAGCGCCGGCAGTGACCGCGCCGCTGCGGCTCGGACTGGCCGGGCTGGGCTCGATGGGCCGCAACCACCTGCGGGTCATCTCGAACCATCCCGACACGGTTCTCGCGGCGGTGGCCGACCCCAGCGCCGAGATCCTGTCGGCCGCGGTCGACCAGACCGGCGCCAGGGGCTTCGCCGATCCGCTGGCGATGATCGCCGAGGCCGACCTCGACGGCGTAGTCATCGCGGCGCCCACCACCAACCACCTGGCCCTGGCCCTGGCCGCCATCGAGCGGGGCCTGCCCGTCCTGGTCGAGAAGCCGCTCGCGGCTACGGTGGACGACGCCATCGCGATCGTCAGCGCCGCACGCAAGCGCGGAGTCCGGGTCCAGGTCGGCCACGTGGAGCGCTACAACCCGGCGGTCCTGGAGATGGGCCGCCTGCTGCGAGCCGGCTGGCTGTCTACGATCTACGCCATAACCAGCCGCCGGGCCGGTCCCTTCCCGGCCCGCATCCGCGACGTGGGCGTGACCGTGGACCTCGGCACGCACGACGTGGACATGCTCTCCTGGATCGCCGGCGAGCGCCCGATCCGCGTCTACGCCGAGACCGCCCAGCGGATCCACGCCACCCACGAGGACCTGACCTTCGGGCTGATGCACTTTCCGTCGGGTGCCACGGGTTTCCTCGACGTGGACTGGCTGACCCCCGCCAAGCGCCGCAGCCTGATGGCCGTCGGCGAGGAGGGTATGTTCGAGCTGGACTACCTGACCCAGAGGCTGACCTTCACCCGGTCCAACGTCGAGCGGCCCCTGATGATCGCCGGCTACGCCACGACCTTCACCGGTGAAGTGGCCGAGATTCCCGTCGTCAGCGTCGAGCCGCTGCGGGCCCAGCTGGACGAATTCGTCCGGGTCCTGCGGACCGGCGACCGACCGTACGTGCCGGGCGAAGACGGACTGTGGGCCGTCGGCCTCGCCAACGCACTGCTGACCTCCGCGGCCGAGCGCCGCCCAATCGATCTGTCGGACCTACCTTCGAGGCTGAACGCCGAATGACAATCGTCTCAATCCCCTCGCGCGTACCGAGCTTCCTGGGCGGCGCCATCACGCCCCCGATCAATCCCTGCGCCCACGGCCGGCCACGATCCGTCACGCCCTGGACGGGCGAGGCGGGCACAGTCGGACGGGCCGTCGTCGTCGGCGCCGGCAAGATGGGCCTGCCCCTCGCGGTCCAGTTCGCCCGCCACGGCTGGGACGTGACGGCCGTCGACGTCATCCCCGACGTCGTGGCCGCGATCAACGCCGGCCGCTCGCACGTGACCGAGGAGCCCGGCCTGGCCGAGGGAGTGGCGGAAGTCCACGCCGCGGGTCGTCTGCGCGCGACCACTGATGCGGCCGCGGCCGTTCGCCAGGCCGACGTGGCGGTGCTGATCGTCCCGGTCATGCTCGACGACGCCCACCAGCCGGACTACCGCTTCATGGATTCGGCCGTGGAGTCGATCCTGGGCGGCGTCCATCCCGGCCTGACCGTAATCTTCGAGACCACTCTCCCCGTCGGGGACACGCGGGGCCGCTTCCTGCCGCGTCTCGAGGCGGCNNGGCGGTGTCGGTCCGGAATCCACGCGGCGCGCGGCGGTCTTCTACGACTCCGTTCTGGACGCCGAGATCGTGGCCATGAGCGGCGCCGAGGCGGCCGAGTTCAGCAAGCTGGCCGACACGACCTACCGCGACGTCAACATCGCCCTGGCCAACGAGTTCGCCCGTTTCGCCGACCGCGCCGGNNATCCCGGTCTACCCGCACCTGCTGCTGAGCCGCGCGCCGGATCTGGAGGTCGTGGCCACCTCGCGCCGGACCAACGACGGCGTCCTCGGCTCGGTGATCAAGACGATCGAGACGCAGCTCGGCGGCCTGGACGACGCCCCTATCCTCGTCCTGGGCCTGACCTACCGCGAAAACGTCAAAGAGCTCGCCTATTCCCGAGCCCTGCCGCTGATCGATCGCCTCGGTTTCCACGGCGCCGAGGTCTGGGCCTACGACCCGCTCCTCTCGGATGCGGAAATAGAGCGCGATTGCGCGAAGCCCTACCACTGGGGCGACTCCGCGCCGTTCCGGGCAATCGTCACCCAGACCGGCGACAAGCTGTGGCAGTCGCTGGATTTCTCGCTCTTCCCCAAGCTCGAAGTCCTCTTCGACGGGCGGAACAGCCTGCGCGAGATCGACCTGCCTGCTTCGGTCCGCTACTTCGGGATCGGGGTTCAGGCCGCCACGCGGCGCCGAGCCGCCGCTCACGTGTAGGTCGCCGACGGTGCGCATCGTCAGCGTCGTCGGAACGCGACCGCAGCTGATCAAGGCCGCGGCCCTCCAGCCGGCGCTGCGCCGCGACCACGAGGACATCTTCGTGGACACGGGCCAGCACTACGACGACGTCATGGCGGGCAACTTCTTCGCCGAGCTGGGCCTGGCGCGGCCGGANNGACACCAACTCCACGCTGGCCGGGGCGCTGGCGGCGGCCAAGCTCGGCATACCGGTGGCGCACATCGAGGCGGGCCTGCGCAGCTTCGACCGCCGCATGGCCGAAGAGCTCAACCGCGTGGTGGCCGACCATCTGTCAACCTGGCTCTTCGCCCCGACGCCGGCCGCCGTGGCCAATCTCGCGACCGAGGGAATAACCGACGGCGTGCTCGAGGTCGGCGACCTGATGCTCGATCTGGCGGCTCGAGTCTCGGCCGAGGTTCGGGGCCCGGCAGTGCTGGCGGCGATCGCCTCGCGCTTGAACCTGCCTATCTCCACGGGCCGCTTCCTTTTCGCCACTGTCCACCGGGCCGAGAACCGCAGCCCCGAGGCGATGGCGGCCTGGACGGCGCTCTTCGATGCGGTCGCCACACCCGACCGGCCGGTGGTGCTGGCCCTCCATCCCGGAACACGGGCAGCGCTGGAGGCCGCCCACATCGTCCTGCCGCCAAATGTCATCGTCATCGAGCCGCAGGGCTATCGCACCTCGCTTGCGATGCAGCTGCACGCCGCCGCCGTACTCACGGATTCGGGCGGCATCCAGCGTGAGTCGGCCTGGCTGGGCGTGCCGTGCCTGGTCCTCCGCGACACGACCGAATGGGTCGAAACCGTTGGTGGACGCGACAGTTCGGCCGTGCTCGTGGGGCTCGATCGTTCGGCTGCCGTTCGGGAGCTCGACGCTCGCGCACCGCAAGAGCAATCGGCTCGACAGGCAACGGACCGCGCCGCCGGCCTTCGTCTCGTGCGAGCCGGGGCCGCGGAGCGCATCTCAGCCGCGCTTTCGTCGGCGGAAAGACCCGTCGAGGTGGGAGCGTGAGCGCCCCGGGGAAGCGCCGGCCGATCTGCATGATCGTCCATGCCTATTACGAGGAAGATCCGCGCGTTCGCCGTGAAGCCGAGTCGCTGGTCGCGGCCGGTTGGGAGGTCGACGTGATCGGTCTCCAGCATCCCGGAGATCCGGGGGCCGCCGTGCTCGAAGGCGTGAACGTGCGCCGGCTCCCGGTCCGCCGTCACCAGGGCGCCGGCCTGCCGGTGTACCTGATGGAGTACGGCATCTTCCTGGTACGGGCGATGTTCGCCGCCGCCGGAGCCCAGCGCCGCCGCCATTACGGAATGGTCCAGGTCCACACCCTGCCCGACTACCTGGTCTTCGCGGCGCTGCCGCTCAAGATGGTCGGAGTCCCGGTCTTGCTTGACCTACACGAGGCCATGCCGGAGTTCTTCCGGGGCCGCTTCCCCAAGGCCGCCAACCCGATCTCATACAAGCTGCTGCTCCTGCAGGAGCGGCTGTCCATCGGCCTGGCCGACGAGCTGCTGACCGTCAACGAGCCGCTGGCCGAGCGGCTCCGCAAGCGCGGCGCGGATCCCGACCGACTCACCGTCGTGATGAACAGCCCGGACCTGCGGCTCTTCTCGCCGGCCGCCCATCCGCGCCGCAAGTTCATGGCCGACGGCGTGCTCCGCCTCGTGTACGCGGGCGCGATCACGCCCACGTACGAGCTGGACGTCGTGCTGCGCGCCATGGCCGCTCTGCGCCGCGACCGCCCTTCGCTGCGGGTCGTGGCCACGTTCTACGGGCGCGGCGACGCCGAGGACTCGCTCAAGGCCCTGGCCGAGGAGCTGGGCCTGGCGGATTGCCTGGAGATGCCCGGACGCATACCCATCGACACCGTCGCGGCCGCCATCGCGGGTGCCGACATCGGCATTGCGGCAACGCGCCTCGACTCCTACTCCGAGGTCGGCCTCTCCACCAAAGTCCTCGAATACGGCGCCATGCAGAAGCCGGTGGCCGCCACACGCCTGCCGACCGTTGAGCTCTACTTCGGGCAGGACACTCTCTCGCTGTACGAGCCCGGTGACCCGGACTCGCTGGCCGCCGCGATCATGCACCTCGTCGACGATGTGAAGGATCGCGAGGCACGCGTCAAACGCACCGCCAGGCGCGTCGATGAGCTCAGCTGGGCTCATCAGGCTGTCGCCTACCACGCCGTGGTCGATCGGCTGGTTCACAGGCGAAGGGCAGGCCGTGCCGGCAACTGAGGCACACAGGCCGCTTTCAGGATCGGGCCGCGCCGGAGGCGCCAAGATCTTCGTGGGTCTGCGCGTGGCCGCGCCGTCCTCAGGTCGAGTGGCGGAATGCGGTAGCATACGGCCTCGTCACCCCCGGCGTGCCTTGCCGGGGCCAGCCAGCACCAGGACACCCAGATGACCTTTCGGCCCCCAGCCACGAAGCCCACGCGCCGCCGCACCCGCCAGGTGGATACCCGGCGCGCGATCGTCCTGAATGCCGCCTTCGGCATCGCCAGCCTGGCCGCGGTAGCCCTTCTCGGCGGAGTGCTGTTCGCCAACTGGTATTCGGATCACGGCACGGCCGTTGGTTCGGCGGGGGGCGTCGCGATCAGCAAGGACACCGTGCGCGCCGAGGCCGCCGTCGGCCAGGCCCGTGACGACCGGATTCTCGCGGACTACGACACCCTGCGCAATCAGGGCCAGCTGTCGACGGATGACTACGGGACGCTCACCAGTGGCATCACTTCCGCCGAGGATCCGACTCAGCTGTACTCCGACGCGCTGAAGCAGCTGCAGGAGAACCTGACGCTCGCGCAATACGCGGACAAGCACAACGTGTCCGTGACCGATGCCGATATCGACGCCCAGATCGTCAAGGACGGGACGCTGCCGGAATTACGCCACGTGAAGGTCATCGGTGTCGCGCCGGAAGTGACGCCGCCGTCGGCTGTCGCGACGAGCGACCAGCTTGCCGCCGCCCAGGGCAAGGCCCAGGCCTATCTGGATGAGATAAAGGCGGGCGCCCAGTGGGATGACGTCTTCACGTCCTCGCAGTCGGGCGGCGCCGCCAGCTCCACCGGCGACCTGGGTCTGTCCGCCCAGTCCGCGTTGAGCCTGGATCCCGATTTCGCCCAGGCGATCTTCGACCTGAAGAACGTCAACGACATCACGGCTATGTTCAAGGGCACCGACGGCGCATATCGCTTCGCCACCGTCACGCAGATCATCCCGGCATTCGTGGACTCAGGCTGGAAGGACGCGGTCGACTCGGCCTCCAACTCCGGCGACTACCGAAATGCCGCGCGGGCGGAAGCGATCAAGGCCGCGATCCAGAAGTCGATCGAGAGCCAGTACGTGACCGGGTCAACGGCCAGCCGCCACGTCCTCGAGATCCACGTCGCGGCCGGCTACAGCCAGCTCGGCGATGGGCCTGAGGCCAAGGTCAAGCTGATGATCTTCGCCCCTAATCACGACACCTCCTCAGCCTCGAGCGTCGACTCGTCCGACCCGGCGTGGACCGAAGCCAAGACGCGCGCCGACACCGCATATGCGGCCCTCCAGCAGGACATAACCCAGTTCGCCAAGCTGGCATTGGACACCACGACCAACGACGACCCGTATGTCGCCACCCAGGGAGGCGATCTCCCGTGGCTGCCCCAGACCATGTTCACGGGCGATGCATCCAGCCAGTCAGGGCTGGGAATGACGGCCGTCCCGGCCGCGATCTTCAAGGCTGGTCTGGCGCCCGGACTCCTGGCCCCCATTCTGGAGCCGACGCTGGGCTACGTCGTCGTCGACTTCCAGGGCGTTCGGCCGGGCCCGGCCCAGCGCATCGCCGACGCAGTTCTCGGGATCAACACCGGCACCAGTTTCGGTGACGAAGCCGCCAAGTACTCGGAAACGGCCGATGCCACGAACGGCGGCGATATGGGTTGGGTGACGCACTACCAGCTCTCGTCCGACGTCGAGCAGGCCATCTTCCAGGCTCCAGTCGGCGGCCTCACCCGGCTGGTCTCGAACGCCAACGGCTACTACATCTTCAAGGTTCTCGCCGAGGAGACCAGGACGCCCGACGCCACGCAGCAGCTGACGCTCAAGCAGACTGTGTTCGCCAGCTGGCTGAGCGATCTGGAGGCCGCGACCAACACCTGGACAGACTCGAGCGGCCTGACGGCGATCACACCCACGGCCACGCCGTAGCGCCGCGAAGGAAACGTGCTCGACGCGCTCGTCGCCGAAGCCCGCATTCGCTGGGGGCTCGATGCCTCCGCAGGTCTGCAAGTCGTCGCCCCGGAGCACCTGGCGGCATTCCCTGTCGAGCCCTCCCGTCCGCTTCTGGTGGTGCCGCTCAGGGTCCTGCACGCCGCCGTGCCCGCCGATGTGGATGCGCCGCCGCTCCCGGGCCGGCACGCTCCCGCGGACCAGACCGCCCTCGCAGTGCTGGCCCGACTCTACCCGGCCGGGCATCTCGTCGGCCGGATCGGCTTCCCGGAAGCGACCACCGTCGGCGAGCTCTCGCCGGAGGCGCTCGAAGGCTCCTTGTACCTGGGCCCCGTCGCGCCCGAGCTGGCCCCGGCCAGCCCCTGGGCGCTGCCCTGGATCGCCGATCGACTGCGCCGCCCCGACGGCTGCCCGTGGGATCGCGAGCAGACTCACGCCTCGCTGAAGAAGCACCTGCTCGAGGAAGCGTACGAGGTCTACGACGCCATCGGCGACGAAGCCACGCCGGAGCTTGCGGGCGAACTCGGTGACCTGCTGCTGCAGATCGTCCTCCACGCTCAGCTCGCGGCTGAAGCCGGCGTATTCGACCTGACCGACGTCCAGGCCGAGATCGGGCGCAAACTCGTCCGCCGCCATCCGCACGTCTTTGGCGACGCGCATGTGAACACGGCGAGCGACGTCAACCGGCAGTGGGAGCAGATCAAGCGAACCGAGCGCGAACAGGCGGCGGGAGAGGCCGCCGAACCGGCCGAGGTCAAGAGCGCCCTGGACGGCGTGTCCCGCTCCATGCCCGCTCTTGCCGCCGCGCAGGAGATGCAGGAACGGGCGGCCCATCTAGGCTACGACTGGCCCGACATCGTCGGCGTTCTGGACAAGGTCCACGAGGAGCTGGCAGAGCTGGAGGCGGCCGCGACGGCCCAGGAGAAGCGCGAGGAGGTCGGCGACCTACTCCTCGTCGTCACGAACCTGGCCCGCCGGCACGGCGTGGATGCCGAGGACGCTTTGCGCGGCGCGGCCGACAAGTTCCGCTCGCGGTTCCGTCGCGTCGAGCGGATGGCCCGAGAGCGCAACGTCCAGTTGCGCGATCTGGGGCTGGCCGAGCTAGACGCGCTGTGGGATGCTGCCAAGGTCGAAGAGCGAGCCGCCGCCGTGGAGCGGCCGGCAACGAACCAGAAGTCGGCGACCGGCGAGGAGAGGAAGCGATGACCATCGGGGCTCAACCCCTCAAGCGTGTCGACGGGCGTCTTCCAGGCGACCTGCGCCCGATCTCGATGACCCTGGGCGTCCAGAAATGGGCCGAGGGTTCGTGCCTGATCAAGCTCGGCGGCACCGAGGTCCTGTGCGCCGCAACGATCGAGGACAAGATCCCGCCGCACCTCCGCGGCAAGGGCACCGGCTGGGTCACGGCCGAGTACAGCATGCTGCCGCGGGCCACGACCGAACGTAACATTCGCGAGGCCACCAAGGGCAAGGTCGGCGGGCGAACGTACGAGATCCAGCGCCTGGTCGGCCGATCGCTGCGCGGCGTCGTGGACATGGCCAAGCTCGGCGAGCGGACGATCACCGTCGACTGCGACGTGATCAACGCCGACGGCGGCACCCGCACCGCCTCGATCACGGGCGGCTGGGTCGCCCTGGCGGCGGCCCTCACCACGTACGGCATGGAGCGCTGCCTCGTCGGCCGCGTGGCCGCCGTCAGCGTCGGGATTCTGGGCGGCATGATCTGCCTCGACCTCGACTACTCCGAGGACTCCAAGGCGGACGTGGACTTCAACATCGTGGCGACCGACGCCGGGCGGTACGTGGAGCTCCAGGGCACGGCCGAAGGCAAACCGTTCGAACGAGCCGACGTCGACCGGATGCTCGACATGGCGGCCGGCGGGTTGGAGCGCCTTTTTGCCGCCCAGGCCGAGGCGCTCGCCTCGGTCAAGCGCTAGCAAGCCGGGCGCAGGTGAGGGCTCGAGCCACGGCGGACGGGACGGCTCGGTCGCGCCTGCTCGTTGCGACCCGGTCGGCGCACAAGCTGCGCGAGCTGCGCGACCTGCTCGGCCCGCTTTCCACACGGCTGGTCAGCCTCGACGACGCCGGCATTCCGGGCGACGCGATCGAGGACGGCGATACGTTCGAATCGAACGCGGCCAAGAAGGCGCGCTTCTTCGCCGCGCTTTCCGGCCTGCCGACCCTGGCCGACGACTCCGGTCTCGAGGTCGACGCCCTCGGCGGCGGACCCGGTGTCCGAACGCGGCGCTACGCCGGCGAGGACGCGACCGACGAGGAGAACAACGTCAAGCTGNNGCCGGCGAGAACGCCACGGACGAGGAGAACAACGTCAAGCTGCTCCGCGAGCTGGCGGGCCTGCCGCCGGAGCGACGGGCGGCGCGCTACCGCTGCGCCCTGGCGCTGGCACTCCCCGAGGCCGCAGGGCCCCGGGGCGGCGTCCCCGTGCGCTTCTCGCACGGAACTCTGGAGGGCCGCATCGCGGCCGAGCCCCGCGGCAACGGGGGCTTCGGATACGACCCGATCTTCGAGCCGGTGGCCGAGCGGCCCGGCGGCCGGACCCTCGGCGAGTGGACCGCCGAGGCCAAGAACGGCATCTCCCACCGCGGCCGCGCGGCGCGCCGCATGCACGCAATCCTGGCCGAACTCGGGTTCTAGCGCGTAGCCGGAGGCAATCGTTGGCGCATTGGGTCGTGGCGCCGCGCGACGGCGTGTGGAGCGACGCGCTGAACGGCGATTCGGTGGTCGCCTCCGGCGGGGCGCTCGAGGCCGCGGTCGCGCCCTTCTGGGCTCGAGTCCTGGTCGGTCGATAGCGACTAATAGCTCGCGGAAACCGCCGGTTCGGGCTCAGCCGGCAGCCGCCGCCCGGCCGCTCCGCGCGACAGCGCGAAGGCAGCGGCAACCAGCATCGCCATCATCACGAAGTCGGAGGACATGTTGCGCCAGGGCCGGTACATGTCGCCGGCGAAGGCCGTGGCGACCAGAAGCCAGGCGACCAGCGACGCGAGCAGAGTCAGGGCCAGCAGCCGCGTCAGCCGATCCGGCGGGGCTCGGTAGACGCGCCACAGGGCCAGCATGGCAGAGGCGAAGATCAGAACCACGACCAACAGCGCCGGGATGCCCAGCTCGGCCGCGACCTCCGGCCAGAACGTGTGTGCGGAGTCGAGCGCCAGATGCGCCTGCGAGGTCTTGTAGCCGCCGACGTAGTCGGTCTTGAACTGGTCCAGGCCGATGCCGAGGATCGGATGGTCGGCCGCCATATGGACCGCCGCTTCGGTCGCGAGCAGGCGCTCCACCAGCGAGCCGCGGCCGGAGAGCATGGCCGGGTTCCACGAGTAATAGCGGCTGGCCCCAACCATCCTGATCATGACCGCGCTGTACGCGTTTTCCAGTGTCGGAGAAGCCTGCAGCACCAGGGCCGGCCACGGGACCACGAACGCAGATAGCGCCACCGAAACGAGCACGATCGAGGCGCGCCGGCGCCAGGTGGTGGCGAGCAGCAGGAAGAACGTGACGATCCCGCCCGCGGTCGCGAGATACGCGCTCTTGGAGAAGGTCAGGAAGAGCGCTGCCGCGCTCACCACNNATCGCGCCGCCCAGAGCGACCGACAGGCCCACGGCTACGAGCACCAGAGCCAGCCGGCGACGGCTGGTGGCGAGGATCAGTAGCAGCACGCCCATCGCCACCGGCTCGATGATGCCGTGCATCAGGACGGTCAGGCTCGACTCGATGTCCGGCGAGCGAAGCGTCGAGAGGGCCGCCAGGACGAGCAGGGCCACGGTGGCGATCCAGCCGATGTTTCGAGCGACGAAGGCCGCCGCCCGAACCCGTGCGGCTGGCGCGGGACGAGGGTCCCATGACGCCCCGGGAGCCGAGCCGGGGGCGGCGACGCCGCGGCTTCCGCGCTCACGGAGCACGATGCCGAGCGCAAGCGCGACGATGAAGACGGTCTGAAGAACGACCTGCACCGTCCCCAGGTGCCACACCGGACTCACGTCCCACGAAACCTGCGCGGCGTCCCAGAGGGGGGTCAGCAGCAAGACGACCAGGAAAGCCGGCCATGGCCGCTCCACCGCGTACGCGGCCACGACTGCCGCGATCAGGGGCATGATCGCGGCCAGGGCCAAACCGAGCGGTCCCGGCTCGATGTCGAGCGGCGCGTGCTCGTTCAGGGCGGCGATAGCCAGCGTCCCGGCAAAGACCGCGACGGAAGCGAAGGCGCGAACCGATGCGCGAGCGCCCGGCAGGGCGAGGGTCACGCGACGAGCAGCGGATCGATCGACGTCGGAAAGCGCCGGCGGGCGTGGCGCCCGAACGTGCTTCGGGTAGCTCAAACAGAACCTTCCCGGTGAGACGGGACTCACCAGATTCCGCGCCCAGGACGCCGGGTGGCGCCGGCCACAGGCACAGGCCCGCACGGCGACAGCATGATCGGGGAACTTCCTGACAAAGAGCTGAAAGGTTGCTCGGAGCCCACCGCGCCATCGGGCGGTGGGCTATTTGGCATGTCACAGACCGTCCACTGACTATCATCATTCCGCGACGGCCGGCCGGCAGATCCCGCGCCCGGACGAGATCGTCCGCGACAACGCTCCAGACGCATCCAACAAGGGACTCGCAATGTCGACCTTCTACCTGACGGTGGTCCATCGGCCAGAAATGGTTCCCGAGTATCTCCAGAAGGAGGCCGAAGAGGGCAAGGCCGAAGACCTCGGGCGCAGCGCCGTCATCAGCGAGTCGCTGGACATCTTCCGAACGCAGCAGCGGATCGCCCACGACAACGGCATCCGCACGACCATCCAGATGACATACGCCAGCCTCTTCAACGCTGAGGCGGTGGCGCTCGCGAAGGCCGACCACGAGAAGTTCGGCGACGAGATCGGCTCGACCTTCCTGGGTCTGCAATGCGCCCAGTTCCGCGACAAGTTCGCGTCCAAGGAACTGGCGATCTGGCTCTTCTCCATGGAAGACAAGCGCAAGATCGTCGACGAGGTTTTCGGCAAGTTCGAGGAGGTCTTCGGCTTCCTGCCGACTTCGACCGGCTCCTACTACATGGACGCGGAGCTGGTCAACTACATCAAAGAACGCTATCCGATGATCAAGGTCGCGGTGGCCACGTGCTGGGAAGAGGGGCCCAAGGCATACCACAACGCCAACAACTCCTGGTACACGCTGCTCGACGGCGGCCCATGGAATCCGTGGATCCCATCCAAGCGCAACATCCACTGTCCGGCATCGGACGAGGCCGACGACATAGGGATCGTTGCGGTTCCACACCTCTCGCGCGATTTGATGGCCGCGTTCGACGGCCCGGGCTCCTACTACGGGACCCACCCCCAGAACATCCTGCGCGGGATGGCGTACGAGGATCGCGAGATCCCGTACTTCATGAACATCGTGGATCAGTACCGGGCGATGACGAAGTACAACGGCTACTCCTACAACATGATGTTCGTGGGACCCGGCTGGATGAGCAAGAGCGGCCGCTGGGAAGCCGACTGCGATTTCCTTCTGAAGAGCTACCGGGACGGAATGGCCTACTACGGCCGGCTCAAGAAGGAGGGCCAGGCCGTAGACCTCACGTTGAGTGAGTTCGCCGATGCGTACCGCGCAGGTCGTTCGTATAACCGCCCCGAATGCACGCTCTGGAAGGACATCTTGTATGGGTCCAAACGCCAGCAGTTCTGGTTCGCGGATCCGTGGATGCGGTTCTGCCTGGACATGAACCAGGGCGGCGCCATGATCGACCTGCGGCCGTACGCGGCCAAGCTGATCAGGCCCTGCGGCGTGGGCACCGCGCACATCCAGGACGCCTCCTACCCGTTCCTGGTCCAGTCCCTGTATCGGGCCGGGTACTTCACCCACTACGCCGGGGAAGGTGCCGTCAAGAGCGCCAGGTTCCGCCACGCCGGCGAGGAGGTTGATCTGTGCGCCTGCCGAACGCATGCCTCATTCTCGGAAGAGGGCGACACACGTGTCGTGACTCTCGATCCGGTGGACATCGAGTTCGAGAAGTTCACCATCGGCGTTCAGTCGATCTTCCGCCTGACCGAAGGTAGCGGCGAGATCGAGATCATCCGCAGGATCGTGAGGACTACGGACCCGGATGCCGAAGTCGCGATCGACGAGTACATAACCGCCTGCTACGGGACGACCGAATACCCGGAAGACCTGACGGGCGTTCGGCTCAGCCTCGCAGGCAAGTCCGGCACCGAATCGATCGAATATGCCTACAAGTGCCGTGAGGCGGCGGTCGAAGGCGTGACTTCGGCCGAAGCGCTCGTGCCCCAGGTGGATACCAGGCTATCGATGCGCTCGGACGCCGAAGACGCGGCAGGCTATTTCCGCGAGGGAATCGCGTTCTCGCCGATGTACACCATCGGAATCAGGAAGTCCGTCACGGGCAATGGAGAACTGCGCACATGGCTCAAGGTCGAAAAGGCAAGCTGAATTACCGTTGCCCGCGCTGCCTGATGCGGGAGATAGATATGGACATGCTCTTCGACACCGACAAAGGCGAGTACTACTGCCTGCGCTGTTCCTTCTTCGGGCCGGAGGCGGAGGTCCTTCGCTTGAACGCCCAGTTCCGCACGAAATACCTCGACCGAACGACGAGGATCACGGAGTTCTAGCCGCGGGCATGTGGGCGCCGGGCCGGAGGGCGCGTGCCTACGCCAGGCCGACCAACCCTAATAGCCAGCGGCGGATCTGATCGAGCGCCTGCAGGAAAGTGATGTTGTCGAACAGGCGCGCCCAGTGGAGCGCCCACTCCTGGACCTCCTTCGCGCCGATCAAGGGGACGAGGACCAGTGCCAGCTGCAGGCGAGTCCAGGTCATGGCCGGCTGAACGTGATGGAACGCCGCGATGAACAGGAACCAGAACTCGAAGACGTTCGGGAAGAGGAGCAGCACGGCGCGGTCGCCGCTGAGCTCGAACAGCACGAAGCCGACGATCCGGAACAGATAGAGGACGATCGAGATCGTGCGCTCCGGGCCGGTCCAGCGAAGGGCGACGATCAGGAAGACCGCGAGGTAGACCTGGTCGGCCAGCTTGTCGAACATCTGGTAGTCCGGCACTCCGCCGAGATCCAGGACGTTGAACCAGAACAGATCCGTCAGGTCGACGAAGATCGCGAGCAACCCGCCCGCCAGCGGCCACTTGAGCGTCGGCAACGACCCGAGGATCCGATACAGCCCGACAACGACGACTTCGAGCGTCATGGCCGCGAGGCGCGCACGAGAGCAAGCCTTCCCTCGCGATCCTCCATCCTCGGCATCGTTCACCCCTCGCCGACTGGTCGCCGCGACGCCCGCGCGGCAAGACTACCAGAGTTGGCGTCGGCGCTTGGGAAGCGGTCTGCCAATGGAACCTTGCCAGGCGCAACGATGTCGGCCGTTCGGTGCGTATCTGGGACGCCGGCCCATGCTTTCGAGCAGGAAGCCTCGCGAGGTCGTCGTCTGGTTAGAGGACCGCCCTGGTACGAAGGCACGGGTGATCCCCGCAGGTCGCGGCAACCACGATGCCATCGTGACGGCTCAGGGAGTCTTCAGTAATGCGCAGAGCTTTGATTGTGCTTGGGTTCGCGATGGGACTCGTTGCGGCGTGCAGCGGTTCCGCCGCCACCGGCGCCCCTCAGGCCAACGGAACGCAGGCCGGCGCGACGCAGGCCGGCGCGACGCAGGCCGGCGCGACGCAAGTTGCGACCGATACCCCGGTGGCCGGCCCTCCCAAACAGCTGGATGCGTGCACGCTGATCACCGCCGCTGAGGCTGCGGCCGTTCTGGGCAAGCCCGTCGACCCGGGCCAGGTTCCAGAACCGGGAGTCCACAGCTGCCTGTTCTCCAGCTCCGCCCTGAGTACCGACGCCGTCGAGATATCCATCACCAGCGTCGCCGACTTCAAGCCGACGCAGAAGTCGATCCCCGGCCTGACGATCACTCAGGTCTCCGGCATCGGCGACGACGCCTACTACATGAGCATGGGTGCCGGTTACGAGGTCCTCAGCGTCCGCAAGGGCCAGACGACGTTCTCGACCTCCGTGCTCCTCCACGGCGCATCGGATAGTCAGCTGATGGCCGGCGAGAAGACCCTCGCAATGGCGATCCTGGGTCGCATCTAGCCCGCCGCGCGGAGCGTCCTTGATGAACAATGGCGGGATTCTTCGAGGAAACAACATAGTCAGGTACATTCCCGCCGATTCCGTCGTGAAGCTCAAGATAGGCGACCGGATTCGCCTGACGGCAGGAGATTTCGAACGCCCCTCGGCGGCCTTCTTCGTGGAGCTGGAGCGGCGTTTCCTGTCCTGACCCGGCCAGTCGGCGCGCCGCTGGAAGCCCCGCGGCAGTCGCCGAGTAGCCGGCGCTCGGCCCCGCGTATCATTGGCGCCACTCGGGGTGTGGCCTAGCGGCAAGGCACGTGCTTTGGGAGCACGAGATCGTGGGTTCGAATCCCACCGCCCCGACCACCCACTGCCGCGATCGTGGCACGAGAAGTCATTGAGGTGGGGCATGAAGGTCTTCTCGCAGAGCCGGTCGGCTGTCTTCGGGCTGTTGCTGATCGCGGCGGTTATCGGTGTCGCTTTCGCGGCCAGTCGGGCCACGGCCGCGCCGGAGCCGACGTCGGCGCCCGTGCCGGTTTCGGCGATCGAGTCCTGTCATCTTCCCAACTCAGCTGAGAAAGGGGGCGGGACGCTCAGCTTCGCCTGGCAGCTGGCCGTCCGTCAGGACTCGCCGGAGGTGAGCGTCCTGATCTTCACGTCCGCTTCGTCGATCCTGACTTGCGAAACGTGGCGCAGCGCTGACGGGAACTTCGCAGCGTCGACGGTTACGAGCATCGGCGGCCTGGAGCCGTCGGCCGGCGACGAGCTCACCTACGAGAGCGGATCCACGCCGACGAACGACCGGACGGGGTCGGCGACGGTGATCGGTCGGGCGCCGCGCGCGGCCGCCTCGATCGAGATCGTGACATCCGACGGCGAACGGCACATGGCGACGATCGGCGGCGGTCTGTATCTCGCCTGGGTGACGACTACTCCGGACAGCCGGATCGTCGAGATCGCGGCCCGAGACTCCGCCGGGGGCATCGTCGCCCGTTTGGCCGATCCTGCGGGGCTCGAGCCTGGGATGTCCGGCGCCCCGGCATCGAGCTAGCCGCTCCTGCGCCGACCGGGCGCTTCCAATCGGGGACTCCGAGCGGCGCGGCGCTCAGTAGACCGCGCAGCTGACGACGTGGCCGGCGGCGGCCAGGCGTTCCAGTTCGGCGCGAGGAAGCCCGGCCTCGGGCCTCGACGTCGCCCGCTCGAGCAGGCGCTCGATGCCCTGGGCCGTTTCCGGTGAGAGGCCCTGAGCGCCGATGACCGTGCAGTCGTCGACGTGCAGGTACGCCCCAGACCCACCCAGAAGAGCGAACTCCTCGGACGTCAACTCGACAACGCTCGGACGAGGCACCCGGTCGTAGGTCTCCCGGTACAGGAAGTAGCGCCGCTCCAGGGGCGCCGTCGCGGCGGCCGCAAGGTCGGCTCTTGCCTGATCCTCGATCACCTGTTCGGCGGGCGTCAGGGAGGCTGCGCTCTCCACACATTCCGCGGGGGCGGCCGGTAGAGTCCGCCCTTGGCCCACCCCGTCGTATACGGTTATCTCGTCGGCGGCCGCGGGGGCCGCCATGACGGGCGTACCCGGGGTCGCGCGGTCCGGCTCGGCCGGGCCGGCCGCGGCGATCGGCTGGGGCGGCGTCGAGGGCGCGGGTCCGGCGATTGGCTCGACGGCCTGGGCTTGTTCGGCGGGCGTCAGGAAGGCGATCTGCTCGCTGCCCTTTTCGTCATCGACCGTGACCCGGACGCTGCGTCCGATCAGGTCCTCTTCCCTTTCGACACCCAGGATGGCCAGGAAGCCCTCCATCTGGTCGCGCGCGATCTTCAGGCTCGGATTGGCCAGCCCGGAAGCGGAATCGAGCCGAATGGCCAGGCTGGAGGGATCCTGCTCGTCGGGTCCGATCGACTCCACCCTCGAGTTCACCAAACGCACACCGACGCTCCTTGTCCATCATGTCGGGCGGGTCGCCCCGGGTGCGAAGCCATCGGCGCGGCAGAAACTCGCGGCCGACCTGAGGCAGGGAGTATCCGATTCCGCCGCGGAAGCACAAGCGCCGTCCCGGCCGGTGGGCTCGCGGCGCGGGCGCAGGCAGCGGCGCGGGCTCGTCGCCGGGGCAGTGGCGGCGCGGGCGCGGTCAGTGGCGGCGCTGCCACAAGCTCGAGATGGGCTCGCCGCGCCCGGCAGTGGCGGCGATCTGCGCCACGCGGACTGCCCGTGTGGCTGGCCGCTTCGCCTGGTAGACCCAGGCCAGCGCGCTCCTGCGGACGGAGGCCGAGCTGGCATCGAAGAGCTCGCGTGCCCCCGGTCGCTCGGCGAGGGCCACGGCCAGGTCGTCGGGCACGACAAGCGCGTCTATGACATCCAGCGATTCCCACGACCCGTTGGCTCGGGCGAGCTCGACGGCCCGGTGACCGGCCTCGGTCATCAGGCCGGCAGCCTCGAGACGAGCGACGCGCTCCTTGTTCGAGCGCGCCCAAGTGCTTCTGGGCTTGCGAGGGGCGAACCACTGCATCGACCGGTGGTCGTCGACCCGACCCAGCGCGCCGTCGATCCAGCCGAAGCACAGCGCCTCCTCGACGGCATCCTCGTACGACACCGTCGGCTTGCCCGCGCGCTTCTTCCACGTGACGAGCCACACGCCCGAGTCCCGGCCGTGGTTTTCCTGCAGCCAGGCTCGCCAGGCAGCTCTCGATTCGGGCTGGACGCGAGGTTCATCGGCCATGGCGCCAGTATCGGCCGCGGCCGGCGCGCGCGTCGCGGCCAGAGAAACGCACCGCCGCGGCGAGGGACGCCCCAGCGCACCGACAGACCGACGCGCCACCCGCTAATCTCAGCGCATGAGCGATATCGCCTTTCCTGACGGGTTCCTCTGGGGCACAGCCACCGCGGCGCACCAGGTCGAGGGCAACAACACCAACAGCGACTGGTGGGCCTTCGAGCTCAAGCCGGGCACACCGTGCAAGGAGCCCAGCGGCAACGCGATCGAGCACTACACGCGCTACCCGCGCGACATCGCGCTGCTGGCCGGTTTCGGCTTCAACGCCTACCGCTTCTCGGTGGAGTGGGCCCGGATCGAGCCGATCGAAGGCACATTCGATCCGACCCAGCTGGACCACTACCGCAAGGTGGCCGAGCTGTGCCGCAAGAGCAAGCTGACACCGATCGTCACCCTGAATCACTTCACCCTGCCCAAGTGGGTGGCGGATCGCGGGGGCTGGCTTTCGCCGTCCGTGGTCGGTCTGTTCGAGCGGTACACACGTCGCGTCGTCGAGGCGCTCGGCGACAACGTCGACTGGTACTGCACCCTCAACGAACCGGGCGTGGTGGCGTTCGGCGGCTACGGCGGCGGTTTCCCCTTCCCGCCCGGCCTCAACGGCGCGGAGAGCTGGCAGACGGCGACGGCCGCGCTGGTGTCGGCCCACAAGGCTTCGCGGGCCGCGATCAAGGCGCTGCGACCCGG
>PMIQ01000083.1:25457-30185 GCA_003157175.1 Chloroflexota bacterium
TTCCCCCGCTCGAGAAGTTCGTCGTCGGACGCGTGATTGCCCGCCAGCGAAATGGGGGCGGTTGGGGGGTCAGCCACGATCCGGGCGTCCGGGTCACGCAGATGGGCTGGGAGTACCGCCCGCAGGCGGTTGCGGCCACCGTTCGACGAACGGCCCAGCTGCTTCCCGGCAAGCCGATCCTGGTGACCGAGCACGGCATCGCCACCGCGAACGACGCGGAGCGCATCGAGTTCATCACTGCGGGGCTGCAGTCCCTGCACCAGGTCATCGCCGACGGCATCCCGCTCCAGGGCTACATCCATTGGAGCGCCTTCGACAACTTCGAGTGGGCCAGCGGCTACGCCATGAAGTTCGGGCTGGTCGCGGTCGATCGCGAGACCCAGGAGCGGACCGCCAAGCCGTCTGCTCGCTTCCTCGGCGAGATCGCTCGGGCGAACCGGCTGACGGTACCGGAATAGGCGCGCGACTTCCAGATAGCACAAGACCGGCGCAGCCGCGCCGGTCTTGGCGCTCGCGTGCGGTAGAGGCCGCTGACCCCTACCGCGATGAGAGGCCCGCTCGAGTGTCACCGCTGAGATTGCCGGCCCTGGGCCTGAACAGCAGGTTCGACGCGTCGCAGTCCGGATCGGCCGTGGGCAGGAAGGTCCCGCCGTCATCGCGATTGAGTCGCGCATCTCTGGCCGTCATCGACGCTCGCATCTGGCCTCCCGACATACCGGGGCACTGAGGAGATCTCATCCAACCTACGCCCGGCCCGGGGCAGATGCAATACCCGTGGACATCGATCATGGCGTTCAACCATCACCTGGCGGTGGCCGCCGGCGAGATGCTGGCCGAGGCGACGCACACGGCGATCCAGGCTCCCGCGGAGATGACCGGCGCGATGGCCTCGATCCGGTTGCCCGCTGGTCCGTGGCCGCGCGCCGAGGCCACCCGGCGCATGGAGATGATCGATGACGCGCTGCGCGGTCGCCGCTTCGAGGCGCCGCTGATGATGTGGCCGTGTCCGTGGCTAGTGGACTCTGGCGACCTGCCGCCCGACGTCGAATTCGACCTGCTCATCAGAGTCTCGGCCGAGCTCTACAACTACCTCGGTCAGTACGAACGACTTTCGTCGAGCCTGGCCGGCTTCGCGGGCGCCGATAGGCCTCAGGCGCGGCCGGCGCCGTCGACGGTGGCAACCGAGTAGACGCGCGGCGTCAGGCCGGTCCGGCGGGGATACTCATCGGCGATGGCCCGCTGCAGGGCGGGCACGGCTTCGTCGCGCACGAGGTTCACGGTGCAGCCGCCGAGCCCGGTCCCGGTCATGCGCGCTGCCACGACACCCGGGACGGTCAGCGCGATATCCACCATGGCGTCGAGGGCGGGCGAGCTGACCTCGAACAGGCTGCGGAGCGACTCGTGGGATGCGGCGAAGAGGCGGCCCAGCTCGTCGAGGTCGCCCGCGCCCAGGGCCGCCACCGCCGCCACGACCCGCTCGTTCTCGGCGACGACGTGCTCCGCACGACGCGCGACCGTGTCGGGCAGCAGGTGTCGGTGCCTGCGCAGCGTGGCGCTGTCCAGGTCACGCAGCGACGCGACCGTGGGCATCTCCTCCGCCAGCAGGGCCACGGCGCGGCCGCATTCGGCGCGCCGCTCGCGGAAGGTGACCTCGTGCGACCGGCGCGAGCCGGGCGGCTCGCCAGGTTCGGGCGGCTGGGACCGCTCACCGGGCTCCGGCGCCTCGCCGGGTGCCGGCGTCTCGGGCGGCTCGCCCGTATCGCACACGACCACCCGCACGCCCGCCGGCAGGACCACGTAGCGGCTCTCGAGGGAGCGGCAGTCAAGCAGAATCGCCCGACCGGCCCGACCCGCGGCGCTGGCGAATGGATCCACTATCCCGCCATCGAGGCCGAGGAAGTCGCGCTCGGCGCGCTGGGCCAGTGCCGCCAGTGAGGGCGCCGCCACGAGGCGCTCCCCGGCGAGCAGAGCGATCGCCGAGGCAAGCTCCAGGGCAGAGGCCCAGGCGAGGTCCGCGCCCGGCGGGATCGTGGAGTCGACGACGCCGTCGAAGCCACGGACAGGGAACGCGGCTTCGCGCAGCGACCAGGCCATCCCGGCGACGTGGTCACTCCATCCGGGGCGTGGCGCCCTCGCGGCTGCTGCGGCGGCGGGGGCCGTCGCGGGCCCCGTGTCATCTGCGGCCGCGGGGCCCGTGGCGTCTGCGGCGTCTATGACGGCGGGGCCCCGGCCCCGGCCCCGGCCCTCGCCCCCGCGCGGGCCGGCGGCCACGAGTTCGTCGATCCAGAACTCGGCTTGCTCGGGCGTCTGCAGCGACGCGATGCGCACCAGCCCGTCACGTCGCGGGCGGGCGGCGATCCACGTGTCCAACTCGATCGCCGCCGGCAGGACCAGCCCGTCGTTGTAGTCCGTGTGGTCGCCGAGCAGGTTCACCCGGCCGGGTGCCCGGGCGAATTCGATGTCGAGCCCCGCAGCGTCGGCGGTGTCCGGAAACGCCGCCATCAGCGCCTCCTCGAGCCGCCGGCCGCGTGCCGTTTGGCGTGCCCTTTCGCGCCCGGCGTGCGACTCGAAGTGCATTTCCATGGGTCGATGCTAGCGCGAAGTGCCGAGCCTGACCTCGACCGCGCCGACGGCGGCCGCGAGCCGGCGCGCGGTTGAGCGGCCGCGCCGACGGCGGCTGCGAGCCGGCGCGGTGTAGCATCCGCCCATGGCAGGTTTTTCGACCAGAGCGATCAAGGCGGCGACAACCGCGCCCCGAGTGAACCAGATTCCGTCCAGCGTGCCGATCTATCAGGCCGCGGCATTCTCCACGGCGGACGCCGCCGAGCTCGGTGACGTCCTGACGGGCGCGATCCCGGGCTACGCGTACAGCCGCATCGACAATCCCACGACCGCCGCGCTCGGTAATGCCGTGGCCGAGCTCGAGGGAGCCGAGGCGGGCCTCGCCTTCGCGACCGGGATGGCGGCCATCCACGCGGCGATCGTCTCCGTGGTCCGCGCCGGCCAGACGATCGTGGCCACGAGGGCGGTCTACGGCACGACGCGCGATCTGCTGGTTCGCGTTCTTTCGGGCCTGGGGATCGCCACCGAGTTCGTCGACCCCCGCCACCTGGCGGCCGTCGATGCGGCGCTGACCCGGACAGGTGCGCCGGTGCTGTACGTGGAGACGATCTCGAACCCGACGATCGTGGTCTCGGACCTGGCGGCGCTGGCCGAAGTGGCTCATCGGCGAGGTGCGCTGCTACTGGTCGACAACACCTTCGCGTCGCCATATGCGTGCCGGCCGATCGAGCTGGGCGCGGACCTGGTCATGCATTCGGCCACCAAATACCTCTCCGGCCACGGCGACGTGCTGGCTGGGGTCGTGGTCGGGAGCCACGAACGGATCGCGGCCATCCGCCCGATCCTGGTGGACGTGGGTGGGGCGCTGGCGCCGCTTGCGGCGTTCCTGGTCCTGCGCGGGCTGCCGACGCTGGCGATCCGAATGGAGCGCCACACCGAAACGGCGCTCGAGCTGGCGGCCTGGCTGGCCGGGCAGGAAGGCGTAGACCGCGTCCACTATCCGGGGCTGCCGGACGACCCGAGCCACCCTGTGGCCGTCCGCCAGATGCACGTCTTCGGCGGGATGATGGCGTTCGAGCTCGCCGGTGGGCGCGAGGCCGGTCGCGCGTTCCTCGACGCGATGGAAGTCGCCGAGCGGACGGCCTCGCTGGGAGGCGTGCGAACGATCACGACTCATCCTCCGTCTACCACGCACCGCCAGCTGGACGCCGTCGCGCTTCGGGAGGCGGGCATCGCACCGGGCCTGCTGAGATGCTCCGTCGGGCTCGAGGACGCGGAAGACCTGCGCGCCGACTTCGAGTTGGGCCTGGCCGCCGCTCGGGCAGCCGCTCGATCGCCCAGGGGCTGACGCGGAGACACCCGCACAGTAGGATCTGGCCCAAAGGGGGCTCGATGCCATGACATCATTTCGCGCCCGAGTGTTCGGCGGCCTCTGCGCCTTGTCCGTCGCTCTGACCGCCGCTGGCTGCGTCGGTGGCGGCGCAAGCCCGAGCGGCTATGTCAAGATCCCGGCCACTGACGACGGCACGGTCCGGACGCCGCTTCCGGCTCCGAGCTGCGTGGACATGAGCATCATCGCCGAACAGTCCATGAATCTGCGCACCATGGCAGACCTGGCCACGAAGTCCGTGGTGGTCGTCGTCGGCACGTTCGGCGGTTACGGGGCCGCGGTCTGGGACACGCCCGACGGCAAGCACCCGTCCGCCGCGGACCTCCAGAACCAGTCGAAAGCGCCGATGCTGGAGCGCCCGGTCTCGATCGACCTGCAGACGTCCATCCGGCCCGCCGGCCCCGGCGGCGTTCAGGCCACGGTGCGAGGCGGCCAGCTCGGCTGTGACCGCATCGCGATCACCGACGACGACACCCAGGACCTCATCGTCGGCAGTCGGTATCTCTTCTTCATGTCCCCCTTGGACGACATCAACGGCAACCTGAGCCCGGTTCCGAGCGTCCTCGACGCCTGGCCCGTCGGCGGCGACGATCTCGTTCAGACCCCGCACGAAGGCAACGTTTCCATCTCCGCGGTCGCGGCCGTGATGGCCCGTGTGCCGTCCACGTGGCCCACTCCGACGAGCTGATCAACGACGCAACGGTGCGGCGTGGCGTTCGGAGGGCCTCGCCGCGCTTCTTCGCGCGCCTCTTCGCGCGGCGCTGGGCGCGGCCCGG
>PMIQ01000057.1:0-15021 GCA_003157175.1 Chloroflexota bacterium
ATGCTGGGCATCCACCTGACCGGCGAGGTGCCATTCCACACCGTGTATCTCTCGGGCCTGATACGCGACCCGTACGGCCAGAAGATGTCCAAGACGAAGGGCAACACGGTCGATCCGCTCGCGACGATCGAGGAGGTGGGCGCGGATGCGCTGCGGTTCGCGCTGGTCAACGGCACGGCCCCCGGCAACGACGCCCGGCTGGGCGCGGAGAAGCTGGAGAACGCCCGCAACTTCACCAACAAGCTCTGGAATGTAGCCCGATTCGTGCTGGGCGCGCGTCCGGCTTCTGTTCCTGCCGGAGCGCGGCGGGAATTGCCTGCCCGCGACAAGGTCGGCCCGGCCGACCGCTGGATCCTTTCCCGGGCGGCCGCGACAGTGGCAGCGATTGACGAGGCGATGGGCCTGTACGCCTTCGGTGACGCCAGCCAGATCCTGTACGAGGCGATCTGGAACGAGTACTGCGACTGGGCCGTGGAGCTGGCGAAGATCCGCCTCGGCGACGAGAACCTCGGCGCGGACGAGCGCGAAGCCACCTGGTGGACGCTGGTCGACGTTCTGGACACTTACTTGCGGCTGCTCCATCCGATCATGCCGTTCGTGACCGAGACGATCTGGGAGCGGCTTCCGCACGGGGCGCAGGATCCGAGCTTGCTGATCGTGGCCGACTGGCCGACCGTCGATGCCGATGCCGCCGACGTGGCCGCCGAAGTGGAAGTGGCTGCCCTGATCGACCTGGTGNNGCCCGCCATCGAGCGACTTGCGCGGGCGAAGCCGCTCGGCCGCGCGCTCAGCCCCGAGACGGTTAGACGGGGAGTGGCCGGCGGCCTCTCGGTCATCGTCGGCGAGATCGAGGCGGTGGTGCGCCCTGCGGCCCGGGACGAGGCCCAGGACGGGCGCGACCGCGCCCGCCTCGAACGCGAGCTGGCCGGGGCCCAGGGACTGCTCGCGGCGGCTCGCGCCAGGCTGGCTAATGAGGCGTTCGTCTCCAAGGCGCCGCCTGCCGTCGTTGAGGCCGCGAAGGCGCGAGCCGCCGAGCTGGAGGAGCTGGTGGCTAGGCTTGCCGAACGCGGCAATCGCTAGCCGGCCGCCCGTCGGCGCCGCCTCCGGACGCGGCCGGCCGCTCGCGAGAGCCGCGACGCAACGCTCGGCAAATCTGGCCAGTCGACCGTTACCCTCGCAGACGGACCCGGCGCACGATACGATACGTACAGGTTCGCCACACCTTCGAGGAACGACCGTGCCGCTCTTTGGGAAGAAGAGGTCCGCCCAGATCAACACACCGCCCGCCGTTGAGGATGTCCCTGCCCAGGACTTCACGCTGAAGATCTCGTACTCGGCGAAGTGCAGCCAGAGCGTCCGCATCAAGGCCGGTCCGAGTGCCGTCGCCCGACTGGCGCGGATGCTCGACGGCTACCTCAAGGGGGAGCCGGAGCTCGTCGAGCCGTACCCGGTCGAGCTGGGCAGGGCGGCTCCGTTCATCGTTCGCATGCCCGACGCCGCGGAGTGGCTCACCTACCACCGCAAGAGGCTACCCGTCACGCGGCATGCCCTCGTCGTGCTGGAGGGCGTCGACGCGATCGATCTGGCCTTCGATACGTTCGTGGGCGGCCTCCTGGACGGCGAGCTCGACACTTCCGGATACCCGGAGTACAACACCATCGTCGGCGGCGTCGCGTCGCACTGGGACGAGATGACCGGCGACATGATCGTTCGTGCCGTTGTCGGGTGGGGCGGGAAGGGCGCCCGCGGCGACACGGAGCGGAACGCGTCGCGGATCCTGGCGGGGCTGTTCGGCAACATCGCGGGCGACCATCACGCCCTCGGCGTCGTGTCCGTGGAGAGACCCGTCACCGGCACGAAGGCGGACGGCCTGGTGTGCGCCCACTGCGGCTTCAACTCCGGGCACGTGCGGGCGTTCTACTGCCCCAAGTGCGGCATGCGCATGACCCGCGGCTAGCGGAACCGGAGAGCCCCTTGCCCACCTACGACTACGTCTGCACAAGCTGCGGCCACGAGATGGAGGTCATGCACTCCCTCCACAGCCAGGGCCCGGACGCTTGCCCCTTGTGCGGCGCGCTGATGAAGAAGGCCTTCGGCGTGCCAACGGTCCATTTCAAGGGGACCGGCTGGGCCCGAAAAGAGCGGTCGACGGCGAAGCCTTCGAAGGCGGGACCACAGGAGTCCGGGTCGAGCGGGGCATCGGATGCCGGTTCCGGCGCATCGTCAGGCGAGCAGTCCNNTCCGCCGCATCGTCGGGCGAGCAGTCCGCCGCATCGTCGAGCGAGCCGTCGAGCGTGTCGGCCCAGAAGGACTCGGACTGACAGATGCCGAAGCCACCGACCGATTGGATCTCACTTTCGGAGGCGGCTGACTTGCTGGCCGCGTCCAACGTGCGATTCACGTCCGGTACCATCGGGCGGTGGGCCCGGACCGGTCAGCTCCAGAGCATCAAGCTGGGCAACCGCCGCTTCGTGCGAAAAGCTCAGGTCCGATCGCTGCTGCGGCCGCACGGCTCAATCCACGGCGAGGATCTGCAGCCCGGGCTATTCGAAGATCTGGACGACTAACCCCGGACCGGGTTCGGCGCGGCGCGGATCTCAGCCCTGCCGTGTACCGCAGCGGCGGCAGTAGCGGGCCTGTGTCGAGACCGGCAAAGCGCAGTGATGGCAGACGCGGACCGTGCCACGGTCCAGCACCTGCTGAGCCGACTCGGCCCAGAGCGCGGCCACGAGAGGCGACTCAGCCATTTCGGACTGATCGGCCCGGGCAGCGGCCACGACCGAGGCTGGGACGTCGGCGTGGGGCATAGGCCAGGGTGCCGCCGGGCTGGTCTGGGTGGGCCAGCGGGCGCCGATCGGTGGCCACGGAGCGGGCTCCACGGTGTGGTGGGCCGCGACGGGAGCAGGTGTCGCGGGGCGTCGCGTCGCTGGAGTCGCCGGCGGCGCCGGCTTTGGTTCGAGTGGATCGCTGGCGGGCCATTCGATCGGGGTGCGGGCGGGCAGGTCGGGGTTCGCCGCCGCCCAGGGGTCGGTGGGCACGGAGGGCGTCGTGAAGAGAGGTTGCTGGGCCGGCGCCCGCTCGACCTCTGATTCGGTGGGCCGGACCGGCTCGGATTCGGGCTCCGGCTCGAACTCGGATTCGCCCTCGGGCTGAAGCGTGGCGAAGACGATGGCTGCGGAGGCGGCAGGGAGCCGATTCTCCGCCCCTGCCTCGACCGCGATGGGCTCCGTGGTCTTGGCCGGGGCTGCCTGCGGTTGCGCCACTCCTTCGACCGTGCTGGCATATGCGTCGCCCCACCAGTCGTGGCGCTCGACCGGGCGGTCAACCCATCTGGTCGGCGCCGGCCACGGCGTCGTGGGTCCCGTGCCTTTCTGCCGGGGCGCCTTGACGGGCCTGGGGGCCTTTGGCGCGGTTTCGTTGGGAGACTCGTCGGTCGGCGCACGCTGACCCAGCAAGCGGCCGATGACCGGCTTGCGGTGCGGGTCGGGCCCCAAGGGCGGCTGCGGTAGCTCGATCGGCTGCCGGAGCGAGCCCAGCAGGTCGAAATCGGAAGATGGCGCCTTCCTCGGCGCCGGCGTCTCCGGCTCCCAGGCGCCGGCAGATGGCCGCTCCGGCTCGGTTCCGTAGCCCGGCTCCGGCTCCGTCACGCGAGCCGCGTCCTCAGCAAGGGTGTGTGACGGCGTGAATCCTTGCGCCTCAGGTGCCGCGGCCCGAGTGGGGGACGCAGCTGGTTCGTCGGGCGACGGAGCGTGGCTGAGCTGAGTCTTGATGAGATGGAGCTCCTCGGGAGTGAGGGTCATCTCCGTGTTGGCCGGCTCGTCGCTCAAGGGCCAGAGGGCCCAGCCGTCGTCACGCGACTTCCAGGCCGCCGCCTGAGCGCGCAGTTGCTCGGCCGCCGTCTGCTCTTCGTCCGAGACTCTGGCTGGCTGGCGGGGCTGCTGCGGCCCAGGTTGAGGCTTCTGGCGCGCCACCGGCTCTGTCTGCTTCGGCAGTTCCTGCTCAGGCGGCGCCGCGGGCGCGAACGTCGGCGCCTCGGGCCAGGTAGTGGCCTTCGCCATTGGGCTTGCCGGCGCTGCCTCAACGGGCCGGTGGCCGTTGCCGCCAGGGCGAGGGGCGAGCCGACCGGGCAGTTCGTCCTCGTCGGGCCACGCCACGGCATCCGGGGAGCCGGCGGGACCAGACGCGACGTCCGCCGCCAAGGTCGCTTTACCGGCGTCTCCGAGATCCTGGCGCGAAACCGGCGTGCGGACGATGAGATGGTCCTGGGGCGCGATTGGCCCGTGGTCCCAGAGTGGAGCGCAGGAGAGGCAGGCACCCTGGTTCTCGTTCCAGCACTTGTCGCAAGCATATTGGCGACAGGTCATGCAGAAGTTGAAGGTCCGATGGAATTCCTCGGTCACGCGCGTCGACTCGTCCTTGGTGACGTCGATGCGGGCCGCGGCCATGGCCTCGTCCATCGACGTCCCGTCGGTCATGACGAAGTTCTTGAGACCCCTCGCCAGGAGACGCGCACCGGTCAGCGACGGCCCCTTAGTGGGGCTCGGACCGAAGGTGTAGCGGGTGCCACATCGCTCGCAATACGAGTCGGTGAGTTCGCTCATCTGTGCTCCGATGTCGTTTGCCAGCTCCGAGCGCGGCCAACCGTGCGCTCGTTGATCGAGGGTACGCCGTCGTACCTCCGCGGTGAGCCGCCCTGCTCGTACTCGCGAAGGAGTCCGAAGGTCCCGTCTTCTGCAAGGCGATTCGCAAGGCTGTCAGGATAGGTCGACGCGCAATCGGTGTCGAGCGCCCGGGGGCGACCGCAGGACGTACCTGCTTCGGTCACACGAGTCGGTGTCAGGTCGTCTGGGCGTAGTATGTTGCGTCCCTGAAGACGTCCCAAGACGGGGGCCTGGCCTGGACACCGACTCTGCGACCCGCTCGCGGATCATCAACCAACCTCTGAATCCAGAAGAGAGACAGATGACGAGCATCCAAGAGACCGGCGAGATGGTTGCGGCCAACGTCGAACGTGTGATCGTCGGCAAGAGACATGAAGTTCGACTGACCCTGGTTGCCCTGCTGTGCCGCGGTCATCTACTGATAGAAGACGTGCCGGGCACCGGCAAGACGATGCTTGCCAAGGCCTTGGCCCGTAGCCTCGGGTGCAGCTTTCGGCGCATCCAGTTCACGCCGGACCTGCTTCCGTCGGACGTGACGGGCCTTTCGATCTACAACCAGCGGACGCAGGAGTTCGAATTCCGGCCGGGCCCGATCATGGCCCAGGTCGTCCTCGCCGACGAGATCAACCGCGCCACGCCCAAGACCCAGTCCTCCCTCCTGGAATGCATGGAGGAGCACCAGGCCACGATCGATGGCACCACGTATGCGATGCCGGAGCCGTTCCTCGTCATCGCCACGCAGAACCCGATCGAATACGAAGGCACATTCGCCCTGCCGGAGGCCCAGCTGGATCGCTTCATGCTCCGCATCCGACTGGGCTACCCGAGCCAGGCCGATGAGCAGATGATCCTCGACCAGCAGAAGATCAGTCATCCTCTGGAGGATCTGAAGGAGGTTCTGTCGGTCGAGGATCTGCGCGAGCTCCAGAAGGGTGTGCGCGAGATCTACGTCGATCCGAGCGTGGCCGACTACATCGTTCGTCTGGTCAACGCCACCCGCACGCACCCCGACGTTTACCTGGGCGCGTCGCCGCGTGGTTCGCTGGCGTTGTACCGCACGGGCCAGGCGCTGGCCGCCCTCAACGGCCGCGACTACGTCATCCCGGACGACATCAAGACTCTCGCCGAGTCCTGCCTGGCTCACCGCCTGATCATCAAGACGAGCTCGTCGATGCACGACATCGACCCGCGCCAGGTCGTAGCCGAGCTGCTCGACAGCGTGGCCGTGGATCCGAGCCGGGCGACGGCCTCAAATCGGCAGGGAGAGAGGGCGGAGGTGCTGGATGGCAAGACCTCGGTCCAGAGGGGCGCCAGCGGCAGCCCGGCCCGATAGCCTCGAGAAGGGCGAAACGTCGTGATCCGGCGGCTCCAGTTCCTGGTCGTGGCGTTGGTTCTGGTCCTCGCCGCTTTCTCGACCGGCCTGCCGTTCCTGTTCTACGTGGTCTACCTTGGGCTTCTGGCCGTCGGCGGCAGCTACGTTCTCACCCGCTTCGGCCTCGCTGATCTGGAAGCGGGTTATCGCGTGGATCATCGCCAGGGCCACGTCGGGGACGACCTTCGGACCACGTACAGCATCTCTAACGCCAGCCGTTTGCCTAAGCCGTGGCTTGAGGTCTACAACCCGACTGATCTGCCGGTTCCGCTTCCCGGTCGCGCGCTCAGCCTGCGCTCGTGGGCTCAGCGATCCTGGGTCGCGATCGTGCCGCTGACGAGGCGAGGCACATACCGAATCGAGCCGATGGTCGTGCGTACCGGCGATCCGTTCGGCTTCTTCGAAGCGGCCGCCACGGTGGGCCGGCCGACGGTCGTGACCGTGTTTCCGCGCGTGGTGCCCCTGCCGCGTTGGCGTTTGCCGAACGCCAACCTCGAGGGCTCGCATTCGGCCCCGGAGCGGACGCTCCAGACAACTCCGCTGGCCACCACTGTCCGGCCCTACGCCCCGGGCGACAGCTTCAATCGGATCCACTGGCGCAGCACCGCTCGCCTGGGCGAGATCCAGGTCAAGGAGTTCGACCTGGAGCAGACGGCGGACGTGTGGCTCTTCCTGGATCTGGAGACCGCCGTGCAGGGCGGAGAGGGCGACGTTTCGACGGTAGAGGAGTCGCTCCGGGTGGCGGCCTCCATCGCCCATGACGCCATCGTCGAGAACCGCGCCGTGGGCGTTACTACCAGCGGCCACCGGCTCGTCTCGATCCCGGCAGATCGGGGCCCGCGCCAGCGTCTGAAGATCATGCAGCTGATGGCCGCCGTAGACGGCGATGGGCGCACTCCTTTGGCCGAGGTGCTGCTCGCCGGCCTGCCCCGCTTGAGGCGCGGCATGACCGCAGTCGTCGTCACGCCCTCATTGGACCGATCGTGGATCCGGGCGCTGGCGGCCCTTCGGGGCAGAGGCGTGGCCGCCGTGGTGGTGACGGTCGACGCGGCCAGCTACGAGCGGGCCGGTCAACCGGGACGGCGCGGCGCGGGCGACGAGCTGGCGGTCGAGTCGGCGCAGAGGCGGGCGCTTCGTTTTACCCTGGCCGAATACGACCTCAAGGCGTGCAAGGTTGCGGCCGGCGACGATCTCGGGACGGTCCTGGCATGACCGCGGACGCGCTGCCGAGGCACCCGGCAGGTGAGCTGCGGCCACGCGATTGGGATCGCGTCGACGAGCCCGGCCCCCTGGGCAGATTGTTCGAACGGCTACGCCCGGACGAGGGTTGGCTGAGCGTGGTTCTGGTACTGGTGATGGCAGGCACGACGGCCTGGTCGATCGCCGACGCTCGCTGGATCCTCGGGCGGGACGACCTGACGAGCTTCGTCATCTGGATTGGGATTGCGGCTGCTCTCTGGGGCTATGTCGGCTCCCGCCTGAACGTCGCGCCATGGATCGCCCAGGTCGCGGGCGCGGTAATCGGGGCCTTCGTGCTGATAGAGGTCGTAGGCTCGGTGGTCCCCCTGGCGCCGCAAGCGACGCCGGGCCTTGTCGGGTGGTTCCAGGCGACCGCGTACTCCGTTACCCAGGCCTACCTCGACTTGACCTGGCGCCACCAGATCGCCACTACCCAGTACGGGCACTTCTGCCTGATCATCGGCATCGTCGTCTGGGGGACCGCCCAGGCCGCTTCGTACGACGTCTTTGGGTACCACCGCGCCATCAACGGCGTTCTGCTCATGGCGGTCATCCTGATTGCCAACATGGCGCTTACGGGCCAGGATCAGTTCCCGGCCCTGGTTCTCTTCAGCGCCGCCGCACTGGTGCTGCTGCTCGGAGCGCATGCCGCCGATGAGCGCACGAGCCTGCAGCGGCATCGCGTCTGGCGTGGCGGCGACATCAACACGCCGCGACTCCAGAACGGTCTTGGTTTCGCCTCGTCGGCGATCTGTGGGGCTTTGATCTTGACTACGGTCGCCAGCTCGGCGCCGCTGGCGAATGCCTGGTCCGGGCTCGGCGGTAACTTCCACGATGTCGCGATCTGGGTCAGCACGTATCTACCCACGGGTGGCCAGAGCCGCTTCAGCCAGGGAGGCGATTTCGGAAGCTCGACAGTCATCGGGTCGTCTTTCAGCGCGTCGAACAGCATCGTCCTGACCATCCAGATGCCCGAAGGGGCCCCAAACTCCCACTGGCGCGTGATCTCATACGACAGCTTCAGGTCAAATGGCTGGGCGGCAGGCGCAGGTTCGCAGAGTGGCCTGCAACCTGGTGACGGCCTGAACGACGGAACGCTCGATCGAGTCGATGCAGCCGCGTCGACTCGGACCACGTTCACATACACAGTCAACGTTCGCGACGCGTCGCTCGAACATCTCGTGGTCGCCAACGAGCCCGTGTCGGCGACCGTTCCGGTCACTCGCGTTCTGGTCGGTGGCTCGCCGCCGGATTCCGACGTCGTCTGGTTCCCGACCGATTCCACGAACTATTCGGTGACCTCCGCAGTGCCGAACCTGGACCTCACGGGCGCCGGGCTCACGGAGTGGCAGCTGCGACGCACCGGCACGAGCTACCCGGCTGCGATTCGGCAGCGGTACACCCAGGGCGCCGACCTGGTGGGGGACGCCGGCAAGGGCCTGCTCAGTCAGATCGAGTCCTGGGCGAGCGCCAACGGCGTGGCGCTCGATCCAAAGACGGGGCATTTCGCAAACGCGTATGACGCGGCGAAAGCCATACAGGATTACCTGCGCGATCCCAACAACTTCACCTACGACGCCAATATCTCGGATCTGGCGTGCGGGTCAATGACTACGGTCGATTGCTTCGCCACGTTCAAGCGGGGTTTCTGCGAGCAATACGCCACGACCATGACAATGCTGATGCGGATGGAAGGGTTCCCCGCCCGCTACGTCGAGGGGTATCTGTCGGGGCCCGTCGAGCAAGCGAGTCGCGCGATAGACGTGACCGGGCAGCAGCGCCACGCCTGGGTCGAAGTCTATTTCGCGGGCTTCGGTTGGGTTCCGTTCGATCCGACCGGGGGCTCGGTGGGTCAGCCTACGGTGCTTGCGCCGGGCGGGCCGTCGTCGGCTGCCCGGACCCCGTTGCCGTCTGCGTCGAGCTCCGTCGCGTCGGCGGTCCCGCAAGTGACGCCACGGCACGGCGGTGCCGGCTCGACCTCCCCCGAATCCTCCGACGGCGGTCCTGGCTTGATGCTGCTTACGGCTGTGATCGTTCTCGTGGTCTTGCTGGCATTGCTGGTCGTATGGCGGCGCCGGCGGCGACGGTTGGAGACTCCCGAAGCCGTGTACAGGAGCATCGTCCGGGTGGCCAGCAGGCTTGGCTACAGGCCACTGCCAACGCAGACGGTGTACGAGTACACGGGCATGCTTGCCGATGTGGTACCGCGAGCGCGAGATCCGCTGGGCGAGGTCGCGACCGCGCATGTCGAGGTCGTCTACGGTCGGAGGAATCTGCCGACAGAGCGGCTCGTTTCTCTTGCTGCGGCGCGGCGTCGAGTGAGTCAGGCTCTGCTGCGGCTCGTGTTCCGCATCCCGGGTCGCGGTCCAAAGCGACCCGGGAAGGGTCGAGGCAAGCGTAGCTGAAGTTTTTGGCGCGGGCGACGGACCCGGCAGGCCCTCGCCTCAGAGCGCGCCGGATTCGGAGCGTTCCAGCGGTGACTCGGCCGAGATCGCGCCATCCGCTTGCGCGAGATGTTCGTCCAGATTCACCGCGCGCAGAACCGCGCGACCGGCCCTTATCTCGACGACCGAGATTGACGCGAGGCCGAAATCGAAGTTCCAGAAATGCTCCGCCGGCAGGCCGAGAAGGGCGCACACCACAACTCGGAAGACCCCGCCGTGTCCGACGATCAGCGACCAGCGTGGGCTTTGCCGGGCCGCGTCCGCGTAGCCGAGGACCTGGTGCCGATCCATCGTCCCGCGCGGCGTCCCAGCCGCCAGCTCCGCCAGGATGACCGCCAGTGAGGCTTCGACCCGGGCCCGAACCTGCTCGAGGCTTTCGCCGCCGGGCGCGTGGAAGCGGGTCGGCCAGCGCCGCCAGGCGGCCAGCGACTCGCCAAAGCGGGCCCTGATCTCCGTGTCCGTGAGTCCCTCCCACCCGCCCTGGGCGATCTCGAGGAATCCCGCATCGGGGCGGAGCGGGGGAGTGGCCCGACCGGCGGCGTCCATCGCCCCGGCCACGAGCTCGGCCGTGCGCCGTGCCCGACCCAACGGGGAGTGGACGATAGCGAAAGGCGCGGTGTCTGGAATTGGCAACGGCGGAGCGGCGTCAGGATGAGCCAACCGCGCGCCCGCCAGCTCGGCCTGCCGCACGCCGAGGCGAGTCAGCGACGCTTCCATCTGCCCCTGGAAGCGGTTGTCGACGATGAACTGGGTCTCGCCGTGTCGGAGCAGGACCAGGATCGCGTCGAGGCCGTCGGGAATGAGCGGAGCGGCCCCGGAGGGCCGCTCCGCCTCCCGCAGAGAGGAGTTCAACGGTCGGTGGCGGCCCGGATGACCCACACGTCGAGGACCGCCGGGTGGTTCCGGATTGCTGCCGTGACGGAGTCGGGGACCTCGTCGTCGATCGCCAGCAGCATCAGGGCGTCCTGCCGGGTCGGGGTTCGCGCCAGAGTCATCGCGCTGATGTTCACGTCCGCCTCGCCGAGCATGAGTCCGATGCGACCCATGGTGCCAGGCTTGTCCTGATGGCGCGTGACGAGCATCAGCGGCGTCGGCGCCATGTCGAGCCAGTGGTCGTCGATGCGGACCAAACGCGGCTCTCCATTGGCCATCGTGCCGGCCACGACGGCCTTGCCGCTGTCGCCTTCGAGCGTCAGAGTCACCAGTGAGGCGAACGTGCCGGCGTCGTTGGTCTTGCGCTCATTCACCGTCAGGCCCCGGTTCTTGGCCAGGAACGCGGCGTTGATGAGGTTGACTCGTTCGCTCGTGGCGTTCTCGAGGATGCCTCGGAGAGCGGCCGCTGTGAGCTGTGAGTCGTCGTAGTTGGCCAGGTCGCCGGCCACGTCCACGGTCAGGGCCTTGATCGCGCCGCGGAAGTACTGAGCGCCGATGCGCCCGAGCGTTTCGGTGAGAGGCAAGTAGGGCGCGATCGCGCGGGCCGTCTCAGGGGTGAGCAGCGGGGCGTTGACCGCGTAGCGGGCCGATCGGCCGGCCAGGACGTCGATGACCTGCTCGCAGGCCTCCTCCGCCACGCGGACCTGGGCCTCGGCCGTGGAGGCGCCCAAATGCGGCGTCAGAACGGTGTTCGGAGCGGTCAGCAGCGGCGAGTCGACCGGCGGCTCCTTCTCGAAGACGTCGAACGCGGCGCCGGCGATTTTGCCCTCGGTGAGACCCTGGGCCACGGCCGCTTCGTCGTAGACGCCGCCGCGGGCGACGTTGACGAGCATCACGCCGGGCTTGAGCTTCGCGATCTGGTCCGGGCCGACGATGCCGCGCGTCGCCTTGTTGAGGGGCACGTGAACGGTGATGACGTCGGCCTTCTCGATGATCGTCTCGACGTCGACCAGGTTGATGCCGTGCAGGGCGGCCTGATCCGCGGTCACGAACGGGTCGTAGCCGATGATGTTCATCTCGAGGCCGCGAGCGCGATCGGCCACGGCCTGGCCGATCTTGCCCAGGCCGATGATGCCGAGAGTGCGACCGCGCAGCTCGACGCCGGTGAAGGCGCTGCGCTTCCACTCACCCTTGCGCATCGATGCGTCGGCGGCGGCTGTCTTGCGCGCGAGCGCCAGCATCAGGGCGATCGTCTGTTCGGCCGCCGAGACCGTGTTGCCGGTTGGGGCGTTGACGACCACGACGCCCGCCCGGGTGGCGGCCTCGAGGTCGACGTTGTCGACACCGACGCCGGCCCGACCGATGACGACCAGGCGCGTCGCATGGGCGAGGATGTCGGCCGTCACCTTTACCTGGCTGCGAACGAGCAGCGCGTCGTACTCGCCAATGATGGCGGCGAGCTCTTCGGGCGAGAGGCCGATCTTCTCATCGACTTCATGATGGGCCCGCAGGATCTCGATGCCCTGCCTGGCCAGAGGCTCCGCAACGAGGATCTTCATCGGATGCTCCTTACTTGGTCACGCCGAGGGCCTTGAGTGCCGCCACCTGGGAGGCGGCCACGGCCGTGCCAGGAGTGACGGGTCGATCGAGCTCGATGAGCGTCTGCTCGAGAACGGCCATCGCGTTCAGAATGTTCGGGATCGTTACGTGGCCGAGGTGCCCGATCCGGAAGATCTTGCCCTTCAGGGCGCCCTGGCCGCCGGCAACGATGAGCCCGTATTTGCGAAGCTTGCCGTTGAAGGTCTTCCAGTCGAGATCCTCGGGGATCCAGGCCCCGGTGACCGTGTCCGAGGCGAACTTGGGGTCCGCCAGGAGTTTGAAGCCGAGGGTCGTCAGGCCGGCGCGAACCGCGGCGCCGACGGCCGCGTGGCGCTTCCAGATCTCGGGCAGCGTCTCCTGCTCCATCAGCTGAAGGGCTACCTCGAGCTGGAACATGACCGCCACGGCCGGGGTCCACGGGGTCTGGCCGGCCTCGGCGCTGGTCTTGTGGGCGAGCAGATCGAAGTAGAACTTGGGCATCTTCGCCACCGCGGCCGCTTCCCAGGCGCGCGGCGAGACGGCGACGAAGCTGAGGCCGGGCGCGACCATCCAGGCCTTCTGCGAACCGCTGACGACGACGTCAAGGCCCCATGCATCCGTCTCGAACGGGACGGCCCCAAGGCCCGAGATCGCGTCGACGAGGATCAGCGCATCCGGCGCCACTTCGTGGGCGACCTTCGCCAGCGCTTCGATCGGGTTGGTAACTGCGGTGGAGGTCTCGTTCTGGGTCATCAGAACGGCCTTCCATGGGCCACCGGCCTGGAGGGCCTCGTGGACCTTGGCCGGCTCCGCGGCCTTGCCCCACTCGGAGGCGAGCTTGGTTACGTCCGCGCCGTAGGCGGAGGCGATCTTGGCAAAGCGATCGCCGAAGGCGCCGATGGTGACCGCCAGGACCTTGTCTCCGGGGGAGAGGAAGCTGACGATCGCCGACTCGAGCCCGCCCGTCCCGGCCGCCGTGACGATCAGGACGTCGTTCTCGGTCTTATAGAACGTCTTCAGGCGGGCGATGATGCTGTTCTGGAGGACGGCGAACTCCGGGCCGCGATGGTTGACCATCTGGCGGGCGCCGGCCTCTCGGACGGCGTCTGGGAGCGACGTGGGGCCGGGAATGCGCAGGTTGGCCTCGAAGCGGTTCACGGGTTCCACCTCATGCGGGGGAGCAGGACGACGGGTGGATGCTACGAGGCGTTGCCCGTTTGCGCCAGTGTGGTATATATGACCACATATGCTGAAGCGGACCACGGTTCTGATGGACCCCGACCTGCTGGAGCGGCTCGATCGCTTCGCGGCGCGGACTGGCGTGACCAAGACGTCGGTCATCGCGGCCGCCCTGGAGGCTCATCTGGAGAAGAACGACACCACGCCCGACCTGCCATTTCTGGCCGTCGGCCGGAGCGACCACGGACGGCTGTCCCTCGATGGGCGGGGGATCGCGCGGCGAGAGGCCGGCCAGCGGCCTCGCCCGGAGGAGGCCTGAGCCGTGGCCATTCTCCTGGACTCGAGCGCGATCCTGGCCGCGGCTGACCAGTCGGACCTGAATCACCGCGCCGCGCTGGCCTGGTTCGGGCGGGCCAACGAGCCACTGATGATCGGGGCGCTGACCTTGGGTGAAGTGGATCTGCTGCTCCAGCGCGAGCTGGGGCTGCGGGCCACGCTGGCGCTGCTCGAGTCGATCCAGAGTGGCGCGGTCAGGGTGGTGGCCCCGACCCAGGCCGACCTGGCACGGGCCGCGGAACTGCTCCGCGAAACGATGGAATACCGGCCGCGCCTCACGGACGCCGTTCTGGTCGCCACTGCCGAGCGCCTGGGGATCACGCGTGTTGCCGCGTTCGACCGTCGGCCGATCGCAATCTTCCAGACCAGGCACGTCCGGGCGCTGGATCTGGAGCCCTAACGCACCATTGCCGTCGGTTGAGGCTCAGATCAGCCCGGAACGTCCCTTGCCGTCGCCTGGCCGACAGCCGATATGGGCGCCTGCTGCTCGCCGCCGGCATCGCGGCGCTGCTCGTCGGCGAGCTCGCGCAGGCTCTCCTGACGGCGCCGCATCCCTTCCGAACCGACGGCCATCGGATCCGCCTGCGGCTGCCCCTCAACGGGGCGCTTTCGACGGGGCGGGTCACGTCGGACCTCGCGCAGCCGGTCGAACCGTTCGCGGATCTTGACCTCGGCTCCCTCGTCGCCGGGAAAGTAGTAGCGACGATCGGCCAGCTCGCCGGGCAAGTACTGCTGCGCCACGTCGTCGCCGGCGAAGTCATGCGGGTAGCGGTAGCTGCGCCGGCCCGGCCCGCTCGAGCGCAGGTGCGCCGGAACCGGCAGCGAGCCGTGGCCCAGGACGTCGTCCATCGCGGCGAAGTAGGCGCGACCGGCGGCGTTGCTCTTCGCGGTCGCGGCCAGGAAGACGGTGGCTTGAGCCAGGGCGTACTGACCCTCCGGAAGCCCGACCCAATCGAGCGCCTGGGCCGCGGCGACGGCGATCTCAAGGGCGCGCGGGTCGGCCAGGCCCACGTCCTCGGAGGCGGAGATGATCAGACGGCGGGCGATGAAGCGGGGATCCTCGCCGGCGGCGATCATCGCGGCCAGCCAGTACAGGGCGGCGTCCGGGTCGTTACCGCGGATGCTCTTGATGAAAGCGCTGACGGTGTCGAAATGGCCGTCACCGGCTCGATCGTAGGANNTCTCCGGCCGAGAGGCTGACCAGATGCTCGAAGGCCTCGTCCCCGATGGATACGCCCCCCGCCGGCCCCAGACTCCCCGCCAGCCCGCGTTCCTCGTCCGCAAGGGCGCGCCTGACCACCGTCGCCACCTGCTGGTCGCTCAGCGGTTCAAGGCGATA
>PMIQ01000057.1:15030-15802 GCA_003157175.1 Chloroflexota bacterium
GATCTCGTCGATGAAGAGGATCGTCTGCAGGCCGTTGAGGGCAAGCCGGTCACGCGCCTCGACGACGAGAGCGCGCACCTCCGCGACGCCACTCATCACGGCGGAGATCGTCACCAGGTGAGCGCCGACGGCATCGGCCAGGACGCGAGCCAGGCTGGTCTTGCCGCTGCCGGGCGGCCCCCACAGAAGGGTGGAGCCAAGGCGACCCCGCTCTACGGCGCGCCGCAACGCTCCGCGCTCGCCGATCAGCTGGTCTTGGCCGACGACCTCGTCCAGACTGCGCGGCCGCATCCGGGCGGCCAGAGGCTGGCGCTCCGGGGGCGGGGTGAAGATCGGCTGCTGGCTGGAGGGGCCGGCTCTGCTGGGGCGACGCGTGGCCATGTCCGGATGCTACTCGCCGCTGGGTCATCGCGGCTGGTGGACTTGCCACCTGCCGGGGCAGTGTGGAACCGATATGCCGAGCCCTGCCTCTCCCGCGCAAATGGGTTCCTCGCGTCTGCCGCGCCGGTCCGCGCGAGCGGCGCGGAGCAAGGCGTCAGAGCGAGACGACGTGCAGGATGTCGATCAGGACGAAGAAGACGAGCAGGATTGCGACCATTGAGCCACCGACGCGCAAGATGCGGCGGACGTCGCGGCTCACGTAGCCGTATTCCTCGGCCGCGCGGACGGCCAGCGGGCTCTGGCCGCGGGGTCGTCCGGCGGGTTCTAAGTCGGCGGGACGCGAACGGTCGCGAGCGCGCGCGGCGGGCTGCTGAGCGGCGCGTTCCTGGGC
>PMIQ01000192.1 GCA_003157175.1 Chloroflexota bacterium
GGCTACATCAAGCGCCAGCCCGTGGCCGCCTACCGCCGTCAGGCGCGCGGCGGCAAGGGGATCATCGGGCACGTCACCCGCGAGGAGGACGCCGTCGAGCACCTCCTCGTCGCCAACACGCACGACTGGGCGCTCTTCTTCACCAACCGCGGCCGCGTCTTCTCGGCCAAGGTCCACACCATCGTCGATGCCAGTCGCCAGGCCAAGGGAATTGCGATCATCAACCTGCCCGGCGTCCAGGTGGAACCCGGCGAGGTGCCGATGGCCACGATCACCCTGTCGGACTTCGTCGCCGGCAAGTTCCTGGTCATGGCCACCCGCAACGGCATCGTCAAGAAGACCCCGCTCGAACAGTTCGAGAAGGTTCGCTCCAGCGGCATCATCGCCATCACCATCGCGCCCGACGACGAGCTCGCCTGGGTGGACGTGGCCACGGGCAAGGACGACGTCATCGTCGCCACGGCTCAGGGCAAGATCGCCCGCTTCCCGGAGAACGAGGTTCGGCCCATGGGTCGCCCTGCCGCCGGCGTCATCGGCATCCGGCTGGCCAGCCCCACCGACCACGTCGTCGGCATGAGCGTGGTCCAGCCCACGGCCGATCTCCTCGTTCTGACCGAAACCGGCTACGGCAAGCGCGTCCCTCTGACCGAGTTCCGGCCGATGCACCGTGGCAGCCAGGGCGTCCGGCTCATCTCGCTCGAAGGCAAGAGGACCGGCGACGTGGCTGCCGTCCAGCAGGTCACCGAGCTGGATGAGGAGCTGCTTCTCATCAGCGCCGGCGGTCAGGTCGTTCGGACGGAAACGAACACCATCAACCGCTACTCGTCCGGAGCCAGGGGCGTGATCGTCATGCGCCTGAACGCGGGTGACAAGGTCGTCGGCATCGCCGCATTCCGGGCCGGCCTGGCACAACGCGGTGGCTTGGCGGACAATGGTGCCCCGGGAGGGACACCTCCCAGCCCCGAAGGCGGAGCCACCAGGTGAGCGGCAGCGAGATACGCAAGTCAGCAGTCGGGGCGGACCAGTTCGATATCTATACCGGGAACGCCAACCCGGAGCTGGCCCGCAACATCTGCCGCTACCTCAACATCGACTTGGGCCGGGCGGAAGTCTTCCAATTCGCCAACGAGAACATCTTCGNNCGCCTTCAAGCGGGCCAGCGCCGGCCGGATCACCGCCGTCGTGCCGTACTACGGCTACGGCCGCTCGGACAAGAAGGACCAGCCGCGCGTGCCCATCACCGCTCGCCTGATCGCGGACATGATGACCGTGGCCGGTGCAAACCGCCTCCTCACCGTGGATCTCCATCAGGGCCAGATTCAGGGCTTCTTCAACATCCCGGTAGACGAGCTGACCGCGGTCCACCTGCTTTCAGGACACTTCCTGCAGAAGCATCTGGACAACCTGGTGGTGGTCACGGACCTGGGATTCGCCAAGCGCGCCCGCACCTTCGCCGAGCTGATGGACGCACCCCTAGCGATCGTCGAGAAGCGCCGCATCGGCAACCAGGACCGGACCGAGGTCCTCAATGTCATCGGCGACGTCCGAGGCAAGCGGGCCATCATCGTCGACGACGAGATCGACACCGCCGGCACGCTGATCCAGATCGTCAACGCGCTCCAGCGCGAGGGCGTGACCGAGTTGTACGCCTGCGCCACTCACGCGGTCCTCTCGGACCCCGCCGTCCAGCGCATCGCTCAGTCGGAGCTGCGCGAGGTCGTGGTCAGCGACTCCATCCCGATCTCGCCGGAGAAGCGCGGCGGCAAGGTCAAGGTCATCTCGCTCGCCCCGCTCATCGCTGAAGCGATCGTCCGCATTCACCGCGGCCAATCCGTCGGCGCCCTCTTCACGAGCGAAGTCCACTTCACCCAGGAAATGCTTCTCTGGGACGTCGACAACCAGCCCGACAGAACGCCCGGCGAAGGCGACAACGGCCGATCGGGCGAGCCGGCGACCCTTGCGCCGCCCACGCGGGCAGTCGATGTCTCGGGACGCTGACCGGCCGAACGCCGGGCCGCGCACGCAGGAGACCACCCAGCAATGACTCTGCAGTTGCACCGACCCGACAGCCAGGGCGGCCTGCGGCCCGCTCCGCAGAGCGGCCGCGACTGGCGCACGAGTCTACGGTCTCGCCGCTGGCGTGCCGCCGCGATGCGCAACACGGAGATGAATCCCACCACCACGCGTGTCGCGGTCCTCTTCTGGGCCGCCCTCGCCGCGCTGACCTTCGTCCTTCTGCTGCTGGGCTACTCGACGCACTTCTGGCGGTAATGAGGATGCGGGGCATGCACGCGGCGACCAGACGGAGCCGACCTGGCGGCCGGCTGGCCTATACTTTCCGCCCAGCCGTCGGCGTTACCGCGTGGCTGCCGTCGGCGGACGCCGAGGGGCGCACCGGCCCCGGCCGACGCCCAGGCCTTAGGCCCGCCGCGCGGGCCACCAACGATCGTGAGCTCCAATGCTTGGCTTCCTGAGCCGTTTCGTCGACTCGAACGACCGCGAGCTCCGGCGCGTCCAGCCCCTGGTCGACCGGGCCAACGAGCTGGAGCCGGAGATGAAGGCGCACTCCGACGCGGAGATACGCGCCCTGATCGACGACATCCGCGACGACATCCGCGACGCCGGCGAGGCCGAGGAACCTTCCGACGACGAGCGCCATCACCCCGAGTTGGAGCGCCGTCGCGAGTTCAAGAAGGAGCGCCTCCAGCGCGAGCACGATCGACTCCAGGCGTCCATGGACGAGGTTCTACCGGAGGTCTTCGCGGCGACCCGCGAGGCGATGCGGCGGACCCTCCAGATGCGCCACTTCGACGTCCAGCTGGTCGGCGGCATCGTCCTGCACCAGGGCCGCATCGCCGAGATGCGGACGGGCGAAGGCAAGACGCTGGTCGCGCCGCTGGCCGCAGCGTTGAACGGCCTGACCGGCAGGGGCGTCCACCTCGTCACCGTCAACGACTACCTGGCCCG
>PMIQ01000157.1 GCA_003157175.1 Chloroflexota bacterium
CGCCGGCGGGAGCATCGCGAACGATTCGGTAAGGCTCATCCCGACGCGCGCCTCGGCGTCGAGCAACGCGAAGAGGGTCGCCTTTTCCGTGTGGTCCGGGCAGGCCGGGTAACCCGGCGCCGGTCTGATGCCTTGANNCTCAGCCGAACCCACGCCTGCGGTGACCGCGAACCCGCCCAGGTAATCCCCGACGCCACTTGCCTGCGGAGCCACGAAGTCGGCCAGCGCCACGTTCGGCCGGCCCGGCGGCTTCTCCATCTGCTGGCGCAGGGTGTGGACGACCGCGCGAACCTCCGACCGCCCCGCGTCGGCATACAGCTCGATGTCGTCGCCCACGGAATTGGCCGGCCAGAAGCCCACGACCGCATAGGCGCGCAGGAGCGCGTCGGCCTCGATCCGGTCGAGCAATCGCCGCCCGTCGTCATACACCGCCCGGGCCGGCTCGCCGACGCGGGGCGCCTCAAGGATGTTGGGGAAGGTCCCCTTCATCTCCCAGGCGGCAAAGAAGGGCGACCAGTCGATCGTGCCGATCAGCGCGGCGAGCGGGTACTCCTCGGCCCGAACGCCCAGGAATCCCGGTCGAGGTACGTCCAGTCCGAAATCGACCGGGGTCCGGTTCGCCCGGGCGGCTTCGATGGCGACGCGGGCGACCCGCTCGTGGCGCCCCGCCCGCTCCAGCCGAAGCCGCTCCTGCTCATGGCGGACCGCGCCAACATAGCTCGCCGCCCCCTCGCCGAGCAGCTCCGAGACCACGCCGACCGCTCTCGACGCATCGGCGACGTGGATCACCGGCCCGGAATAGCGCGGCGCGATCTTGACCGCGGTGTGGGCCTTCGACGTCGTCGCTCCGCCGATGAGGAGCGGCACGCGGAAGCCCTCCCGCTCCATCTCCGCGGCGACGTGGGCCATCTCCTCCAGAGACGGTGTGATCAGGCCCGACAGACCCACGACGTCGACGCTCTGGGCTCGGGCCTCTTCGAGGATCCGGGCGGCCGGCACCATCACGCCGAGGTCCACGACCTCGTAGTTGTTGCAGGCCAGCACGACGCCGACGATGTTCTTGCCGATGTCGTGGACGTCGCCCTTGACGGTGGCCATGAGGATCTTGCCGCGGGGCCGCAGATCGCCCGCGGCCGCCTTTTCCGCCTCCAGGTAGGGAACCAGGTGGGCGACGGCCTTCTTCATCACGCGGGCACTCTTGACCACCTGGGGCAGGAACATCTTGCCGGCGCTGAAGAGGTCGCCGACGGCGTTCATGCCGCTCATCAGCGGTCCTTCGATCACCTCGATGGGACGGGCGGCGGCGAGGCGGGCCTCCTCGGTATCTTCGACCACGAACGTGTCGATGCCCTCGATGAGCGCGTGCCGCAGCCGATCCGACACCGGCAGCTCGCGCCAGGTCAGGTCGGCGCCGGCTCGATCGGCCGCACCTGCGCCGGCGTGCTTCGGGGCGATTTCGAGCAGTCGCTCCGTCGCGTCGGGCCGGCGGTTCAGGACCACGTCCTCGACGCGTTCCAGGAGATCGGCCGGGATCTCGGAGTACACGGCCAGCTGGCCGGGGTTGACGATGCCCATGTCCATGCCCGCGGCGATGGCGTGGTACAGGAAGACGACGTGGATCGCCTCGCGGACGACGTCGTTGCCGCGGAAGGCGAACGAGACGTTGCTGACGCCGCCGCTGATCCGGACGCCGGGCATCTCGGCCTTGATGCGCCGGGTCGCCTCGATGTAGTCGACGGCGTAGCCGGCGTGCTCCTCTATGCCGGTGCCGACGGCGAAGACGTTGGGGTCGAAGACGATCTCGTCCGCCGGAAGGCCGGCTTGCTCGGTCAGCAGCCGGTAGGCGCGCCGGCAGATCTCGACCTTGCGTTCGACCGTGTCGGCCTGGCCCTTCTCGTCGAAGGCCATGACGATCACGGCGGCGCCGTAGCGGCGGGCCAGCCGGGCCTGGCGCAGGAACTGTTCCTCGCCCTCCTTGAGCGAGATCGAGTTCACCACCGGCTTGCCGCCGATGCAGCGCAGCCCGGCTTCGACGACGGACCATTTGGACGAGTCGACGACGATCGGGACGCGGGCGATCGCCGGCTCGGATGCCACCAGATTCAGGAAGCGAGTCATCGCCGCTTCCGAATCCAGCAGCGCCTCGTCCATGTTGACGTCGATCGCCTGGGCGCCGGCATCGACCTGGCGGCGGGCGATCGCCAGCGCGCCGTCGAAGTCGCCCTCGACGATCCGGCGGGCGAAGACGCGCGAGCCGGCCACGTTCGTGCGCTCGCCGATGTTGACGAAGAGGCTGCCCGCGCCGATGTCCAGCGCCTCGAGGCCGGCCAGACGCAGCGCCGCCGGCCGCTCCGGGACCTGCCGCGGAGCCAGGCCGCCGGCCGCTTCTACGAACGCGGCCACGTGGGTCGGGCCCGTCCCGCAGCAGCCGCCGACGACGTTGACCAGGCCGGCGGCGGCGAATTCGCGCAGGAAAGTGGCCATCGCCTCGGGGGTTTCATCGTAGCCGCCGAACTCGTTGGGCAGCCCGGCGTTTGGGTGCGCGGCGACGAACGTGTCGGCCAAACCCGAGAGGGTCTCTATGTGGGCACGTAGCTGGCGGGCGCCGAGAGCGCAGTTCAGCCCGACGATCAGCGGGCGCGCGTGGCGGATGGCGTTCCAGAACGCCTCGACCGTGTGCCCCGACAACGTCCGCCCGGACGCGTCGGTGATCGTGCCGGAGATCCAGAGCGGCACCTCGACGCCCAGCTCCTCGAACACGCCCTCGATGGCGTAGATGGCGGCCTTGGCGTTGAGCACATCGAAGACCGTCTCGATCATGAGCAGGTCGGCGCCGCCCAGGATCAACCCGCGGGCGGCCTCCGCGTATGCCTCTGCCAGCTCCTCGAAGGTTACGGACCGCGCGGCCGGGTCGGCCACGTCCGCGGAGATCGAAGCGGTCTTGTTGGTCGGCCCGAGCGATCCGGCGACGAACCGCGGCCGGTTCGGCTCGCGCGCCTCTGCTGCGTCGGCGGCCGCGCGGGCGATCCGGGCCGCCTCGACGTGGATCTCGTACGCCACGCCCTCCATCCCGTAGTCGGCCTGGGCGATGCGCGTGGCGGCGAACGTGTCGGTCGTGATGATGTCGGCGCCCGCGGTCAGGTATGCGTCGTGGACGGCGCGAACGACGTCGGGACGGGTGAGGACAAGCAGGTCGTTGTCGCCACGGACGTCGCACTGGTGGTCGCGGAAGCGCCCGCCGCGGAAATCGGCCTCGGACAGGCCGTAGCGCTGGATCAGCGTGCCCGTGGCGCCGTCGAGCACGAGAATCCGCCGCTGCAGCAACGGGCGGAGCAGGAGCAGGCGCTCTTCGCGCGTCCTGACGTGGGGGTCCGGCGTTGCGGGCCCGGCTTCATCCTGGGCTGCGCCAGCCCGGGCGGCGGTCGTGGACGCGATCAATGGGACGTTCGTCTCGGTTGGCCTGCCTCCTTCTGGCGGCAGTGTACCCGGCACGAGCCGGCGACGCGGTCGGCGGCACAGGCGGCCCGAACGAGATGCGTCCGGCATTGAGCCCGAGCGTGAGCCCCGATCGTGAGTCCAACCGCGGCGGGCCCCCTTTCGCGCTCGCCATCAAAGTGAGAGCATGAGGCTATGAGCGGATCAGGCCCGGCGGGCGCTGCGAGCACATCCGGCCAAGCGGTTGCACAAGCCGGCGCGCCCGAACCCGTTCGCCAGGTCGACTGCGCCATCGTCGGAGGTGGGCCCGGTGGACTCTCCGCCGCGGTCTGCCTCGCCCGCATGCGACGCAGCGTCCTGGTGATCGACGACCGCGACGGGCGCTCGCTGTGGGGCCAGACCAATCGCAACTACCTTGGCTTCCCCAACGGGATCTCCGCCGCCGAGATCCGGCTGGCCGGTCGGCGTCAGGCGGCTCGATACGGGACCAGGTTCCTGAGTGGGCGAGTGGCCGCCGCCGGGCACGACGGCGACTCGTTCCGTCTCCGCGTCGAGGCGAGCGTCGGTGACATCCGCCGCGAGACGGCCGGTCGCGTCGCCAACGTGAAGCGCGACGAGGAGCTGGGGACGTCGCTGGGCGAAGAGACGGTGGGCGCTGCCGTGGACATCGTGGCCCGGACGGTGATCCTGGCGACGGGCGTCCGCGACAACTTCCCCAGGTTCCTGGGCTGGGCTCAGTGCGTAGGGCGGAGCCTCTTCTGGTGCATTGCCTGCGACGGTTACGAGTCGACGGGCAAAGCAGTGGCCGTCGTCGGGCACGACGAAGAT
>PMIQ01000148.1 GCA_003157175.1 Chloroflexota bacterium
GCGGCGGATGCGCTCGCCCGTGCGGGGCTCGTGGTGGGCTGACCTTGGGCCCGCCGCATGGCGATAGACGGCGCCAGTCCTCGGCATGGCACGGGCCGTTCAGGCGACCCGCGCAGTGCGGACCGGACGCGGAGACCTGGGCCGCCGTCCGAGTGTGGACCGACCGAAGATGATGCTCCCCACGACGACGGCCCCTCCGAGTACCTGGATGGGGGTGACGTTCTCGCCGAGCAGGATGACTGCGAAGAGGACAGCCAGGAACGATTGCAGGTACTGATAGACGGCAGCACGCGAGGGGCCTACCCGCCCGACGGCCGTGAAGTAGAGCAGGTTGGTGACGATGCCGCTGAACACGACGGCATAGCCGAGAGAACCCCAGCCGGCGAGCGTCACTCGCGCGTAGTCCTGTGCAAGCAGCCCTGGGACCGCGAACGGCACCAGGATCGCGGTGCCGATGAGCATCTCGTAGGTCAGGATGCGGTGCGCACTGTAGCGTCGCAGCAGGGGCAGGATGGGCAACACTGAGACGCTCGATACGAACACATTGGTCAGGGCCAGGCCATCGCCGAGGAGATTTGAGCCGAGCTTGGCCCCGGAGGCTCCACCGACGACGATGAGGACGACCCCCACGAGCCCGATCGAGACGGCGACCCAATGCCGTCTTCCTGACCGCTCAAGTCCGACAGCCGCGGCCAGCAGAGCGGTCATGATCGGCGCACTCGCCCCGAGGAGGGCAGTGTCCGAGGCGCTCGTGTTGGTGAGCGCGAAGACGAAACTGATCTGGCTCAGCGTGATGCCGAAGAGTCCCACCAGAGCGAGGAGGGGCAGATCCTCTCGACGAACTCCGATCGATCCCTCGCGCAGACGCAGGATGACAAGGAGCACGATGCCGCCCACGCCGAAGCGGAAGACCGGAAAGGCGAGCGGCGCGATCTCACTCAGGCCGAACTTGACGATCGAGTAGTTGAGCCCCCACAGCGTGACGGCCGTCAAAAGCAACAGGTCGGCCGATGCCGCCCGCGTCACCGGCTGAGCCGTGTCAGGAGACTGCGCCGGGGCGATCGATTGGCGGCTGATAGCTAGAGTCCCGAGAGTGCGGCGACGAGGGGTGGCAGCCCTCGCGCGCAGGCGATCCACGTCTTCGCCGGCGCCGCCCGGCTCATCGTCACGCCGAAGCGATAGGAGTGCACAGAACCACTGTAGCGAGATGCGGCCTCAGGCTGGTCTTCGTGGCCTGGCAGCCGACGCTGCGGGAGCCTGCCGGCGCTCGGCTGGGCTATGGCCCTCCCACTACTACGCCCTGGCGGCGCCGCCGAGCGTCTAGAGGCCAGATCCCCACCCGCTTCATGGGATCCAGTTGAACTCGTCTGGATTCGGGCCTGTGCGGAGGTTACGGTGGAGGGCGGAGATCGCCCGCATGTCGTCGTCCGTGAGTTCGAAATCGAAGAGGGCGAAGTTCTCGGCGACCCGCTTAGGGGTTACCGACTTCGGGAAGACGATGTCGCCCCGCTGGATGTGCCAGCGGAGGGTGACCTGCGCGGGCGTCCGGCTCAATCGCTCGGCTATGCCCACGATCGTCGGGTCGTCCAGCACCTGTCCTTTGGCGAGCGGCGACCACGCCTCCGTGGCGATCCCGTGGTCCCTGTCGAACGCCCGAAGGTCGTCCTGGGTGAGGTACGGGTGGATCTCAATCTGATTGACCGCCGGCGTGACCGTAGTCTCCCGTGACAACCGCTCGAGATGGTGCGGCTGGAAGTTCGAGACGCCTATCGCCCTGGCGCGTCCGGAACGATAGATCTCCTCGAGCGCTCGCCAGGTCTCCACGAAATCGCCCACGGCCGGGAGGGGCCAGTGGATGAGGAAGAGGTCGAGGTAGTCGAACTTCATGACCTCGAGCGACTGGTCGAACGCCGCGAGCGCGTCGTCGTAGGCGTGAGAGCCGTTGTTGAGCTTGCTCGTTACGAACACTTCGGCGCGAACGATGCCGGAGTCTCGAACGGCCTCTGCGACCTCGCGTTCGTTGCCGTACATCGCGGCTGTGTCGATATGCCGGAAGCCGACCTTGAGCGCCTCGAGCGTCGCTGCCCGGGTGTCCTCCGGCTTGATCTGGAAGACGCCGAACCCGAGCTGCGGGATGTCGACGCCGTTGTTCAGCTTAACGGTTGGAACCACGCTCACTACCGTTGTCCTCCTCCATGCGAGGTCGTGCACAAACCGGTGGAAGGACGCCCGAGAGCTCGAGCGACACCACCCGGGTCTTCGCGGCTCCAGCTCAACTGAGGTACTGATAACGGTACCGGTAACGTTCTTGGAAGGGCCGAAGGTCACATTCCTCATGGAACCCTCATTGCGGCCGACGGCCGCCGGTCGAACCGATCCTCATTCAGAGCTTGCCGCGCCCAAACCGCCGCCCCGCCGGGAGGATGGCCCGGGCCGAAGCCCGCGAGGTCAAAGGCTCGGCCCGATCGGACTACGCTCGATCGAGTAGGGGTGCGACCTCGCCGATGAATCGCTCCAGCGTCTCGACGTCATACGGTGCGGGCTGTTCCGAGATGATGGTCCTGAAACCGAGGTCGATGAACGGGCGCAATCGATCTGCGATTGCCTCGGGCGTTCCTGCCCATTGCGCGAAGCCCTCGGGCACCCCCGAAGGTGGCGTGCCGTTGTGAGCCATGGCCGCTCGCCAGACTTGCTCGGCTTCGGCCGCTGAGTCGCGCAGAGTCAATTGGACCCTCAGCGTGAACTCGATCTCTGCGATATCTCGCCCGACCACCGCGCAATGGTCCCGCAGAATCGCGATCTTGTGCGCAAGCACATCGACCGGCTCAGCCGCGTTCCACATGTCGGCGTACCTGGCGACCGTGCGGAGCGTCTTCCGCTCCCCCGAACCCCCGATGAGGATCGGCACCTTGTGCACTGGTATGGGCCGCTGCACGAGATCGCGGAACGCATACCTGGCGCCAGGCCGGCTCGTGACCGACTCGCCGCGGAGCAGTTGGCTGATCGCGCCCACTGATTCGTCCAGCCAGTCGAGGCGCTGGCCGAAGCCGGTTCCGAAGTCGAGGCCGAATGCCTCATGCTCAACGTCGAACCAGGCCGCGCCAAGGCCCATGATCGCCCGACCATTCGAGATGTGATCGATGGTCGCGATCGACTTCGCCACCAGGCCAGGATTGCGGAATGTGTTGGCCCCGACGAGAAGACCGAGTCCGACATGATCCGTCGCAACCGCCCATGCGGCGAGCGATGCGTAGGCTTCGAAGGCCGGTTGACGGGGATCCCCGAAGATGGCGTAGAGATGGTCCCAGGCCCACAGATGGTCGTATCCGAGCCGGTCGACGCGGCACGCGGCGTCGAGCTGTCCGGGCCAGTCGGTGGCCTGACCCCAGAGCATGATCCCGAGCTTTAGGTCTGCCATGCTTCCAGTACCCTCGAATTCGTGTCGAATCCCACACGCATGTGTAGCCGAGGGGACTCAGTCGTTTGGCCCGGCCGGTCGTCGGGCCGAACGAGCTACAGAGTGAATGACCACCCAATCTTTGCGACGTTATGTGCTCGCATAGGATTGGGTGGTCATTGCTTACGCCCGGATCCGGTCCCGGCTACGCGCCCATGGACATGGCCTCAGCCGGCGGGACAACGCCGATCGTCAGCAGCACACAGGCAAACAGGCGCGTGTCTGCCGTCGCGATGACGAGCGCGACGTCGGACGATTTGGTGGCCTCATAGAAAGCGGTTCGGTCGATGAGTTGAACGGGCACGCTAGCCGGCAAGAGCGACCGTATCGGCTTGTGGGCCTCGGGCGCCACTGGGGTGCCGTTGTCCATCAGGGCCACCGACTCGATCGGGATCGACGGCACGATAGCGGCGAGCACGTCGGTCACCAGCAGCTTGCCGGGTGTGAGATTCAGGTAAACCACCGGCGCGCTCGGCAGCGGCGTGGTGCCATGGGGGAAGTTGCCGTCGCTGATCAGGATGACAGACCCATGGCCTGCCTCCCCCAGCGCCTGAAGAATCCCTGGGTGCAACAGTTTCGAGCGGAGCATTGTCAATTCCTCCTTGAGATCTCGGGGAACGGCGCGGTCAGCGGACCGAGCCTCATCGCGGCGCTTTAGCCTCGCCGGCCACGTCGACCCAGCGCCCCAGCCGTGAGCTCTCGGCGATGGCGTCACCCACCAGCATTTCGTAGTGGCCGTCGGCGAAGGTCGCGTACGGCGGTTGATCGGCCGGATGACCGGCAACCACGTCCGCGTAGACGGCACGGAAGGCCGCCCCGAATGTGTCGCCAAAGCCCTCGACATGACCGCCAGGCAGAGCCGACGCTCGCCGTCCCGCGGCCCCCATGAGGGCTGGATTGCGAAGCAGGATCTCGTTCGCCCGCTCGCGATGACCGAGCCAGAGGTGGTCCGGCGTCTCCGAATCCCAGGCCGCCGCGGCGATCGAACCATCGATCTCCCACTGCAGCGAGTTCTTACGGCCGGCACTGATCTGCGAGAGCACCACCGTGCCGCGCGCGCCGTTGGCGAAACGCAGCATGATCGATGCCACATCCTCGGTCGCGACCTCGCGCTCGACGGTGTCGGTGCTTCGCTCGGTGGAGAAGGCCTCGACCGGGCCACTCGGCTCGGCACGGCGCGGGATGAAGTTCGTGAGATCGGCCATGACGGAGACGACTCGCTGACCGGTTAGGTATGTTGTGAGGTCGAGCCAGTGTGAGCCGATGTCGGCGACGGCCCGGAGCGAGCCCGCCAGCTTCGTGTCCAGCCGCCAGCTCCAGTCGGTCTCGAGCAGCAGCCAATCCTGGAAGTAGTGGCCCGTCACGAAGCGCGTGTCACCCAGGCCTCCATCGGCGATGAGCTCCCGGACGTGCTGGTGGAGCGGGTAGAAGCGGATGTTGAAGTTGACAGCGTTGACCAGGCCCGTTTTCGCGGCTAGGCGAACGAGGTCGGCCGACTCCGGGGAGGTCATGGCCAGCGGCTTCTCGCAGATCACATGCTTCCCTGCGGAGAGGATTTGCCTGGCCTGCTCGACGTGGAGGTGGTTCGGCGAGGTCACGTGGACGACATCGACGGACGGGTCCTCGAGGATTGCCTCGAGGGATGGATAGGCGCGCGTCACGCCGAGCGCCTGGGCCTTGGCCTCGCCACGTTCTGGCGTGACCTCCAGGATGCCGCGCACTTGGACGCCGATCCGCCGGAGTTGCTCCACGTGGACCGTGCCGATGAAGCCCGCACCGATGACGGCTGCGCCGATGTCGGCGAGCCTCCTCGTGCCGGGGCCGTCGTGTTCCTTAATCGGAGTCACTAAGGAGTCTCCTTCCTCTTGTTCTCGTCCGTGAGCGTTTCCGGCTCACGGCGCAAATGCGAGTTCGCCGCTCGTGGAACTCGCGCTGCGAACGAACTCAAGCGCGGGACCACCCTCGGCGCTGAAACTCTTCCATCGGCACTCCACAGATACGGTTCCGCTGTACCCGAGATGGTTGAGATAGACGAAGAAGCCCCAGAGGTCGAGGCCGTGCGACCCTGGGTACGACCGACCCTCGTCACACACCTGCACGTGTCTCAATAGACCCGCGGTTTCAAGCAGGTGCCGGAAGGGCTCCGCTTCCATGTGCATGTGGTAGGCGTCCGCCAGAACCCCGACGGAGGGGAGGCCGATGGCTTGGGCGTGCTCAACGGCCTCCGCGAGCGTATGGAGGAAGTTGGTTTCGGTTCGATTGATAGCCTCCAACGCGACGGCTACACCGTGACGATCGGCTGCCTCGGCGGCTAGACGGGCAAACGATCGGAACTGCTCAACCGCTTGAGCTCGGGGGAAATCCTCGGGGATCCGCCGTGCGGGCCCGCTCCCAAGAACGAAGACGGAGCCTCCGAGAGATGCGGCGCGCTCCGCCGCAACGGTCACGTAGCGCCTCAGTCGCTCCAGATCGACTGCCGGACCTACGACTGGAAGTGTCGGCGGGACGAGGAAGTTGAAGGCCACCGCCGGGATGCCGGCAGCGTCGATGGCACGAGCCGTCGGCTCGAACGCCGAGGCAGGGCTCTCCGGGTACAAGTCGGCGACCGGGATCTCGACATAGTCGTAACCCATTTGCGCCGCCAGAGGGGCGGATGCGGCCGGGACACAGCAGCCAAATCGCACGACAACTCCCTACTGGTTCGTTCCAGCTAACTGGATGCCACGGCCGCGGAGCCGAGCCCGATCCATCGGCATGCCTTTGCTCGAGATCACGCGCTCCCCGTCGGTCGGTCTGCCCGGGCTCACGGCTCCACGTCCCTCGTTGCCCGGGCTCCTCCGGTCTTGGCTCGAGCCGGCCTCGTGCGAGGACGACCGTCCCCCTCGGTACTGTGGCGAAGGAGCAGCTTGGTCGGCAGGACCTGCCGGGTGGCCACGAATCTCTCTGACCCAAGTTGCTTGAGCAGCAATAGGACCGCCCGGCGTCCGATTTCATCGATGTGTTGGTCGACGCTGGTGAGGCCCATTACCGGCGACGCCGCAATTGCCGTCCCGTCGAACCCGGCGAGGGCTACGTCAGCGGGCATGCGGAGGTTCCGCCGAATGAGCACTTCCATTGCACCAAGGGCAACCTGGTCGTTGATCGCGATGACCGCAGTGAGACCGCAATCGTCGTCCAGCCACTTCTTCAAGACCCGTGTTCCGCTGTTCTTGGAGAACTCCGCTGTCACCATGAACGGCACGGCATCCGTGACCTCAGACATGGCTTGCTTGAAGCCCCGGAGTCTATCCGTGGCGTTCCGCGCAAAGGACGGCCCTCCGATGAACCCGATTCTCCGGTGACCCCTCGAAAGCAAGTGACGAGTCAGGTCCACGGCCCCTCCGAAGTTGTCGGAGACAACGCAGCTGACAGAGTCGTCCACGGGCGGTCGGTTGATGAATATCACACGGCGGTGGTCGCCGAGGATCGACAGCACGCAGGCTTCGTCCCGCCCGACCGCGGCATGGATCACGCCATCGAGCCCTTGGCCCAGAAGGCGCGTCAGGTGCCGCTGCGTCTCGGCGATCCGATCTCCCGTATTGCAGATCACGACCGTGTAGCCGGCCTTGGCCGCCTCCTGCTCGATGCTCTTCGCCAGCTGGGGGTAGAACGGGTTGGTGATGTCGCTGACTAGGAGCGCAAGCAACCGTGTCTCCCCGGAGACAAGGGCCCGGGCGATTGAGGACGGCCTGTACCGCAGGGTCTCTATCGCCGCCTGCACCTTGGTCCGGGTCACCGACCGAACATCCACGTGCTCACGGATAACCCGGGACACGGTCGAGACGGAAACCCCCGCCGCGCTGGCGACATCGACAATCGTTACTCGCGAGGACGGTCGTCTACCCAAGCTGCCTCCACTCTGATGGCGCGTCCCAGCCAAAGGACCAGCCGCGCCTCTCCAGCTTCCATGGCACCGAACGACGGCCGTCTTGGACGACCCACTTCAAGGTTTCCTGGCGAGCGGAGGGCCGGTCGCCCGTCACTGGGATGCAATCAGCGTGACCGGGCGATCCCGGAATACGCTGTAGTCATGAGACGGCAGCAACAGCGATGTTCGAGCCCTCATCAAATCCAAGGAATCCATCGCTGCATCGACATCGGTATGGTACCCGGGCGGTACATCTAGCTCGATGTTCTCGTAGGTCATCATGGCGTCGCCAGTGATGCAATACGTGCCAGATCCCGTCTGGACGAGGACGGCCTGCGAGCCCGGTGTGTGGCCGGGAACAGGAAGGAGCGTGACGCCGGGGGCGATCTCGTGTTGACCGCGCACAGTCGTGAGGTTAGGGACCAGATACGAAGGGAGATGCGGCCAGCCACTGCCGGGACTGAGGTAGCCTACCCGGAAACTCCGCCCGGGAGCGATTGCGTACCGAAGCTCGGCCTCCTGGACGACGACACGAGCTTCGGGAAACAGAGCGCAGTTGCCGCAATGGTCCCAGTGCAGGTGCGTCAGGACGACCCACTCCACGTCCTTGGGCATCACGCCGGCGGCCTTGAGGGCATTCTCCGGTATCTGTTCCCGGCTTCGCTCGAAGGACTCTCCAAAGAACTCGTATGGCTTCAGCTTCGGGTCGACGCTCGTATCGACGACGATGGTGGTGGGGCCTTCCAGCAGCCACATTACTCGTGGGATGCTGACCGGCTCGCCGCAATGCCGCAGATACGTCCGTATGGATCCCTCGATGGTGGAGGTTCCTGTGTCGAGTGCCTTAATGCTCCAGGTAGTCTCTTGGGTCATCTCAACTCACCCTCCTACGCGACAGGGCTCGAACCCCGACCGCGAGTAGTTCACACGAGTTGATGTATCGAGCATCCACGGGCGCGAGGAGCACGCCTTGCTGGCGACATCTTCGACCAGGGCTGCTCCCATCATCCGACTGCCATGGCAGTGGTCGACGCGGCATTCGCCAGTGCAATCACTTGCGGCTTCTCATGCAATGGCTGCTCCCAGTTGCCGCCCGCGGCTCTGGCGGCGCCGCAGGATGGTGTCGAGGGAGACGGCGAGCAGGACGATGACCCCCTGCACCATGTACTTGACCGGTTGATCGCTGTTCATCAGGTCGAGGCCGTTTTCCACGCCGGACATGATGAGCGCGCCGACCAGCGCGGCCCACACGCTCCCGCGGCCGCCGAAGAGGCTCGTACCGCCGATGACGGCGGCGCCTATCGCTTCGAGCAGCAGGGTCCCGCCGCCGGTGAGCGTGCCCGCCGACCCGTTGTAAGAGGCGGCGATCAGGCCGCCGGCCGCCCCGAGGGTACCCGAGACGGCGAACGCGGCCATCCGGATCCGCTTCACCTGGACACCGGCTCGGCGGGCCGCTTCGGCGTTGCCACCGACCGCGAAGAGGTGCCGACCCGGGCTCGTGTTCATGGTAACCCACCAGGCGACGACCAATAGCGCGATCAGGATGAGGAATGGCGTGGGGACGCCCCGGGACGCGTTGAAGACCGCCACCGCAACGACGATCAGCACGCCGACCACGACCGGACGGCTGAGCGACCTCACCGCCACCCCGCCGCGCGCGTAACGCACCAGGGTGGATGCCACGACGGCGACACCGACGATTGCAGCCAGGATCCATCCAACTGAGACGGGCAGCTCCGTACCGCTCAGCGCCGCGATGTTCGGGTCGAAGATGCCCAGCGTGCCGTTCGGCCCGAGAATGTACAGCTGCAGCCCGAGAAAGCCCATGTTGCCTGCCAGCGTGACTACGAAGGCCGGGATCCCCAGCCAGGCGATCCACCATCCCTGGAAGGACCCCAACAGCGCCCCGAAGGCGAGCATGATGAAGATGGCGAGCAACCAGGGCATGTGCCCGTTCGTGATCATGACACCGAGCAGCGCCGCGCTCGCTCCCGCCATCGAGCCGAGGGACAGGTCGATGTCGCCGAGGAGAAGCACGAAGATCTCGCCGAGCGCAATGATGGCGACCAATGTGGCCTGCACCGCGAGATTGCTCAGGTTGCCCGGGGAGAGGAAGTACTGCGACTGCGACTGGAAGAAAACGGCGATGATCACCAGGCTGGCAATCGCAGGCATGGCGGTGCCTTGCGACAAGGCTGCGGACAGCCATCGTTTGGCAAAGGACACCAGTCGATCAGTTGGGCGAGCATGGTCGCGCGGTGGAATCTCATCCAACGGGTGCGCCGCGGGGGAAACTGGTTCGCTCATGGTTTCGCTCCGAGTGCCAGGTTGCAGGCTTTGAGGGTTTGCTCCGGACCGTTCATCCTGTTCTTCCCCAGCTTCATGGCGCCTTCCCCATGATCGCCCTGACGACTACCTCGGGGGTGGTGCTTGAGGGACGGAGCACCGCACCGACCTTGCCGAGGTGCAGCACCACGATCCGGTCCGCGACCTCGAAGACCTGGCGCATGTTATGGGTGATGATCAGGATTGCGGTCCCCTGTGCCCGCAGCCGCTGCACCAACTCGATGACGTGGCGCGCTTCTTTGAGCCCCAGGGAGGCAGTGGGCTCATCAAACAGCAGGATGGGGCAGTTCTCCAGCGTGGCCCGAGCGACTGCGACGGTCTGCCGCTGGCCGCCCGAAAGCTGGGCCATCGGAGTTCTAATGTTGGAGATCGTGCCTATGCCGAGCTCCAATAGCGCCGCTGCCGTGCGCTGCCTCATGGCGGCGAAGTCCAAGCGCCGCAGCGGCCCGACCCCGCGGAACAGCTCCCGTCCCAGGTAGAGGTTCTCGACCACGTCCAGGTTGTCGGCGAGGGCCAGATCTTGGTGGATCGTACGGATACCGCACTGGGCTGCGTCGTTCGGGGAGCGGACGACGACGCGTTCTCCGTTGACATAGAGCTGGCCTTCGTCCGGGACGATAACCCCGGAGATGACCTTGATCAGCGTGCTCTTGCCCGCCCCATTGTCTCCGACGAGCGCGACCACCTCGCCGTGGTCTACTGACAAGCTGACGCGGTAGAGCGCCTGCACCAGGCCGAACGACTTGGACACACCGTCCACTCGCAGCGCCTCGCTGGGGGCCACGGCCTCGCCTCCGCGCGGCATGACAGACTGCCGCTCCGCCGCGATAGGGGCCGCCTGGCGCCCTGGCTCGGAGCGGTCAGCCTGCAGGTCTCCGGATTCACTCACCATCATGCGATCCCCATGACCGCGCCGACGACCGCCTCGGGGGTGGTATCGGCCCGGCGAAATACTGCGCCGACCTTGCCGAGATGCAGCACCACGATCCGGTCGGCGACCTCGAAGATCTCCTCGATGTTCTGGGAAACAATCACGATCGCAGTCCCTTGCGCCCTCAGCCGCAGGATTAGCTGCAAGACCCGCTGAACCTCGGCGACACCCAGGCCCGCGGTCGGCTCGTCCAGCACGACGATCGGGTAGTTCTGCAGCGTGGCGCGAGCAACCGTAACGGTCTGCCGCTGGCCGCCGGACATCTTTTCCACCGGAGCTCTGATGTCCGAGATAGTGCTAATGCCAAGCTCCGACAGCGCTGCCCAGGTCCGCTGCTGCATGGAGGCGAAGTGCAAGCGGCGCAGCGGCCCGACCCCGCGGTGAAGCTCCCGCGCCAGGAAGAGATTCTCCACGACGTCCAGGTTGTCGGCAAGGGTGTGTTCCTGGTGCACGGTGCGGATTCCGAATAGCGCCGCGTCGTCCGTGGAGCGGATAGCGACGCGTTCTCCGCGAACGTAGAACTCGCCCGAGTCCGGTGCGAGCACGCCTGCAATGACATCCACGAGGGTACTCTTGCCCGCGCCATTGTCCCCGACGAGAGCGACCACCTCCCCGACGTCGACCGACATGCTCACCCGGTCCAGCGCCTGTACGCTGCCGTACCACTTGGTGACATCCACTACCCGGAGGGCCTCTCCCCCGCCCGGCGGCTCGCTAGGCGGGGGAGAGGCAGGCCGCCGCTTTAAGAAGCGGCGGCCTGCGGCTCCATTTAGCATGGCCCCGTCCCGGCGGGAATGCCCTGGCACAGGTCTGCCTTGGCATAGGTCCCGTTATCAATCAGCTGCTGCATATTGCTCACGATGATTGAGATCGACGGCACTGCCATCGTCGGGACGTTAGCCGTACCGTCGTTATAGGGGGCTCCGTTGAACAAGGTTGTCGGCGGTGTCTGACCTGTCAACAGGTAGACGCTTAGCTCAGCTGTGTACTCGGCCTGAGTGTCAAACGACCGCCACGAGCTCATGCTCTGCAATCCCTTGAGGATCAGTTGATCGCTAATGAGACTGGCGTCGACACCCGTTACCGGAACCTTTCCGGCGAGCCCCACGGTCTGCAGCGCGCCGATGGCGCCCTGGGCTGTGGAGTCGTTGGAGGTCAGAACTCCCTGCACGTTGTTGTGGGACGACGTGAGGATCGCGTCCATCTCCGCGTGGGCCTTTGTTGTATCCCAGCCAGGAGTCCAGACGTTCCCGACCATCAAGCGAGCCTTGGAGTCGAACAGCGGCTGGAGCACGCTCATGTATCCGGCATGTTCGGCGATCGCAAACGAGTCGGCTGGGTCGCCGGCGATGATGGCAATCGTGTCGCCGGCCTTTGTGTTGGTAACCATGTAATTGGCCAGCGAAATGCCGATCGCATTGGGATCGGCGCCGACCATATAGGTGACCGGACCGCCCGTGATGTCACGGGTATAGGCGATGACGTGGGCGTTGGCCGCTTGGGCAGCCACCGCGATCTTGCCCGCCTGCGCTCCGTCCACCGCCGCCACCGCGAGAACCGTGGCTCCCTGGGTCAACGCGGCCTTTGCCTGGTTGAGCTGATTCGTGGGGTCCCCGGTGGCGTTGAGTACGAGAACCTTCACGTTCGGGGCCAGCTGTTTCATCCAGTTCTGGAAGGAGACCCCGTCCTGGCTCAGCCAGTGCGAGTCGGTGCTATCCGGCACCATAAACGCGACGGTGCCTGTCACGGACGTGGTGGGCAGGGCGGCCATGGACGCGGCGGCCGTGGCCGTGGCCGAGGGGGCCGTGGCCGAGGGGGCCATAGTCGCGGGGGCGGGGGTCACGGGGGCGGGGGTCNNGGGGGTCGCCGATGAGCTGCACCCTACTACGGCGCTGATCAGCAACCCGATCCCGATCACGGCGAGCGCCCTAGGCCGTGGGCGCATGTTGATTCGGTTCATGTCAACCTCGATCTGATGCGATGACAAGCTCTGGCGCGATGAGAATCTGAACACGTTTGCGGCATCCCTGGGTCAACCTCCTTCAACCTCCTTCTGGGAAAGCCGAGAACGACGCGGCTGGTGGATCGAATGAACATCGCCGTCGCGTCACGTTTGCTCGGCGAGGGCTCCCTTGAGCAGGCCAATCTGTTTCCTTCTCCAACCGACATGTCCGAGTCACGGCAGCGGAATCGCATGCGACGCGTGGCCCGGGGTGGTCCGTGCCTCGAGGAGAGCCTGGACCTGGTCGGCGACTCTGGCCGCCGACAGGCCGTACAGCTCGAGCAACTCGCTGTTGGACGCCGACTCCCCGTACACATCCTGGAGCCCGATCCGCTTGACCAGGGTCGGGCGGTGCTCCGAGAGGGTTTCGCTGACCGCACCGCCGAGGCCGCCGATCACCGTTCCTTCCTCGACGGTAACGACCATCCGGGTGCGATCCGCCGCCGCCACGATCGCTGGCACGTCGAGCGGCTTGAGTGTCGGGACGTGCAGGACGTGGGCGGCAATGCCCCGCGCCGCAAGGAGGTCTGCGGCATCGACGACGCGCGGGGTCTGGGTTCCGGTGCTGACGAGAGTGACGTCGCCGCCGTCGCGGACGACAACCGCCCGACCGGGAGCGAATACGTATGTCTCGTCGAACAGGCGCTGGGTCGCGTCGCGGACGAGCCGGATGTAGACCGGGCCTTTGTAGCTGGCTGCCCATCGTAGAACCTGCTCGGCCTCGACGTCGTCACCGGGCGCGACGGTCACCATGCCGGGCATTGCCCGCATGATCGGAAGGTCGTCTACGATGAGATGAGTCTTGCCGGCGACCCCGGTGAAGAGGCCGGCGTAGCCGCCGCAGATCTTGACGTTCAAGCCGGTCTGGGCGATGAGGACGCGGATCTGGTCGAGCGGGCGGACCACGACGAAGGCGACGAACGTGCTGACGAACGGCACGAACCCCGTCGTGGCCAAACCTGCTGCCACGCCGAGCATGTTCTGCTCGGCGAGACCCATCTCGAGGAAGCGGTCCGGATAGGCCTTCGCAAAGATGTCCGCCTTGGTCGAGCTCGCGGTGTCGGCGTCGAGCATGACGATCCGCGGATCGAGGCCGGCCAGCTCGGTGACCGTCTGGCCGAAGACATCGCGCATCGCGCGGCCCATCGGGAGGGTCATGCCGCGCCTCCCGCCGGGTTGGTGACGGGCTCGCCGAGCTCAGCCATCGCCGTGGCGAACTCGTCGGCGGTCAGCGTCCGGGTGTGCCAGTAGTAGCGGCCCTCCATGAAGGAGACACCACGGCCCTTGATCGTGTCGGCGATGATTGCGACTGGCCGGCCATCGCCGGCCGTCGCCTGCTCCAGCACTCGAACTACGGCCGCCATGTCGTGGCCGTCGACCTCGAGGACGCGCCAGCCGAACGCCGACCACTTCGCCGCCAGTTCGCCGGGCCAGGCGGGCGGCAGGCGGTCGTCGGGTTCTTCGCCCGGCCAGCCGTACTGCTGCAGCTTGTTGTAGTCCACGATGACGATGAGCTTGTCGAGGCCGTAGCGGGACGCGAGGAACGCAGCCTCCCAGACCTCTCCCTCCTGGCACTCGCCGTCGCCGAGCATGACGAACGTCCGTGCGTCGCGACCCGCGAGGCGGCATCCGAGGGCGATTCCGATGCCCGCCGAGATTCCCATCCCGAGCGAGCCCGTGGACATGTCGAGGCCCGGCAGGCGCGTCATGTCTGGGTGGCCCTGCAGCCTCGATCCGAGCGAGTCGAAGGTCAGGAGCTCTTCGACGGGGAAGTAGCCGCGCAGAGCCAGGGCGGCGTACAGGCCGATCGACGAGTGGCCCTTCGAGAGGACGAAGCGATCTCGATCGGGCCAGTCCGGCTCATCAGGGCGAATGCGCATGACTTGGAAATAGAGGGCCGCGAGGATGTCCGCCGCGGACAGCGGCCCGCCGAGGTGGCCGGCCTTGGCCTGGTTGACGCCGCGGATGACGCCGACCCGGATGCGTCGGGCCGCGTCCTCCAGACAGGCGAGATCGGCTACGTCGACGGTCGCAGCCATGTCAGGCGCCCTGCTCGCCCTGGCCGCGCTCGTAGCCGCCCGGCCCGATGGGGGGCGAGTAGACACAAACCACCTCCAGCGGCTCGGGGCCGTCCGACTCGGTCGCGTGGTGTGTGCCGATCGGAATCCAGACGGCAACGCCGGGCTCCAGGTCCGCGGAGGCCTCGGGCGTCACGAGGCGTCCGCGACCGGAGATCACGTACACGATCTCTTCTTCATGCTCGTGCACGTGCCCGTCCGACTTCGAGCCAGGCGGGAACACGGACACGCTCACCGTGAGGTGCCGCGCCGGGCTGTTCTCGGGCCCGATGTAGAAGAACTGGTCGCGTCCGGGAAGCGGAAAGACCTTCGCTTCCGACCGCCGAACCGCCTTCAATACGACAGTTTCCTTCACGACACCGGCCTGTCTTCGCAGTAGGGCGCGGACCAGGCGCTCATCACCACGCGCCTTGTACGCGCCGATTGACCTGGAGCATTCTTAGGTCCGATACCCCGTAACCGGTCGCGGCTGAGGAGGTGCTGGACCTGAGCCTCTCGCCTTTGTCGGTCGATACTTGCCCCGATTGGGGAGTAATAACGGTACCGGTAACGTTCTCATAAGGGCCGAATGTCACATTCCTCATGGAACCCTCGGCTCTGGCGGGTCGAACCGTACCCAGAGCTCACTTAGGGTCGACGGCTGAATTCGCCGGACACAATCCGCGGACCGTTAGCACCGGAGCGCCGTCGATGACGCGAGATCAACGCAAATCCACCGCTGGTGAGCACTGAGACGAGTTGGAAAAGGGCTTCGCAATTCTCGGTCGCGGTTTCGGCCAGGCATGCGGAGCGATCGCTGGGGAGCACTTACAAGCCCCAAGGAGAGAACGATGACTTCGCCGACCACCCAGCCCCCCGGCCCTGCCGAGGCCGCCGACCAGTCCACCACCCCGATCCTGAGCCACTGGATCGACGGCCGGCCGGTCGAGGTGCTTCGCGAGCGCACGGGCGCAGTCCACGACCCTTCGAGCGGCGCGGTCATCGCCCGGGTTCCGCGCGGCGGGGCAGCCGAGGTCGACGCGGCCGTCAGCGCCGCACGGCGGGCATTCCCGGCCTGGCGCGACATGCCGCTGATGGCTCGCAGCCAGATCTTCTTCGCGTATCGAGAATTGGTGCATCGGCACCGAATGGACCTCGCGGCGCTGATCACGCGGGACCACGGCAAGACTCTTCCCGACGCTCTCGGTGAGGTGATGCGAGGCCTCGAGACAGTCGAGTTCGCCTGCGGGCTGCCAATCCACCTGGCCGGATTGAACACGCCAAATGTCTCGACCAGGGTCGATGCGCATACGCTCCGCCAGCCGTTGGGCGTGGCCGCGGGCATCACCCCGTTCAACTTCCCGGTGATGGTCCCGATGTGGATCTACCCGATCGCCATGGCCTGCGGGAACACGTTCGTGTGGAAGCCCTCCTCGCACACGCCTGGCGCAACGCAGCTCCAGGCCGAGCTGTGGAAGGAGGCCGGGCTGCCCGACGGCGTCTTCAACATCGTGTACGGCGGCCGCGAGGCCGTTGACGCCATCCTCGAGCATCCCGGCATAGACGCCATCCAGTTCGTCGGCTCGACCCCGGTTGGCCGCCACGTCTACGAGACGGGCGTCAAGAACGGCAAGCGCGTTGGCGCCTACACCGCCGCCAAGAACGCCATGGTCGTCCTGCCGGACGCCGACATGGAGCTCGCCGCCGACGCTGCGGTGGCGGCCGGCTACGGCTCCGCCGGCGAGCGCTGCATGGCCCAGACCCTGGTCATCGCCGTCGGCGACGCCGCAGACCGGCTGCTGCCGCTCATGGAGCAGCGCATCGGCAGGCTCAAGATCGGGCCAGGCATGGATCCGGATGTCGACATGGGCCCCATATACTCGGCCGAGCACCGCGCCTCGATTATCGACTGGATCGACAAGGGCGTCGCCGAGGGTGCGGAACTCGTCAACGACGGCCGGCCGTTCCATGTGGCCGAGCATCCGGAGGGCTACTTCATGGGCGTGACCTTGTTCGACCACGTGACGCCTGAGATGGAGATCTACCGCGAGGAGATCTTCGGGCCGGTGCTCGGGATCGTCCGCGCCACGACCTATGACGAAGCGCTGTCGATGGTCAACGGTCACCAGTACGGCAACGGCACAGCGATATTCACCACCGACGGCGGAGCGGCTCGCCGCTTCGAGCTGGAGGCGGACGTACCGATGATCGGCATCAACGTGCCCATCCCAGTACCGGCGGGCTACCTCTCGTTCGGCGGAACGCGCGGCTCGGCTTTCGGCGACCTCAAGATGCGCGGCGAGGACGGCGTCCGCTTCTTCACCCAGCAGAAGATGGTCACCGTCCGCTGGCCGGAACCCGGGCGTCGGGAGGCCCTCAGCCTGGTGTTCCCAGGCAATCGCTAGATGAGGCGACCTTTGGTTCGGACGCTCCACCTGCAGGCCGTGAACGTGGACAACCGGCGCGAGTTTTCCCGGCGGGGGATCTATGGCTTCCAGGCCCACCGTCATGGGATGACGTCGAGCGGCGGAAACCTTAGTGACCCAATTTCCGGGCTCATTCGATCCGCGCGGGCTCCGAGCCCGCGCTAACAATCGGGACCAAACCCGGCTCGCCGTGCAAGGCGAGGCGGGCGAGCCAAGAACAGGAGGATCAGGATGTTCGAGTTGACAGGAAAACGCGCGGTGATCACCGGCATCTCCCGGGGAATCGGTCAGGCCGCCGCGGTGGCCCTTGCCAAGGCAGGTGCCGATGTTGCAGGTCTTTACCAAAACGATGCTGAGGGAGCGGAGGCTTCCCGGCAGGCCATCGAGGCATGCGGGAGACGAGCTCTAATAATGCGCGGCAGCACGGCAGACTCGGCGACTATCGACGAGCTGGCGGCCTCGGTTACAGACAAATGGGGCGGGATCGACATCTGGATCAACAACGCCGCACGACTGTTGGTGCGGCCGATATTGTCGATGACCGATGCAGACTGGCATGAGCTGCTGTCAGTCAATCTGTTCGGGTACATCTGGGGCTGTCGCGCTGCGGCACGGCAGATGGTGACCCAAGGCAGCGGTCGCATAATAAACGTCACGTCAATCGTCGACATTCAGCCGTCCAGCAATATGTCGGCATACATCTGCGCAAAGGGCGGCATTGTCACGTTGACCAAGGAGTTGGCCCTGGAGCTCGCTCCATTCGGTATCACCGTCAACGCGATCGCTCCAGGAGCGACCGACACCCCTCTGAACCTCAAGGCGCATACACCCGAAGTCAGACGTGTATATGGACAACGCATAGCTCTGGGTCGGTATGCCACCTCGGAAGATATCGCCGATCCAATTGTCTTCCTCGCGTCAGACGCTGCGCGGTACATGACCGGTCACGAACTGCTCGTCGATGGAGGTATGACTATCAATGGAACGGTCGGGCATGCTCTCTCCTAGCGGTTCGAGGACGGCTCGTCGCGGGAGCTGAGCGAACTCCAATAGGAGCGAGCTGAACTGCCCCACCCCACATCGAAGCGACGCGTTTCGTCGACGGTGCGCTAGCTCGATCCCGATGCTCGCAGGATGATGCCGGGCCTTACCCTGGGCCATGGCCGCGGGCACCGGTACCGGGCGATGCTCGAAGAGACCGCGTACGGCGTCCGCAACATCCTCGGGGCATTCGATACCGCCGGGGCATCTCAATGTCGGAAACGATCTGGGTCCAGAGTGGACCCTTCGCTCCCCCGCCGAGGGCAAGCAGCCGTCACGGGCATGCCCCAGCTCGGGCGGTGCGAGAGAACCCTGAGCGTGGGCGCGCGCATTGGAGCGTGGATTGCCGGTCTCGATTGGGGCATGTCCATCGCGTTGGTACAGGCGAGCGGCCATGCACACCAGAGTGAGGGGCGCACAAGCTCGGACGTACCTTCTGCTGGCCTGCCTGGCGGTCGCGTGGGGCGCCAATTGGCCGATAAACAAGATCGGACTGCGAGACCTGCCGCCGTTCACATACGGCTCGGCGCGAGTTGCCATCGGAATGGTCGCAATCGTCGGCGTGCTATCCGCGAAGCGAGGCCTGCGCCGTCCCGATCGCCGGGACATCCCCGTCGTTCTCTCGGTAGGGCTCGGCCAGATGGCCGGCGGGATCGTCTTGATGAACCTCGCCCTGCCCCTGATCTCCGCTGGGCGGTCTTCGATCCTGGTCTACACGATGGCGCTCTGGGTCGGGTTGTTCCAGTTCTCGACCATGCGCTCTAGCAGAGCCTGGCGCCAGGTCGGCGGCTTGATAGTCGGCATGACCGGTATCGGCTTCCTGCTCAACCCTCAGGCGATCGACTGGCAGTCTTCGGGTCAGTTGCTCGGCAGCGCGGCACTGCTCCTCAGCGCCATGATCTGGGCCGGCACCACGATCCACCTCCGGCGCCACGAATGGCACAGCTCGCCCCTAGACCTCATGCCGTGGCAGCTTCTGACGGCCCTGGTGCCACTCGTAATCGGGTCCGTAGCGTTCGAAGCTGGCAAGACGATCCACTGGGAGCCGGCGTCCATCGTCGCGGTGCTCTACAGCGGCGCCATCGCGACCGCCCTTGCCTACTTGCTGAGCCAGTCGATCTCTCGCTCGCTCACCCCGCTCGCAACAACGATGGGCTTCTTGGCGGTCCCAGTTGTAGGGCTTGTCTCGTCCTGGATGATGCTCGGCGAGTCGCTAACCCTGCTCGATCTTGTCGGTGCCGTGACAACGTTCACCGGTATTATCGTTGTCTCCCTACCACCGAAGCCTCCACCGGATCGACAGTTCCGAGTGCGGAGGCGGCCGACGCCCGAGCCGGGATCTGAAGACTCTGGCTAGCCTGATGGACTAATCTTCCGTGCGGAACGTAGCGGAAAGCGATCAGCCCGGAATCGCCTCTGGTCCGAGCGGTCGCTCGCGCCCTTCTCGATCCCCTCGGTTTCGTGTGGCCACCCCGGCTCTGGCCAAACGTGGTCGTGGCGGGTTGGCTGACCGCTCTTCGGCGTCTGCCACCGTCCTGGGCATCGGCGATCAGCAAGCGTCTCGCCGGCAGCGCCTCGCCCGCCTGTCGGGCGAGGAGTTCGACTATGAGATCGCCCGCGCCCACGGCACGAGCGTCACGTGTTTCATCGGCCGGATTGGACCTGTCGCGCCAGAGGCTCGATGTGCATGTGCTCGACGAGGAGGGCCGGACTCTCGAGGTGACGGCCGTTCACCCCGACGCGGACGCGCTGCGCACCCTCGCCGCCCACGTCCTGCTCCAAGGCCAGGAGGTGACCGCGGCCGCTCGCATCAGCCGAGCTCCGTTTGCTCCTTGGAACCAATGTCTGCCACGACAGAAAGCGTTTGCCGCCGGCCCTGCGATCGAAGCTCCCTCGCGGTTCCGGTTTGGAACTCCCCGGAGACCGCCCTGGTAAGGCTGACACGCTTCCTCACTCACAAGGAGTCGGTGGCAACCAATGATCACTTGACAACCAGTTGGACGGAGGCGACGCTATAGAAAGGCTTTTCTGTCGGCGGCGGCGCAATGCCGTCACCACCCTTCGCCAACCGCAACGAGGATGTCATTCATGAGAGCGGCACAAGTGGTGGCCTACCAGCAACCCGTCAAGCTGGTGGATGTGCCGGAGCCGAAGATCGTCGATCCGTACGACGTGATCGTCCGGATCGCCGGCGCCGGGGTCTGCCGGACGGACATTCACATCATGCAGGGTGGCTTGGAGGCTGCCTTCCACCCCAAGCTGCCGTACACCCTCGGCCACGAGAACGCTGGCTGGATCGAGGAAGTGGGCGGGGCCGTATCGCATCTGAAGAAGGGCGATCCGGTCGTGCTCCATCCGGCCGTCACGTGCGGCTTCTGCGTCGCCTGCCGATCCGGCAACGACATGCACTGCCCGACTTGGAAGTTCCCCGGCGTCGACGGAGTGGATGGCGGCTATGCCGACTTCATGCGGACGAGCGCCCGTTCCGTCGTCAAGCTGGCGTCGGGCACCGACCCGGCATCCCTCGCTCCGCAGGGCGACGCCGGACTGACCGACTACCACGCCGTCAAGCAGATCTTGCCCTTCACTTACCCGGGCAGCACCGTGGTGGTCATTGGCGTCGGCGGGTTGGGCCATCTGGCCATCCAGATCCTCCATGCCCTAACTCCAGCCCGGATCGTGGTCGTCGCCACCCGGCCGGAGCGAGTCGCCTTTGCCAAGTCGTTCGGCGCGGACGAGGTCGTCCTGACCGGCTCTGACGGCGGAGTCAGCGGAGTCCTCGAGCAGACCGACGGAGTCGGCGCCGACGCGGTTTTGGACCTGGTTGGCGAGCGCGATGTCCCTGCCAATTCCCTGAAGATGCTGCGCAAGGGCGGAGCCTACGTGATCGTCGGCTATGGCGGCGAGATGACTGTGAATCTGCTCGAGGCCATAAACCACGACTACAAGATCCTGGCCAGCCAGATCGGGTCGTATACCGAACTGGTTGAGCTGATGGAGCTGGCCCATCAGGGCAAGGTTCGGATCGATTCCGAGCGCTTCCCGCTGGAGGACGTCAACGACGTCTACCAGGAGATCAACGCCGGCAAGATCCTCGGCCGGGCAGTTCTGATCCCGAGCCATTGACGGAGAAGACGGCTCGCCCATTGCGTCCCACTCGAGGTACCAAATGACTGACGAATATGACGTCGTGGTGGTCGGTGGCGGTGGAGCGGGCCTGGCTTGCGCCGTGAGCGCCGCCGAGCAGGGCGCGCGCGTCCTCATCGTCGAGAAACGCCCACAGTTGGGCGGCTCGACGGGCCGGGCGATCGGATCGTTCACGTCGGCAGGAACTAGCTTCCAGAAGCGGGCCGGCATCGATGACAACCCGCTCGACCACGACGTCGATGCCGGACTCTTCGGACCGCGCGAGTATGAGGCGCGCAACAACGTCGAGCTGAGGCGGTTCTTCTTCAACCGATCGGCGCAGACGCTGGAGTGGCTGACATCGCTGGGCCTGGCCTTCCAGGGGCCGAGTCCCGAGCCACCCAACCGCGTGCCCCGGATGCACAACGTCGTTCCCAACGCCAAGGCCTATGTGGCCGTCCTGCAAGCCCGGCTGGTCCGGCTTCACGGGGCGATTGTCTGCAACGCCCAGGTGACCGAGTTGGTGCGGGAATCGGGCCGGGTGGTGGGCGTCGTCGCCAAGACCGACGGTCGGACGCGCGTCTTCCGCGCTCGACTGGGTGTGGTCCTGGCCGCCGGCGACTACACGAATTCCACCGCCATGATTACCAAGTACCGAGGGGCGCGCTTCGCCGCCGTCGAAGGGCTGAACCCCGATGCCATGGGCGAAGGCCACTTGCTGGCCGAAGCCGTCGGCGCGAAGCTCGTGAACATGGACATCACCTATGGTCCCGAGTTCCGCTTCGTGGCTCCCACGAAACGGGGCGTCGACCAGCTTCTGCCCAGCGGCGGACCGCTGCTGCGGATCATGGGCATGCTCATGCCGCTCGTACCCAAGGCGGTCATCAACTGGATGGTGAAGCGGCTGCTGGTCAGCTGGCAGCATCCCGAGGACTCCCTCCTCATGGATGGTGCGATCCTCGTCAATCGGGCGGGACTGCGCTTCTGCGACGAGTCCGTCTCACCGGAACGCGAGATCGCCGTTGCCGCTCAGACCGACGGTCTGGCCTACCTGCTCCTGGACGAGCGGCTGGCGAGCCTCTACAGCGCTTGGCCCCACTACATCTCGACTGCTCCCGAGATTGCATACGCCTACGTCCGGGACTATCTGAAGCTCAGGCCCGACGTCACGATCGAGCGATCGGACCTGCGCAGCCTGGCCATCGCCCGAGGCCTGCCGCCCGACAGCCTCACGAAGACCGTCGAGCGCTTCAACGCGATGACCTCTTCCGGTTCGGGCGACATAGCTCGGGGCGGAACGGTGGCGGCGCTGACCGGCTCGCGGTGGATCCTGATGGGCCCGGTGAAGGCGTACTTCACGAACTCCGAAGGCGGAGTGTCGATCAACGAGTCGCAGGAGGTTCTCGACGTCGAAGGCCGGTCGATCCCCGGGCTGTACGCCGCAGGTCAGACCGGCCTGGGAGGCATGGTCCTATGGGGCCATGGACTCCACATCGCCTGGGCTCTCACGAGTGGCCGACTGCTCGGCCAGGCGCTGGGCCGGGCGGCCACTTCTAAGTAGCCTCGAAACGGGTCCCGCCGTCCGGCGGCGGGACCCGGAAGTCCCT
>PMIQ01000208.1 GCA_003157175.1 Chloroflexota bacterium
CCGGCGTTAGGGGGTCAGTATTGGACCGGCGTCGACAGCGTCGGGCTTCGAATCTGGGTTTCTGACCCCCATGGGTCACGACGGCGCTATGGCTGAGCCCGTACGGCTATTGCGCGAGAACCTTGGGCGAAGTGATGATCGCCGACGCGATCCTCGATCGCCCACACGCCAGTGCACATCAGATCGACCTGCGCGGCGAGTCTATGCGGCGGGCCGAGCTCGCGAAGAAAGTCCTCGATCGCCGCAGAAGCGGCCGATGGGCACTGACCCTCGTGGCACACGCTCAGCCGAGATGCAACTTGGTGCACCACTTCAGGCATCGAGTGCCTCACGAATAGCCTCAATCTCGTCGCGCCCTAGGCTCTTGGACTTCGCAACGGAAGGCCACGAGGCGAGCGCGCCGCGCACCTCATCGACGATTACCTCAGCCGAGACCGGTGATAGCCGATAGAAGGGCGCTGTCTCCAGGACGAGATCGATGTCTCCATCATGAATCGCATCATCAATCGCGAGTTCGTGTTCCGACTTCTCCGGCATTGGGTTCAGGTCGAACGCGGGCGCGAGTTGCCAACCTTCGACGGTGCGCAAGAAACCGTGGTTCCGCAAGTGGTCGTCCCGGTGAGCTGTGAGGACGTTGAACACTACGCGCCTAAACATGGCCGCCAGCTGCTCGTGGATGATCGCTCGCGCGCCGTGGTCGGCGATAGCCAGGGCGATGTCCAAGTAACTCGCCGACTCGCGATCCCTACGCGACAGCATCGTCATTGCGGAGGCGTACATGCGCCTAGTGTTCGAGACTCGGTCGAAACGGCGAGCTGCGAAGGTACGGTGACCGCAGCCAAGCTCCAGCAATCGATGTTCCGGAACCTCAATGCCGGCAGCCGCCGCCAGTTCGTTGAGCACCCACTCGCACGCGGCCATGTCGCGGCTGTCGTTTCGAGACGGAAACTTCGCCATCCACAGGGAACCATCTTCCGCGAGGAAGCTCGCCTTGGGTCGGGCTCCGCCGAGTGAGCTGCCCGGCGCGAGCAGTATCGCCAGGTCGCGCAGCTCTTTGAGGCCATCTCTTCCAGGTCGCTCGAGTTCGCGGGCAGCGGAAACGAGCTCGGGGAGGCGAGCCATGGGCGGTACCCCGACGGGGTCATCATCGAGATAGCGGCCATCAGGAGAACGGAACCGCAGAGCCCCCATGCGCGACACATCGGATACGCCGAGGAGATACTCCCATTCGTCAAGCGTCCGGCGGGGACGCTTTTCGGTTCGCGCGGAGACGGCTTCTTGGCGATCCATAAGCGTCCGACCCCACCGGTCTGTCGCGGCGTCGGTGAACACGCGATCCACGTCGCCGCCGCTCGGCCACTGATCCCCAGCGTACAGCCCATGGATGGGGTCAATTACGAACGCATCCTTGCGGGCGATCCACGCCTCATCGTAGGCAAAAGCGAGGATCGACCCACCGGACGCCCGGGTGCGGCGGAGCGTTCCTATGGTGCTAGGTCCGCCGAGTTCGGCAGAGTCGAGCTCGACGGTGACACGGTCCGGTAGGTCGTGGCTCGTCATGGTTCACGCCGGCGGCGCTTGGGCGTGCTTGACGCATCTGCTAGCCGATGTCCTAGCTCGTCATCCGCGGCCAGCGCCGCGAGATCGCCGTCGAGGCCAATCACGCCAAGGGCGCGGACCAGGATGCCGAGTCCGACCGAGAGGTCGCCTCGCTCGAGCCTGTATAGAGTCGGCCGAGAAACATCCATCCTCTCGGCCATTTCCGCGACGGAAATGCGGCGGCGTAGCCGAGCGGTACGGATGCGCTCCCCGAGGGCTTGGGCAGAGCGAGCGTAACGCGGGTAGGTTGGAACCGAGCGGTTGCTCATGTCACATAGACTATACAGTTACCGGCTTACTGTCAAGCCTATGTGACACCTCCTTTCGAGGCACACCACCAAGTATGCCTACGACCATCTAGGGCGGGTGACCGGCATCTCGACCACCGGGCCCACGCGAAGATTGCCCGCCTGTTCGCCGGGAAATGGCCGCGTCTTCACGGGGATTGACCCCGGTCTCCAAAGCCATCGAGCGGCGGATGGCTGGGGACTTAAGCGGCCAATAGCATCTCGACCATCTTGTCCAAGCCTTCGATCACGATGGTTGGTGGAGTGTGTTCGAATCCCTCCGGGCGCGCCACTACCCCACAATATGGGTAGAAGAACCAGACGAACCACTACATCTTGTGGTTTACGTCCACTCAGCCGGCTTTCGGACCAATCCGATTCGAACCAATGACCAGCTTGCTTTACGCGTAAAGCGGGGGCGTTGAACGACGTTCCGGGCTTGGCACCAGGGGGACGGCCCATTTCCAGTGCTGGTGAAGGAGAAGGTGGGGGCGTCGTTCTCGCCTGACCCTGCCGGACGAGGCACACAGCGCCATCTCTGTGACGTACCCTGCGTTGGCGCCGATCTGGCCGACCGTCACCGGCCTCGCTCACGCGCACTGTCCTCAGGCTCGGACGAGGAGTTGGGCGTTTTCGAACCCTTAGGAGGAATGGGAATGGCGTTCGTCAAGTTCTACGGCGAGAGCGTGCCGCTCGAGATGCACAAGGTCCGCATCGTCCAGAAGCTGAACCTGCTCCCCGTGGACGAGCGCCTCGGGTGCGTCACGGCTGCCGGGAACAACACGTTCCTGCTCCAGAACCCGGACGTCTTCCTCGACATGCTCACGGACAGCGGCACGAACGCGATGAGCGACCGCCAGCTGGGCGCGATGATGGTCGCCGACGACGCGTACGCCGGCAGCGCCACCTACCAGCGGCTCGAGGCGAAGGTCCGCGAGATCTTCGGCCACGAGTACTTCCTGCCGACCCACCAGGGCCGCGCGGCCGAGAACATCATCAGCCAGACGCTGATCAAGCCCGGCCAGCTCGTGCCGATGAACTACCACTTCACCACAACTAAAGCGCACATCACGCTCAACGGCGGCACGGTCGAGGAGATCTACGGCGACGTCGCCCTCGAAACGACGAGCGAGCACCCGTTCAAGGGCGACCTCGACACGGCCAAGCTCGAGGCTCTGATCGCGAAGCACGGCGCCGACAAGATCGCCTTCGTGCGCCTCGAGGCGGGCACGAACCTCATCGGCGGTCAGCCGATCTCGCTCGCGAACATGCACGCGGTCCGGAAGGTCTGCGACCGGCACGGCCTGATCCTCGTGTTCGACGCGAGCCTGCTCGCCGACAACCTCTGGTTCATCAAGACCCGCGAGGCGGCGTACTGGAACGCCTCCATCCGTGACATCACGCTCGAGATCTCGAGCCTTTTCGACATCGTCTACTTCTCGGCCCGCAAGCTCGGCTGCGCCCGTGGCGGCGGCATCTCGACGAAGTCCGAGGATCTCTACAAGCGGATGCGGGGCCTCGTCCCGCTCTACGAGGGCTTCCTCACCTACGGCGGCATGTCCGTCCGCGAGATGGAGGCGATTACCGTCGGCCTCGACGAGACGATGGACGAGGACATGATCAGCCAGGGGCCGATCTTCATCGACTACATGGTCCGCGAGCTCGAGGCCCGCGGCGTCCCGGTGATCACGCCCCCGGGCGGCCTCGGCTGCCACGTCAACGCGATGAAGTTCCTCGACCACGTGCCGCNNCAGGTGAAGTACGCGATCGACCGGCTTACGTGGCTGCACGAGAACCGCAGGATCGTCGGCGGGCTCGAATGGGTCGATGAACCGGAGATCCTCCGGTTCTTCTACGGCCGGCTCCGCCCTGTCGGCGATTGGCAGGAGCGCCTGGTGGCGAAGTTCAAGG
>PMIQ01000185.1 GCA_003157175.1 Chloroflexota bacterium
ACGCGATATACTACACATCATGCAGAATATCTCTGAGACGCTTAGCACAGGACCGGCCCCGGCGTCGGGGTCGACCGAGCGTCAGACCCTCCAGCAGGAGTTGCTCGACGAGATGACCGGGTGGTCTCCGAGCGATTTCGCGGGAGCCTTCAAGTCCTGGCACCGTCACGCTCTCAGCCTGGTCCACCTCAACGTGCTGACGGCCCTGCAGGCGGATGGGCCGCTTTCGATGAAGCGCCTCGCCGAGGCCATGGACGTCTCGGACGCGAGTGCGACCGGCATCGTCGACCGCATGGAGAAGCGAGGCATGGTTGAACGGCGCCACGGCACCGAGGACCGCCGGACCGTGGTCGTCTATCCCACGCAGGCCGGCGCGCAGGTCTTCCGCGACATGGCGGACCATCGCCGCGCCGTGTTGTCCAGGGTCCTGGCCGAGCTGTCCGAGGACGAGATGGCCGCCCTGCTGACTGGGATGAAGGCCATCCTAGCCGCACGCCGGCGGCTCACGGACGCGAACGAGGATCTCGTCGCGGTCCGAGGTGGCGCCGCACATTCGAGCGAATGAAGATTGCGCACCACTCCTCCGGGCTCAATTCACGACCCCTTCACAATCCGCAGCCAGCCTGACCGGCAAGGGCCAACCACACACTCCCGACTGACCTACCGAACGACTGAGGATCGCTAACGATGAATACCGAGGACTCACGCCGATGATCAGACTGCTCGCCACTTACCTCCGACCCTACCGCTGGCCGTTGGCCGTGGTGATCGTTCTGGTGACGGTGCAGGCACTCGCCAACCTGTACCTGCCCAACCTGAACGCCGACATCATCAACAACGGCGTGGTCAAGGGCGACACCGGCTACATCATCCGCACCGGCGGTCTCATGCTGCTGGTCACGTTTCTGGTCGGCCTGTGCGCAATCGTTTCCGTCTTCTTCGGCTCGAGGACGGCCATGGCGTTCGGCCGTGACGTGCGGAGCGCGATCTTCCGCAAGGTGATGAGCTTTTCCCAGAAGGAGACCAACGTCTTCGGCACTCCGTCGCTGATCACGCGCAACACGAACGACGTCCAGCAGGTTCAGATGGTCCTGGTCATGGCCTTCAACGTCATGATCATCGCCCCGATCATGCTCGTCGGCGGCGTCATCATGGCGCTCCGCGAGGACGTGCCGCTCTCCAGTCTTCTCATCATCATCGTGCCCCTGGTGGCACTCGTGATGGGCATAATCGCGACTCGGGCGATGCCGCTCTTCCGGTCCATGCAGAAACGGACCGACCGTGTCCAGCAGGTCATGCGCGAGACGCTGAGCGGCATGCGCGTGATTCGCGCGTTCGTGCGCACGGACCACGACGAAGCTCGATATGACGTCGCGAACCGTGACCTCACGGACACGGCCCTGCGGACCAACCGCTTGTTCGCGATGATGATCCCGTTCCTCTTCGGGATCATGAACCTGTCGACCGTGGCGATCGTCTGGTTCGGCGGGCTCCGCATCGACTCGGGCGGAATGCCGATCGGGAATCTTTCCGCGTTCCTCCAATACGTCATGCAGATCCTCATGTCGGTGATGATGGCGGCGCTCATGTTCGTCATGGTCCCGCGAGCGGCGGCCTCCGCCGAACGGATCCAGCAGGTTCTCGACTCCGAGGCGGAGCTCTGCGACCCGGACGAACCGTTCGAGCTCACGGACCCGATCGGCCTCGTCGAGTTCGACAATGTCCAGTTCGGCTACCCGGGCGCCGAGGAACCGGTGCTGTGCGACATCTCGTTCACCGCCAAGCCGGGACAGACGACGGCCATCGTCGGCAGCACCGGCGCCGGCAAGACGACGCTTGTCAACTTGATCCCGCGCTTCTACGACGTGACCTCCGGCCACGTGCGGATCGACGGCGTCGACGTCCGTCAGATGCGCCAGGAGGATCTCTGGCAGCTGATGGGCATGGTTCCGCAGAAGGCCTTCCTATTCAGCGGCACCGTCGCCAGCAACCTTCGCTACGGCGACGAGAACGCCACCGACGACGAGCTCTGGCAGGCCCTGGAAATAGCCCAAGCAAAGGGATTCGTAACGGAGATGCCCGGCGAGCTCGGGGCTGAGATCGACCAGGGCGGCACCAACGTTTCGGGCGGCCAGCGCCAACGGCTGGCGATCGCACGCGCGATCGTCAAGAAGCCCAAGGTGTTCATCTTCGACGACAGCTTCTCGGCGCTTGACTTCAAGACCGACCAGCAGCTCCGCGCAGCGCTCCGACACGAGATCCAGGGAGCGACGGTGATCATCGTGGCCCAGCGAGTCGGGACGATCCTCCACGCCGACCAGATCGTGGTTCTGGACGGAGGCAACGTGGCAGGGATCGGAACGCACGCGGAACTGATGAAGACCTGCGAGACATATAAAGAAATCGTGTACTCGCAGCTGACCCGGGAGGAAGTGGCATGAGCGGGCCCGCTGGCGGCACGAAGCAAGGCGGCGCCCCGGGCGGCCCGATGGGTGGACCCGGAGGCCGTGGCCGAGGTCCGATGCGGGGCGGCATGGGCCCGATGGGCGGGATGGCGATGCCGGTCGAGAAGCCGAAGAACTTCCGCCGTGCCCTCCGGCGTCTGATCGGCGAGCTGAGGCCCGAACGACCTCGCATCCTCCTGGTCGTGGGAGTCGCGTTGCTCAGCACTGCCGGCCAGGTGTTCGGTCCCAAGATCCTGGGCAACGCCATCAACCAGCTCATGGACGGCCTCGTCGGCAAGGAGCTCGGCCAGTACTTGCCGGCCGGAACGACGCACCCGCAGGCCGTCGCGATCCTCAACCAGCAACACAGCCCGCTCGCTGCCCTGGTCGGCGCGACCAACGCGATCCCGGGCATCGGTGTCAACTTCGGCGCCCTGGCCACGGTCCTTCTCGCCCTGACTGCGCTCTACCTCGTGGCCACTTTCTTCACCTGGGTAGCCTGGTACACCATGGCCGGGGTTTCCCAGCGCACGGTGTACCGCCTGCGGCGCGAGGTCGATCAGAAGCTCGGAAGGCTCCCGCTCAAGTACTTCGACACACATCAGCGCGGCGACACGCTCAGCCGTGTCACAAATGACATCGACAACATCGCCAACACGCTGCAGCAGAGCCTGACGCAGATCATCACGTCGTTCACCACGATCATCGGCGTGCTGGTGATGATGTTCTGGATCAGCCCCATGCTGGCGGTCATATCGCTGCTCGTCCTTCCAACCGCCGCAATCCTGACGATGTTGATCGCTCGCCAATCCCAGAAGCAATTCACCGCGCAATGGGGCAGGACCGGAGTCCTCAACGGTCACGTCGAGGAATCCCATACCGGTCACAGCATCGTCAAGGTCTTCGGCCACCAGGAAGACGCCATCCGTCGTTTCGACCAGGAAAACCAGCTGGTCTACGAGGCGAGCTTCAAGGCGCAGTTCATCTCCGGGCTGATCATGCCCGTGATGACGTTCGTCAGCAACCTCAACTACGTGGCCATCGGAGTACTCGGCGGCATCCAGGTGGCCACCGGAGGCATGTCGCTGGGCGACGTACAGGCCTTCATCCAGTACTCGCGCTCGTTCACGCAGCCGATCACGCAAGTGGCCAGCATCATGAATCTCCTGCAGTCNNGCGACCGGCCACGTGACCCTCGAGAACGTATCGTTCCGGTACCTCCCCGAGACACCTCTCATCGACAACCTCAGCGCCGACGTCCGCTCGGGCGAGGTACTGGCGATCGTCGGTCCGACGGGCGCAGGCAAGACCACCGTCGTCAACCTGCTGATGCGCTTCTACGAAATCGACGGAGGCAGCATCAAGATCGACGGCATCGACATCCGCGATCTCACTCGAGACAACCTGCGTCGAACCTTCGGCATGGTCCTCCAGGACACCTGGCTGTTCGGCGGCACCGTCCGCGAGAACATTGCCTACGGCCGCGAGAACGCCACCGAGGATGAGATCGTCGCCGCGGCGAAGGCCGCTCACGTCGACCATTTCGTGCGAACCATGCCGCACGGCTACGACACGGTGATCGACGACGACGCCTCGAACCTCTCGCAGGGCGAGAAGCAGCTGTTGACGATCGCGCGAGCCTTCCTGGCCGATCCGCAGATCCTGATCCTCGACGAGGCCACCAGCTCGGTCGACACTCGCACCGAGGTCCTGGTCCAGCAGGCGATGGCGCGCCTGATGAAGGGCCGCACGGCCTTTGTCATCGCCCACCGCCTCTCCACGATCCGCAATGCCGACGAGATCCTGGTAATGAACCAGGGCAAGATCGTCGAGCAGGGCAGCCATGACGAGCTGATGGNNGAGGCCGTCTAGCCGACACGCTCGACCCAGAGAAGAAGGCCGATCGCTCGAGACCGGCCTTCTTCGATTCGGGGCGGCACGAGCACGGCGGGGACGCCCGACCCCACCCGCCCGAGCCGGCGAGCGGGCAAAGCTGCCCACCATCGCCGGGGGCAATGCTCGGCAGCGACTGAGGCTCCCAAGCGTCAGAAAGAGCCCGCGAGACCAGACTTCTCACCGATTTCACGCTCAATGATCTGGCCGCGGGCACGGGGCCGGGGTCCGGAGCGAGAACGCTCCACTTAGCATCACCCGGGGTGATTTCGAGCGAGAACGTGCCCGCCGCCACTG
>PMIQ01000068.1 GCA_003157175.1 Chloroflexota bacterium
TCACGGTCTGTCCTCCAATGCGCCCGGCGTTGATCTTGCGCCGGCGTCCCGGTGTGCCGCTGGAGCCGGGTCGCTCGACCTGCAGATTGGACCTTGACACGGCCACGAGGGTCGCGCTAACGTGCCGTCGAAGCGCTTCGACTATACGTTTCGACTACGCGTTTCGCTGGGAGATGTTACTCCCACGGTGCATGGCAACACCACGGAGCACGAATGTCCGCACCGACGATGCAAGAGGTCGCCAAGCGGGCGAACGTCGCGCTCAGCACCGTTTCCTACGCCCTGAACGGCACTCGGCCGGTCTCCGAGGAGACGCGCCTGCGGATCTCGCGGGCCATGTCGGATCTCGGCTATCAGCCGCATGCGCTGGCGAGAGGGCTGGCGAGCAAGCGCAGCCACATCATCGCCCTGCTCTTCCCGGCCCTGCCGCGCGGCCTTGGAGCCACGGAGCTCGAATTCGTCACGGGCGCGGCCGAAGCCGCCCAGAGATGCGGCTACCACCTCGTTCTGTGGCCGACGGAGATCCACGGCGTCAGCGAGTTGCAGCAACTCGTCCGCCAGAGCCTGGTCGACGGCGTCCTGGTCATGGAGGTTCGGCTGAGCGATGACCGGATCGAGCTGCTGCGGCAGATCGGCGTCCCCTTCAGCATGATCGGGCGGCCGTCCGACCCCGCCGACATGAGCTTTGCCGACATCGACTTCGAACAGACGACCCGCGACGCCGTGGCATATCTGGTTCAGCTCGGCCACCGGCAGATCGCCTTCCTCAACCATTCCGAGGAGTTGTTCAACGCCGGGTACGGGGCCTCCGTTCGGGCGGCGGCCGGCTTCGAGCAGGCGGCCAGGGACGCCGGCCTCACGCCGATCACACGTTTCTGCGGCGACACCGCGCTGGCCGGGCAGGAGGTCTTCGAGGAGCTCATCCGGGCACATCCCGACGTGACCGCCCTGGCCTCGATGAACGAGCGCGCCACGGTCGGAGTCATGCAGGCGGCCGCCACGGGTGGCTGGAAAATCCCGGACGACCTGTCCGTGGTGTCGCTCGTCTCGTCGGCGCGAGTCGCCGAGATGACGCTGCCGCCCCTCACCGCCTTGACGCCGCAAAGCGCCGAACTCGGCCGCCTGGGCGTCGAGACGCTGATCGGGCAGCTGGAGGAAGACCACATCGAACTCGTCCAGCGGCTGCTGCCGTGCCGCCTCGTGATTCGCGGCAGCGCCGGTCCGTCACCAGACCCGGCCCGCCGTTCGCCGCTCACCGCCGCCTCGGATTAGTGGCCGGAGGCCCGGCCGACTGTCAGCCTCGCCGTCAACGAATCGAACCTGGCATGTAGGAACAGAGGAGCAATGGCATAGGAAGCCCGCCGGTTCGACCGATCACCGCCTATCCGTCAGGCCAATTGGCCTCGAGAAGACGCCCCGTATTCAAGGAGGTGAGAACAGGCACAGGGAATGCCCGACGAGCGCTTTGCGTCACACAGTAAGTGCGGCGTTGGCGCCGTCACTGGAGGGACAGCAGGAGCACCGTTTCTCGGTCCGATCCACGCTGATCAACCCGCCCCACAGGACAAACACGGAGGAGTAGGGAAACATGCCTGACATCGAACGTCCCATCACGCGTCGCGAGATCCTCAAGAAGGGAGCGATCGGCGCAGTCGGGCTGACGGTTCTGCCATCAGTTCTCGCTGCGTGCTCTTCCAGCGCCACGCCGGTCCCCACGCAGGCCCCCACGCCGGTCCCGCCGGGCACCACGCCCGGTCCAACGATCGTCCCGGTGCCTACGACGCCGAACTACGCGGGCCGCACGCTCACGATCTGGGACTATGAATCGGCCGACAGCGCCATGGGCCAGTCCTGGGCCGCTGCGATCGACACCTTCAAGTCCACGCACCCTGGCGTCACAGTGACCCACGAGGCGAAGGCGTTCGAGGATATCCAGGCCAACGCCTCGATGATCCTCAACTCCAACGCCGCACCGGACGTCATGGAGTACAACAAGGGCAATGCGACTGCAGGTCTTCTGTCGACCCAGGGGTTGCTGACCGACCTCACGAGTGTTGCCACAGCCCGGGGCTGGGACAAGATCCTCACCCCGAGCCTTCAGACCACGTGCAAGTACACGGCCAAGGGCGTCATGGGCGGTGACAAGTGGTTCGGGGTCACCACCTATGGCGAGTACGTCATGGTCTACTACAACAAGGACATGTTCACCAAGTACAACGTGTCCGTGCCGACGACGCTCGCCGACTTCGAGACGGCGATGGACACGTTCGTCAAGGCCGGCATCACACCGGTCGCCACAGGCGGCGCCGAGTACACGGCCCAGCAGGTCTTCTACCAGCTGGTCCTTGCCAAGGCTGATCGCCAGTTCATCAACGACTACGAGATGTACGCGAACGCGGTCGACTTCCACGACGCAGCGCTGACCTTCGGCGCGACGGAATTCGCGAAGTGGATGAAGAACGGGTACCTGACCAAGAACGAGGTCGGCCTGACTGCCCAGCAGGCGGGCGACAACTTCCTGGCCGGAAAGAACCCGATCTTCCCCACGGGCAGCTGGTGGTACGGCTCGTTCATCACCGAGATCACTAAGTTCAAGTGGGGCATCTTCCTCTTCCCGGGCAACACTCTCGCCCCGGGCTCGAGCGGCAACATCTGGGTCGTTCCGACCAGCTCCAAGAACGCGGACCTGGCGGAAGACTTCATCGACATCACCCTCCAGACACCTATCCAGAACATCATGGGTCGTGCAGGTGGTCTGCCGGTCGCTGCTGATGCGACGGCTATAACCGATCCGGCGCTTCAGGCGTTCAACCAGAACTTCCAGACGCTGCTGAAGAACGACGGGCTGGCTTTCTATCCGGACTGGCCGGTCGCGGGCTTCTACAACGTCCTCGTCTCGAACGTGCAGACCCTGATGAGCGGTCAGGATCCGTCCGCGTTCCTCGACTCGATCGGCAAGGCGTACAACGCCGGGAAGCCGGCGCTCTAGCCGGCGCAAGGCCGCTTGCGGCCTGAATTGGCTGTGGTTTCGTAAATCAAAGGCTGAGCGCCGCCGGACCGCTGGACCTCACTCTGGCCGGATCTGGCGGCGCTCGCCGAACCTCGAGAAACTGTTTGCAGGTGCCTGGGGTCCGGGCCAGCCGGGCACATCCAAGCCGAAACGAAGCCAACCCGTCCACCGGGCCCAAAGGAGAGCAATGGCATGAAACGGCGGTCCTCCCTGGACGGTGGCTACGCGATCTTCATGCTGCCTGGCCTGCTGGCATTCCTGCTGGTGATCGTTGGTCCGTTCCTGGCCACGGTGTTCATCAGCTTCACGACGTGGAACGGCGTGCAAGCGCCGAAATGGGTCGGCATAGACAACTACTTCAATCTCGTCAGCGACCCCTACTTCGTAGCGTCGTTCCAGAACACCTTCGTTCTGCTGCTGGCCATGGTTGTCATACCGACGATCCTCGGATTGCTGCTGGCAGGTCTTCTTTATAGCTACGTTGCCCGGAGATTCGGACCCAAGACCGCCAGCTTCTTCCGCGCCGGCTTCTACCTGCCGCAGGTCATGCCTGTGGCTGTTGCCGGGGTCGTGTGGGGTTGGATACTCACCCCGGACGGCGCGCTGAACTCAATTCTCCAGGGGGTCGGCCTTGGCGTCCTCGCTCAGAACTGGCTCGGGGACCCGGGCATCGCGATCTTCTCGGTGATGGGGATGATGGTCTGGTTCCAGATCGGGTTTCCGCTCGTGATCTTCTTCACTGCTCTTCAGCGAATGGACCAGACCGTGATCGAGGCGGCGTCCCTGGACGGAGCTTCCGGCTGGCAGACATTCATACATATAACGATTCACCAGATACGACCGGAGATCTTCGTAGTCGTGCTCATGACCACGATCGCAACGTTCAAGGTGTTCGCGCAGGTGTTCGTCCTGACAAGGGGCGGACCTGGCACTGCGACGTACGTGCCGTCGTACTACACATACCTGAACTTCTTCCAGAAGGATCAGGTCGGAGTTGGGTCGGCAGTGGCCACGATCGTTACGGTCGTCGTCCTGCTGGTGGCCGTCGTCTTCATCAACTTCCAGGAGAGGCGCGACCTCGCCAAGGAGTCCTAGCATGACCACCACCGGCATCGTCGAGGGAAAGCCCGTCGCCAGGACGGATGGACGCAAGCGGCGGCCCCTCCGGACGCGCGTCATGGATGTCGTCCAGGCCTACGGCGTTATCTTCGGTCTCCTCGCGCTTCTAGTTGTCATGTTCTCCCCCTTCGCGATCATCGCGATCAATGCTGTCAAGACTCCAACCGACCTCGCGGCCAACGGCCCATTGTCGTTGCCCCAGAGCGTCACCATGGACAACATCGTGACGTTCTGGAACGCTGTCGACTTCGGCGGGGCGCTGAGGAACAGTATGGTCATCAGCCTGCTGGTCGCCGTCTTCGCCACCATTCTGTCTCTGTTGAACGCGTTTGCCCTGGGCATCGGGAACATTCGGGGCGCTGTTTGGATGCTCGTGTTCTTCATGCTGGCGAACATCCTGCCAAATGAGGCCATCGTGTATCCGCTGTACTACATGGCCAAGTTTGCGGGCCTCTACAACACGCAGCTGGCGGTTGTGATCATCTTCACGGTCATTCAGAGCGCCTTTGGGACGTATTTCATTGCGTCCGTCATGCGGGCGTTCCCCCGCGAGATCCTCGACGCGGCCAAGGTGGATGGATGCAGCAACATGCAACTTCTGGTCAGGGTGGTCATTCCGGTAATGAGACCGTCGCTGATGGTGTTCATGGTCTTCGCGTTCATCTGGACCTGGAACGAGTTC
>PMIQ01000238.1 GCA_003157175.1 Chloroflexota bacterium
ATGGAGTTGCTCGGCCCCGATGCCACCGAGGACGAGTAGGGGGACCCCAAACCCGCCGCTTCGTGAACGGCTGGAAAAGATGGTGCTCGGCCCGTCAGGAGCGTGGTGGGCCGCGTGGAGACGCGGTCAGGAGGAGAGGCGCCGCCCGGGGCTGGAGCCCAGGTGGTAGCCGATTGGTGGGATCGACCAGGCAGACACCAAGAGGAGAGACCGTTGGATGCAGTTCTGGCGCCGGTAGCTCGCTACTTCAAGTTTGCGGAGCGCGGCACAAACATTGTCACCGAGACCCGGGCGGGTCTGACCACCTTCATGGTCATGGCCTACATCATCTTCCTCAACGGAAGCATCATCGCCGGGCCACTTCATCTGGACCCGATCGCCGTTGCCGCTGGAACCTGCCTTTGCGCAGGCGTCCTGACGATCGCCATGGGGCTGGTCTCGAACTATCCGTTTGCTCTGGCCGCGGGCCTCGGCATCAACGCCATCGTCGCCTACACCCTCGCGGCACCGAAGACCAGTGGCGGCCTGGGAATGACGGCGGCGGCCGCGATGGGCGTCATCGTGGTCGAGGGCGTGATCATCACGATTCTGGTCATCCTGGGGCTCCGGGAGGCCATCATGCGGGCGGTGCCGCTCGCGCTCAAGCGGTCAATCGGCGTCGGCATCGGACTCTTCATCCTCTTCATCGGGCTGTCCAATGGCGGCATGATCGCGGGCTTCAATTCGACCTACGGCAGTCAGCCTCCGGTAAGCCTTCGCCCGATCGTGGAACTCTCGCAGTGGATCTTCCTGGTCGGTCTGCTGATCACCTTCGTCCTGTACGCGCTGCGCATCAAGGCGGCGCTGATCATCAGCATCGTTGTCACGTCCGTCCTGGCCTTCGTCACGGGAGTGACCTCGGCGCCGGCGCAATTGACCGTGACCCCGAGCTTCAACGGCTTGTTCTACGGCGCCTCTGACCTGAACGGAACCTTCACCCAGGTCGCTCTGATCACCGCGATCCTCACCATCTTCGCGATCATGTTGAGCGACTTCTTCGACACGATGGGCACCGTCACCGGCATCGCCGCCGAGGCTGGCCTGGCCGACGAGGATGGCTCCGTTCCCGGTATCGGGCGGGTCCTTCTGGTCGACTCCGTCGCCGCGGCGGTCGGCGGCTTCGTCGGGGTGAGCTCCAACACTACCTATATCGAGTCGGCGGCAGGCGTCGCCGAGGGCGGACGCACCGGCTTCACGGCCGTCGTGACCGGCGTGCTGTTCCTCATCGCGATCCTTCTGTCGCCTCTGGCCGGTCTGGTGGCCGGAGTCGCCACGGCCCCGGCGTTGGTCCTCGTCGGCTATCTGATGTTTACGCTCGTCAAGGACATCAACGTCGCGGACATCGAGGACGGACTTCCGGCCCTCATGACGATCATCGTGATGCCGCTCACCTACAGCATCACCGACGGAATTGGAGCCGGTTTCATCGTTTGGGCGCTGCTCAAGATCGTCGGGCGGAAGTGGGGCGAAATCCACCCGCTGATGGCGGTGGTAACAGTTGCGTTCGTCTTGTACTTTGCGCAGAACTGGATTCTCGTCGTCTGGCACTGATCCAAGGCAATCACTGCGGCCGGCGCTCGGGAGGGCGCCGGCCGCTTCGCTCCCGCGAGGGGTCGAGCGCTGCCATCCGCTAGCATTGACTCGATGTACGAACGCACAGTGCTGCCAGCCGGACCGCGAGTGATCACATCGCGGCTTGCGGGAGCTCGCTCCGTCTCCATGGCCGCATACGTCCTGGCGGGCTCGCGCCTGGAATCGGCCGAGGAGGCAGGCGCGGCGCACTTCATGGAACACATAACTTTCAAGGGGACGGCGGCGTTTCCCACTACCCGCGCCGTCTCTGAGGCGATCGAGGGCGTCGGCGGAAGCTTCAACGCCGCCACCGACCGCGAGTCCACCGTCTACTGGGTTCGCCTGCCGCTGCGCGAGGCTGCGCGAGGCATGGACGTCCTGGGCGAGCTGATCGTCCGGCCCCGCCTCCGCGGCGAGGAAATCGAATCCGAGAGGGCCGTGATCGTCGAGGAGATCCGCTCCTACCTGGACGATCCGGGCGAGCATGTCCACACCCTCTTTGACCTGGCAATGTTCGGCGACACGGCGCTGGGGCGCGAGATCGCCGGCAGTGAGGAGAGCGTTCGCGCCCTGCCCCCGGCCAACCTCCGCGCCTTCTGGGCGGCGACTTATCGGCCGGGCAACATCGTCGTTTCGGCCGCCGGCGACATCTCACATGAGGAAGTCGTCGTCCTAGTGGAGCGCGCGTTCGGCACGGGAGAGGCCGTCCAGCCCATCTTCGACCCGGCCCCGGCCCTGCCCGCCGGCGATAGAGTGATGGTCGTTCGACGAGAGACGACGCAGGCGCAACTCTGCCTGGGCGTTCCGGGGTTGCCAAGAGATGACCCAGAGGCCTGGACACTTGAGGTACTTAACGCCATTCTCGGGGATGGCATGAGCAGTCGTCTGTTTCAGTCTGTCCGCGAGGAAAAGGGTCTCGCCTACGACGTCAGCTCCTACATCGTCGATTACGCCGATGCGGGGGCTCTGGTCGTGTCGGCCGGAGTCGATCCCGACCGGATCAAGCCTGCCATCGGGGCCATCCTGAGCGAGTTCGCGCAGCTTCGTGACGAACCCGTGCCTGCCGATGAGCTGGCTCGCTCGAAGGCGTATCTGGCCGGTCGGCTGGAGCTGCGGATGGAGGAGACCCGCCATGTGGCCTCCTGGTTGGGTAGCCAGGAGGCTCTCCACGATCGCGTTCTCACGCTCGACGAGGCGCTGGGCGAGCTGGATGCGGTCACTTCCGACGGAATCCACGCCCTGGCGAAGCGATTGATCCGCGACGAGTTCCTGCGGCTCACGGCAGTGACTCCCCGCTCCCGGGGGCGCGGTCTGGAGGCGATGCTGCGGCTGCCGGGAGGGATGGCATGAGAAACGGTGCCAGGCCCCGCCGGAAGTCGCCCGCCGCGGCGCCGGGGGTATCGCAATCGCCCGAGAAGCGGCGACCCGAGACCCGGCCGCACGAGACCCGGCCGCACGAGTCGCCCCCGCCGCCCGACGAGATCGCCGGTCAGCCCAACGACGACGTCGTGGAGCTGCTGGTTCGAGTCTCCGTCGATGCGCTTGGAGGCGAGCCGACCGGCGACCCCGGGCTCGATGGGCCGGCCGCGCCGCCGACCAACGAGAACACCGGCGTCGACCGTTCGCCGGCCACCCCCGGCGCCGGATCCGACCTCGGCGGCGGCTTCCTGGATCTCGTGGAGAGCGCGGGGGAGGCAGTAGGAGGGGCAGCGGTTGCGACGAGCCGCGCGCCTGCGCGGGCCGGCGGTCATCAGTCGGTCGTGAGCCACGGCGACCAGGTTCGCTTCGCCCGACTACACCTGCGCACCGGGTCGCTGCTGCAGGCTCGATCGGAGTTCGAGGCCCTGGCCGCTCGCGGTCTGCTGGATGTTCCGGCGATACTGGAGCTGGCCGAGGTGCGCTGGCGCACGGGCGATCTGATGGGCGCTGGGATCGCCGCCGAGATCTACATCGAGGCCGGAGGCGAGGAGGCCCTGGGCTTCCTCGTCGCCGCCGAGGCCGCGGCCGCGGAAGATCGCGGGGTCGAGGCTCGTCAGCGTGCCGGGCGGGCTCTGGAACGGAGCGTTCCGAACCTCGAGGTGTTCTTCGCCGGGGTTCCGCGCCGGATGAGCTGGCCGGAGAGCAGTTGGATGGCTCCGGCGGCGATCCAGATCGAGGTGCCGGCATTCGCGGCGGCGCCGGCGGCGGCGCCAGCGATCGCGGCCGAAACGCCCGTTGAGGCGCCGGAAGGTAGCCTGTGGGCCCAGCCCGAAGACGGCACGATCGCGCCCGAAGCGGTCGCGCCGC
>PMIQ01000082.1 GCA_003157175.1 Chloroflexota bacterium
GCCGCGACCAAGGGCATGCTTGACGCTCAAGTTTCGAGCCGTCTATGCTCCGTGAAGGTGCCCAGTGTTGCGCACCAGGAACGGTGGAAGAGGTATTGCCGAACGCGGTCACGCGTGCCCCACAATGGAGTCCGGCAGCACCAGAGCGAACTCGGCCCCGGCAAGTCGGTCGGGGTTTCCTCACCACCGCATCGTTGCGGAGTTCTCAGGGTTTGCGAGTTCAACCGCGAGCGGTTCGAATGGGCCGCAACCGGTCGCGCTCGAGGTTCTCGAACCGCCGTCCTCAGGCTTTCCTGCCTGAGGCGCCAGTGCAAGATAAGGGGCGCCTACGCCCCCTTTGGCATGCAATACCAGGAGGCTGAGCGAAATGGCAGAGGGCTACTGCGTCAAGGACAAGAAGATGGTTGAGATGAAGGATCCGCAGAAGATCACCATGAAGAACGGGAAGCCCGCCACGCAGGGCACCTGTCCTACCTGTGGCGGGAAAGTGACCCGCATCGGAGCCTAGCCGCTCCTTCTTTCGGCTCCACGGCGACCCCCGCAATGCCGGGGGTCGCTGCCTGTCCGGGTACGATCAGGCCGAACGGCACAACCGTCCTCCGCGAGAGTGATGGGCGTCACACGCCGCCCGGTCGGAGCAGACGTCCGTTATGGGCCGACCGGCCCGCTTGGGGCCCGAATCCGCTTTGCTAGAATTGGCGAGCATCCCACCAATTCCCCAACCGGTGAGGTTCTTCTCTGTCAGCACGGCCTGTCCTCGCGCTCGACGTCGGCGGCACGCAGATACGCGCAGCCGTCGTTGTCGAAGATGGAACGCGGATCGCTCGCGCCCAGGGCCAAACGCCCGTGGCGGACGGCCCCGCGGCGATCCTTCGTGGCTGCGTCGCGGCCTTGACCGAGGCGCGTGACGGCGCCCCTTCCGATATCCGCGAAGCGATCGTCGGCGTGGGGATCTCCAGCCCCGGCCCGGTGGATCCGTGGCGCGGCATGGTCCTGCAGACACCCAACATGGGCCCCGGCTTCAATGACGTGCCAATAGCGGCGAGGGTGGGCGGCGCCTTCGGCCTCCCCGCCTTCCTCGATCGCGACGCCAATGTCGCGGCCCTCGGCGAGATGGCGTTCGGGGCGGCCCGCGGTTGCTCCGACTTCATCTACCTGACCGTCTCCACGGGGGTTGGCGGGTCGATCGTGTCGGAGGGCCGCATCTTCCACGGCCCCGACGGCACCGCCGGCGAGCTCGGCCATACGCCCGTCGCCATGGAAGGCCTGTGCGGATGCGGCGCGGTTGGCCATCTGGAGGCGTTCCTCGGTGGAGCGGCCATGGCCCGCACCGCTCGTCAGGCAGTTGCCGAAGGCCGCAGCCCCTACCTCATTGCCGTAGCGGAGGAGGAGGGGATAGACGCCATCGATGCGAAGGACATCGCCGAGGGTGAAGACTCCGGCGACGAAACCTGCCACGCCATCCTGGAGCGCGGTCGTCGTGCCTTCGCCGTGGCCTGCGTGGGGTTCGTCGACGCTCTCAATCCAACTCGAATCGTGGTTGGCGGTTCCATCTCCGACGCTCAGGGTGCGCGGCTGCTCTACCCCGCCCGGGCAGAGGTGGCCGCGACCGCTTTCAAAATGCCCCGGAGCCGGGTCCAGATCGTCCAGGCCGAGCTCGGCGCGGACGTAGGCCTGGCCGGTTGTCACCCGCTCGTGATCGCACGCCTCGGCGACCCCGCCTGGCGCGGCGGTCGGCCAACGTCCATATCCGCGCAGAACGGTTGATCCGAGCGCGGCATCATCTCCTGGAGGATCAGACATGGCAGTTCGCGTCGGCATCAACGGTTTCGGTCGAATCGGCCGGCAGTCGCTAAAGGCGATCCTCGAGCGCGCGCCCGGGCTCGAGGTCGTGGCCGTCAACGACATCGTGGACGTCCCGACCAACGCCCTCCTCTTCGCGCACGACTCCACCTACGGCAACTTCCACGGTACCGTCACCCACACTGACGATTCGATCGTGATCAACGGCAAGGCGGTCAAGGTTCTGCAGGTCGGCGACCCGGCCCAGCTGCCGTGGAAGGAGCTCGGCGTCGACATCGTCATCGAGTCCACGGGCCGCTTCACCGAGGCCGACAAGGCCCGCGCCCACATCACCGCCGGAGCCAAGAAGGTCCTCATCAGCGCCCCGGCCAAGGGCGAGGACGTCACGATCGTCCTGGGCGTCAACGAAGACAAGTACGACCCGGCCAAGCACGTGATCATCAGCAACGCCAGCTGCACGACCAACTGCCTGGCGCCGGTAGCCAAGGTCCTCAACGACACCTTCGGGATCGAAAAGGGCCTGATGAACACGATCCACAGCTACACCAACGACCAGAAGATCCTGGATGTCGCCCACAAGGATCCGCGCCGCGCCCGCTCGGCCGGCCTGAACATGATCCCGACCACGACGGGCGCCGCGAAGGCCCTCGGGCTCGTCATCCCCGAGCTCAAGGGCAAGGTCGACGGCTTCAGCCTGCGCGTCCCCACGCCCACCGTGAGCATCGTCGACTTCGCCGTCGAGCTCCGCGACAACACAACCGCCCAGGCGATCAACGACGCGTTCCGCAAGGCCGCCGCGGGCTCGCTCAAGGGCATTCTCGGCGTCAGCGACGACCCGCTCGTCTCCATGGACTTCAAGGCCGACTCTCGCTCCTCGATCGTCGACTCCGCGCTGACGATGGTCATCGGCGGGACCGGCAATTTCGTCAAGGTTCTGTCCTGGTACGACAACGAGTGGGGCTACAGCTGCCGCGTTGCCGACCTGACCAAGTTCATCGCGGAGCGCCTCTAACCAGCGCCAAGCGCCGGATCGGGGCGGTCGGAGGGCCGCCCGTCCCGATCGTCGGCCCAGCCAGATCCGAGGTAACGATGAACAAGCTCACGATCCGCGACCTGGACGCCGCCGGGAAGCGTGTCTTCGTCCGCGTCGATTTCAACGTTCCGCTCGAGGATGGCAAGATCACCGACGACAGCCGGATCGTGGCCGCATTGCCGACGATCAAAGCGCTGCTGGCCCAGGGGGCGATCGTCATTCTTGCCAGCCATCTCGGCCGACCCGACGGCAAGGTCCAGGACAGCNNCATGCGCCTGCGGCCCGTCGCCGAGCGGCTCTCTCAGCTCCTCAAGATGCCCGTCCCGGTGACGGGCGATGCCCTGGGCCCGGGCACCGAGGACGCGATCAAGCGCCTCAGGCCGGGCGAGTGCATCCTCCTCGAGAACCTGAGGTTCCACGCCGAGGAAGAGAAGAACGATCCCGCGTTCGCCAAGGCGCTGGCCAGCTACGCCGACGTCTACGTGAACGACGCCTTCGGCACGGCCCACCGCGCCCACGCCTCCACCGAGGGCATTGCCCGGCTGCTGCCGGCCTATGCCGGCCTTCTGATGGAGAAGGAGATCGAGTTCCTCGGCAAGCTCATGGAGAACCCCGAGCGGCCTTTTGCCGCGATCATCGGCGGTGCCAAGGTCTCCGGGAAGATCCAGGTTCTGCGGAACCTCGTCGACAAGGTCGACGTCCTGATCATCGGCGGCGGCATGGCCAACACCTTCCTGCTCGCCCAGGGCAAGCAGGTCGGCAAGAGCCTGGTCGAGCCCGATCGGGTCGAGGACGCCCGGGCGATCATGGAATCGGCGGCTGCGCACGGGACCAAGATCGTCCTGCCCAGCGACGTGGTCGTGGCCAAGGAAGTCACCCGCGGCAGCGAGTACAAGACCGTTCCGGCCGACAAGGTCCCCGCATCCTGGAACATCGTCGACATCGGCAGGAACAGCCTGGACGCCATGCGCAAGGCCCTCGAGCCGGTCAGGACGGTCTTCTGGAACGGCCCGCTCGGCGTCTTCGAGATCCCGACCTTCTCGGTCGGCACCAGGGAGATCGCCCGATTCCTGGCCGGTCGCGCCCAGGCCGGCGCTACGGTGGTCGTCGGCGGCGGCGACTCGGTGGCGGCCGTCGAGCAGCAGGGTCTGGCCGACAAGATGACCCACATCTCCACGGGCGGCGGAGCGTCGCTCGAATTCCTCGAAGGCAAGGAGCTGCCCGGCGTTGCCGCGCTGCTCGACCGACCTGTGGCTGGGAGCAAGCAATGACAAGCATCGATCTAATCGACGCCCGCCAGATCCTCGACTCGCGCGGCAATCCGACCATCGAGGTCGACGTCGTCCTGGCGGACGGCTCTGTCGGCCGCGCGGCCGTTCCGTCGGGTGCCTCCACCGGCGCCAACGAGGCGGTCGAGCTTCGCGACGGCGACAAGAGCAAGTTCGGCGGCAAGGGCGTGCTCAAGGCGGTGGCGAACGTCCGCGAGATCATCGCGCCCGAGCTGCTCGGCACGGATGCGTCCGATCAAGCGGGCCTGGACGCCGCGCTCATCGCTCTCGACGGCACGCCGAACAAGGGCAACCTCGGTGCCAACGCGATCCTCGGCGTCTC
>PMIQ01000070.1 GCA_003157175.1 Chloroflexota bacterium
CGACGACGAGCGGGTTCGGTGGCGTTGCGCGGGCGGCTCGCCTGGGCGGAGCGCTGCTCGATCTGGCGCTGCCGGCAAGCTGCGCCGGCTGCGCGGTCGAGGGAACCGTTCTCTGTCCGCGATGCCGGCGCGCCCTGGATGTTCGACTGGCGTTGCCGCCGGGCGTGCCGCTGGGCCTGCCAGCAGCCATGCTGATGCCGCTGGCGCAGCTCGAGTGGTGCGCGCCATTCTCGGGCGTGATCCGAGTGGCGTTGCACCGGCTCAAATACTCCGGGGAGCGGCGGCTGGCCGCGCCACTGGCGGACGCGATGGCAGCTCGCTGGGAAGCGGCCGGTGTCGGCGGGGAGATGCTCGTCCCAGTTCCGGTGCACGCCGAGCGGGCCAGGAGGCGCGGCTACGATCAGGCGTTCCTGCTGGCGTCAGCCGTCTCGGACCGGCTCCACATTCCGTGGCAGGCGTCACTCGAGCGGACGCGCCACACCACTCCCCAGTTCGAGCTGGGCCGCCGGGCCCGACGCGCCAACGTCAGCGGGGCCTTCGAAATCCGGCCCGGCGCGGGTCCTGCAGTGAAGGGCAGATGGCCGATTCTCGTCGACGATGTCGTCACAACGGGCTCGACGCTGGTCGCCTGCGCCCAGACGCTATACGACGCCGGGGCAATCGCGGTCTCGGCTCTGACGGTGGCGAGAGAGCGTTGAACCGACGGGAGCGACAACGACCGAGGGCCGGCGGCGGCACCTATACTGGCCGCGTGGTTGCGGCTCTTCGAGATGCGCGCCCGAGTCGGCCGAAGGTCGACGCAACGCGCCAGTTGCTTTGCGGAGGTATGCCGTGAGGACGATCGTCAAGGGCAAGAACATCGACGTCCCGGATTCCGTGAGGCTGTATGCCGAGCGAAAGATGCGCCGGCTGGAGCGCTTCCTGGACGATCGATCGGAAGCCGTGGTCGAGCTTTCGACCGAGCAGCACCGCAGCAGCACGGACTCGCAGATCGTGGAGCTGACTCTCGTCGTCGACGGCCAGCCGCTGCGCAGCCACGCCGCGGGTCCAACCTACCAGGCCTGCCTCGACATCGTGATCGACCGCATCGAGCGCCAGGCGGTCGATTTCCGCGAGAAGCCCAGGGGCAAGGCTCGACCGGATGCCGGCATGGGCAAGCGGATCGTGGACGATGGCGAGCCGACCCTTTCGGACAAGGCTGCTGCCGCCGCGGAAACGGAGAGTCCCGATGAGGTGGCTCGTCGCTCGCGCATCGTCAAGACCAAGCGCTTCGCCATCGAGCCGATGTTCGAGGAGGACGCAGTCGCCAGGATGGAAGAGCTCGGACACGTCTTCTTCCTCTTCGTCAACGCCGAGACGGAGCGGCTGTGCGTCCTGTACAAGCGCAACGGGGGCGATTACGGGCTGATCGAGCCGATCATCGCCGGCGAGTACACACCCGGCCGAAACGGCCACAAGGCGGGCTGACGACCATCGACCGACGTCGCGCCATGAGGGGCAGGATCTCGTGACAGCCGAGCAACCTGAGCTCCGCCGGCGGGTGGAGTTGCCCGGTGGCCGCCGGGCGGGACCTCATCTGCCCATGGGAGGCGGCCTCCTGAAGGTCGCCGAACGCGCCGGCGAGATCGGCGCCTCGGCGCTGCAGATATTCAGCGACAACCCGACCGCGTGGCGGCGGCGACCCGAGCCACCGCCCGAAGCACCGGCTTTTCGCCAGCGTCTGGCCGAGCTCGACATCGGGCCGCTCGCGATCCACGCCGCGTACCTGGTGAACCTGGCGGGGCCCGACGAGATCCTTTTCGACCGTTCCGTCGAGGTTCTGCGCCACGAGCTGGTGCACGCCCCGGCTTTTGGGGCGCGATTCATCAACGTTCATGCCGGCTCGCATCGCGGCGCCGGCGTTGAGGCTGGCGTCGCCCGACTGGTCGACGGCCTATCACGGGCCCTGGCGGAGGCCCCGGACGGTCCGGGCGCGCCGCTGGTGGCCGTCGAGAACTCATCCGGCGGCGGCGACAGCATCGGCGTCAACGTCGAGCAGCTGGCTGCGGTGCTCGAGTTGGCCACCGCGCACGGCCTTGACGGGCGCATCGGCTTCTGCCTGGACACAGCTCACCTGTGGGGCGCCGGCTACGACATTTCCGACCCGGCCGTGATCGACGGCGTGCTGGCCGAATTCGACCGCCTGCTCGGGCTCGATCGGCTGTGGATGATCCACCTCAACGACACCTCGTCGGGACTCGGATCGAGGCACGATCGCCACGAGCACCTGGGCGAAGGGTGGATCGGTCCGCTGGGAATGGCGCACCTGCTCCGACATCCGGCCCTGGACCACGTGGCCTTCTACCTGGAGACACCCGGAATGGAGGAGGGCTTCGACGCGATCAACATGGCCCGGGTCGGCGATCTCGTCGCGGGCAGGCCGCTCACGCCCGGCCCCCTGCCCAGACCGGGGACCGGCCCCGGGCCCACGCCGCAGGCCGGGCCCACTGCAGAGACGCCAGCGCAAGCGGGGGGTCGGGCGGGGGCATGAGCGGGCTCGTGGGTCCGAGGTCCGTGCTCGCGCGCTGCGTCGCCGGCGTGAGCGCTCGCCTGGGAGTGCAGGTCCGCGAGCTCGGCTGCCTGGCCGCCATCCTCGCCGCGGCCGCCGCAACGCGCTTTGCCAACCTGCCGGCCCGAGGCGGCTGGGACGCCGACCAGGGCACCGAGATGCTGGCGCTGCGGAACGCGATCAATGGCGGCGGTCTGCCGACTTTCGGGCCTCTGGCGATCAGCGTCGGTGGCAACTTCCACCACGGCGCCCTGTATTACGACCTGCTCCTCCCGGCGATGTGGATCGGCAGCGGCGACCCGACGTTCGTCGTGGCGGAGATCGCGCTCCTGAGCCTGCTGGTCGTGCCGATCGTGTGGTGGATCGCGCGCTCGGTCAGTGGAGTCGCGGCGGGCTTGATGGCGGCCGTCCTGGCGGCGATCTCGGCCAGCCTGATCGGCTACGCCACCTTCATCTGGAATCCCACCCTGGTCGAGCCTGCGGCGGCCGTGGCGTTCCTGGGCGCCTGGGAGGCGTGGCGAACCGCTCGGCCCCAGTGGTGGCTCGTGGCGGCCGCAGGGAGCGCCGTGGCGATGCAGTCGCACGTTGCCGCCGGCGTGATCGTGGTTCCGATGGCGGCCGCTTTCCTGGCCGCTTTCCGGCGCGCCCCCGCGGGCCGCCGGCGCCGTGTCGCGGCCTGGGGGGCGGCGGCCGTGGCCCTGGTCGTGGTCTCGTACCTGCCGCTGATCGTGTACGAGCTGGGTCACGACTTCTCCGAGACGCGGGGCATGATCGGCTACTTCACCGGTCCGGATTCCACGCCCGCCCGCGACCCGCTGACGCGGCTCATCTTCAGCACAATTCGCATCCTGGCCTGGCCGCTCACCCGATGGCCGATGGTGGATCTGGTGCCGGCCTTCCTGCCGTCTGTGGCGGTCGCCGCGACGCTGGCGCTGACGTTCATCTGGCGATTGGTGAAGACGGGCGCGCCGGTCAGGGTCACGGCGACGGACGCGCCGGCGGAGACGCCCGACCGCGCAGCCGGCGCGGCCCAGCGCGCCTCCGCCGAGGAATACGAGGGTCTTCGTTTCGTGGGCGGATTGCTGTTGCTCATCGTCCTGACCCTCGGACTGGGCCTCAAGGCCGTCTCGGAGGTCCAGGAGCTGCCCACGGAGCAGTACCACGTCGTAGCCGACCCGCTCGTGCTCGTGGCCACCGGCCTCGCGCTGGCGGCCATCTGGCGGGCGGCCGGCAGCGGCCTGGCGAGGCAGATCGGACGGGTCGCCGCCCTCGTGGCGCTGGCGGGGCTGGTCGCCTGGAACGTCGGCCACTGGCCGCCGCTCACATCGCCGGACGGCGGCTGGCCCGCGGCCCAGGCCGCGGCAACGAGGATCGAGCGCACCGCCGCAGGAGCCCCGATCGCGCTTGTCCCGCTGTTCGAGGAGAAGGGCGCCGACGCCTACGCCTACCCGCTGGAGCGCGATCACGCTACCCTGGTGGCGGTCGACCGGGCCGGCGTCGTGGTCGTCCTGTGCGACACCTTCTGGCTCCAGGGCTGCGGCGGCCAGGCCGAGGCGGCGTGGCTCGCCAGCCAGCCCGGCGGGCTGATGCAGGTGGACCGATTCGCGGCCGCGCCGGACAGGATCATGACCGTCTACCGTCGATCACCGTGAGGGACAGTTGGGACAAGCGGACGCTGCACCGGGCATGAGCGAGACCGCGCGTCCGGACCCACCCGGCTCGACCGACTCGCCGGCCCGACTGGCCGCGCCGGACCTGGTCCGGCCACAGGAGGCGCCCGCGCCCGCCGCCCCGGCTCGGAGCATCAGGGCCCGCATCGGCTCCAATGCCCGCGAGGCGGCATGCCTGGCCGCGATCTTCCTGCTGGCCGCCGCGGACAGGCTCGTGAATCTGCCTGGGCGCGGGATCTGGGATTCGGACCAGGGCACGGAGATGGGCGCCATTTGGAACGCGGTCGTGACGCGCCAGCTGCCGACCTTTGGATCCCGGCCTACAGCATCGGGGGCACGTTCCACCACGGGGCTCTCTTCTACGACCTCATGATCCCGGCGGCATGGCTGGGCAACGGCAATCCCACGGTCGTGGTCTTCGCCATCGCGCTCTTCGGCATCGCGGTCGTGCCGATGGTCTGGTGGACCGCCCGTTCGATCGGCGGCATGCCCGCGGGGCTCGCGGCCGCCCTGCTGGCCGCCGTTTCGCCGAGCCTGATCGACTACTCCACATTCCTGTGGAACCCCGTTCTAGTTGAGACGGGCACTGCGCTCGCCTGCCTGGGTGCCTGGCAGGCGTGGCGGACGCGGCAGCCGCGCTGGTGGGTGGTCGCCGCGGCCGGGACCGCTCTGGCTTCGCAGTCACACCTCACCGGCCTGGTCCTGATTCTCCCCATGGCCGCGCTATTCGCCCTGGCCCTGCGACGCGGTCCTTCCGGGCAGAGGCGCCGCCTCCTGGGTTTGTNNCCCACCGGCAGCCGGTCCTCTGGTCCAGGTCGCCTTCGGGGCCATGCGGATCGTCGCGTGGCCGCTGATGCACTGGCCTCTGGACGATTTTCAGTCGGGCGCAGTTCTGGCGTTCGTCGCCTCCGTGGCCGTCGTCCTGGGTTTCGTCTGGCGCGTGGCCTGGGCTTTCGAACGCGGCCGGCCTGGAGCGACCTCCGCCGCCGGCGACGAGCCCGACTACGAGCGCCAGGGCCTTCGCTTCGTCGGCGGGTCGTTGCTGATCATCGTCCTGGTGCTCAGCCTGGGCATCAAGGAGATCTCCCAGGTCGGGTCGGTGAACCAGGAGCAGTACCACTGCGTCGCCGATGTGCTGGTCATCCTTGGCGCGGCCCTGGTCGTGGGCGGGCTGTGGCGGACGGCCGGGGCCGGGCGGGCCGGGCTCGGTCGCTTGCTGGCGGTGGTGCTGCTGGCGGGCTTGACGGCCCTGGGCGTGAGCCACTGGCCGCCCCTCACCGCCCCGGATGGCGGCTGGCCCGCGGCCCAGGCGGCGGCCGACAGGCTGCGCACCGACGCGGCCGGAGGGTCGATCGCCCTCGTGAACCTGCCCACATTCAAGCAGGCCGATGCCTATGGCTACCCTCTCACCCTGGATGGGGTCCTGTGGGCGGCGCCGGATAGCGCGGCCACCGTCGTGATCCTGTGCGATTCGGGCTGGNNGACTTCGGGTGCGCCCTGGGGGCCCCGTGGCTAGCTGTCGCGGGCGGAGCGGGCCCGAGGCGGCAGCTGGCGGAGCATCGGCCGGGCCGAGTGGCCGGCGACCGCCGACAGGACCGGAGCGTCGCGGCGGTCGTCCAGGAGCCGGCGCGGCTCCATCGGTCGTTCCTCGGTCCGAATGCTCGTGTAAGTGCGGCCGAACCGGCGCATCCGCACCGCTAGGTAGTACTCCATGATCTGGCGGACCTGCGGTTCGGTCAGCACATCGTCGGCCCGAAGAGCGTATTCGACGCGAGCCGTCGGATTGATCGTGCCGCCGGTCACGGAACCCAGGTACAGCGGCGCCTCGGCGTCGTCTCGGATCTCACGCAGTCCGCGAGCCAGCTTCGTAGCCGTCCCCAGGGACGGCATCCGGTCGCCGCGGATCAGCCGGGAGATGGTCGAATGGTCCACGCCGGACTGCTGAGCCAGCTGGCGCTGAGACATCTTCTTCACTTTGAGCTGGGCCCGCAGCCACTCGTTGAAGCCTCGCCCGTCCTGTAGGGTCATACGCTTCGTGGGCTCCGCTGGTCGGGCAGTCTGCCCGGATACCGGAACTATCGGAGCGGCCGGCCAAAGCGTGAATGACCTTTTGGTACCGCACGTGTAGCGACTCTCGGTTGACCCGGCAAGGTGGCTGCAAGGTCGGCCCGGGCAGATTCGGGCAAATTCGGGCAGATTCGGGGAGAAACGGGCCGATACCGGCCGGCCCGGCCCTCTGGGCGCCTTCAGGGCGTGATTTGGAGCCGTTTCAACGGCGCCGAAAGTCAGGCCGTCGGCCGGACCGGCCCAGGCGAAGGTGCGATTTCCTCTACCTTCATGCCGCCGCCCCGCGGCTTGGAGGAGATCACATAGGCAATTCCGCCCAGGATGACGATCGAGAAGACGGAGATCGCCCGGTCGACTACGACGATCGCGGTCGCGTGGACCGAGCTCTTCGTGAAGAACGTCTTCAGCACACCGAGCATCCCCAGGTCCACGAGCCCGAGGCCGCCCGGAAACAGCGGCACGGCCGTCAGCAGCGATCCGATCAGGGCCACGAACATCGCTCCGGAGAGGCCCAGGTCGACGTCGTTGAAGCCGAGGGCGCGGACGACGAAGTACAGTCGCAGCGCCTCGCTGGCCCAGATCAGCAGGGTCAGCAGGCCGAGGACGGGCAGGCCTCGCAAGCCGACGGAACCGAAGACGCCATCCTCGAAGCGGTCGTACAACTCGACGAAGCGAGCCGGCAGCGGCAGTACGCCGATCACCCGGCGACCGAAGCTGCGCATCGCAACCATGGCCACGATCAGCGCCACCACGATCACGACGCCGAAGGCGAAGATGTACTGCGTGCCGTCCGGCAGATCGTTGAGGCTGCCACGGAACCTGATGTACCCGGCGGCCACGCCCAGCGCCGCGATGGCGACCAGATCCAGGATGCGCTCCATGAAGACCGTGCCGAGCGTTCGCGTCGCCGAGACCGGGCTGTTCTGCTTGACCAGATA
>PMIQ01000080.1 GCA_003157175.1 Chloroflexota bacterium
CCGCCGAACGCCGGGTATGATCGCGGCTGCGCATTGGCACGATCTGCGACGAGTTGGCGGGAGGCGCGGGAGTGAGCGAACGCACCGGGGTTCCAACGGTCGAGTCGACCGAAGCCGCCGGCGCGGGTGGGCTCTTCCGGCGAATCGCCGAGTTCATGCGAAGCCCGGCCGGTCTGTCGGCGCTGGTGGCCGCGATCGCGGCGGTCGTCCTGTGGCTGGTGATCCAACCGCTTGCTCGCGTCACCGCCGACACCGATGCCGCCGCCTCGGTCATGTACTTCCAGCGTATCGTCAACGGCCATCGCCTGGAGGCGTTCTATCCAACCACGCCCAAGCCGCTGCTGACGCTCGTTTACGGGGTGGCCTGGTCACTGACGCACGACTGGCATTCTCTGGCCCTCATGACCCTTGTCGTGGGCGCTCTGGCGGTCGGAATGGCGGCTCGACTGGCGGCTCGGATGGGCGGACTCCCGGCCGCGGCATTCGTGGCCGTCGGGCTGCTCGCCTGGCCCAGCTTCCGGCTCGAAGTCGCCGACGCCAACTCGTTCGTCTGGGGCCTCGCTCTGTGGCTGCTGGCGGCCCTGCTGATCACCGCCGAACGCTCGCGGCCCTGGGCGGCTGGGTTCGTGCTGGTGCTGGCCGGTCTGGCCCGTACCGAGACGATCTGGCTGGTCGCCGCTGCCGCCGGCTGTGCCGCGGTGGTCATGCTTCAAGCCCGGCGAACCGGCGATCGAAGCCAGCTCCGCCTGGTACTGCCACCGATCCTGGGTGTCCTGGCGGTGCCGCTCGCGTGTCTCCACGACTTCCTGCTGACCGGCAAGCCCTTGTACTGGCTGAGTGTGCCCAGCGGCTACACGGCGATGGCCTACCCGGACCTGAGCCCGGCCTCGCCCCTGTCGACGCTTCACCGCGAGCTTCTGCACTACATCCCGCTTCTGGCGCTGGTGGTTCTTGCGGCGCTGGGAGTGGCCTGGCTGCTGACGACCCGATGGCGGGGAATCTCCGTCGCCCTCGTCGTTCTGACCGGCGGCGTCCTCGCGACGCTGGTGATCCTGGCGTGGCACGCCGTCTTCATCTCCGACCGCTATTACGAGGAGGCGGACGCGGCCATCCTGCTCGCGGCGGCCGTCGGCGGCGGGCTCCTCGTNNGTCCGCGCGCCCCCGCTCGCGCCAGGCGGTGCTGGGCGGAGTGGCCGCCTTGCTAGCCCTGGGGATAGCGTTTCTGTCATTCCCGCAGGGAGGCGTCGAACCCGCGCTGGCCCGGGCGGGCCGGGAGACTGCCGAGATCCGCGAGGCGGAACCGTACCTCGCCCCGATCGTCGCCGGCGCCTTCGGCGACACCATGACCGTCGGTGGCGTCGCCTACCCGGTGGCCGATCCGGTCGGGTGCCGCGTGTTCGTGCCGCGCTGGGGGCTGCCCCTCATCTCCGTGGACACAGGCGCTCCCACGCCGGTGCTCGGCGATTCGTGGCTCGCCTTCCGGGACGGCGACTACTCGGTGCTGAGCCCGGGCCAGTGGATCCTGCACGTCGCCGCGGACGACGACGGAGCCGGCGGCATCTACGCGCCCTTCGAGCACTCGGTGCCGACGTCGCTCACGCGGAAAGGCGGCGTGGCGCTGACCCTCGTGCCGGTCTTCGTCGACGAGCAGGCCGGGGTCTGGCTGCTGCGGGTCGACGCCGCCGGCTGACCGACCGGGTCAGCGGCCGCCGGTCATCAATTCGACGCTGGATCGGAGGTCGTGAACCGGCTGCCAGCCGAGGATCCGCCGCGCGAGGGCGATGTCGGCGACTTGCCAGGGGACATCCGACGAGCGGGGCGATCCCGCCGCGCCTTCCGCGATCTCGCCGGCGAAGCCAACTGCCCGGGCCAGCGCCTCGACCAGCTCGCGAGCGGTATGGCCCATCCCCGAGGCCACGTTGACCAGGGTGGCGTCGAGGCTCGGGACGCGACAGGCGGCGACGACGGCCGCGGCGATGTCACGCACGTCGACGAAGTCCCGCACCGACCCCAGAGGGCCGAGCTCGATGCGCGACGCCGAGGCCGCCACGGCCTCGGACAGGCGTCGCTGGGCCGTGCCCGGAAGGGAGTTCTCCGGCATCGCAGGGCCCAGGGCATTGAAGACCCGCAGCACGACCGCCTCGCGGCCCCGGTCCGCCGCGGCCAGGACGATCTGGGTCGCGGCCAGCTTGGCGATGCCGTACGGGCTGACCGGTCTCGCGCAGGCGGACTCGGTCACGGGCTCGCCGACCTGACCGGGTCCGTATTCGGCGGCGGAACCGAAATGGATCAGCCTCGTGGCGAGGCCGGACTTGTCCAGGGCCTCCGCGATTCGTGCCGTGACCAGGACGTTGAGCCGGATCAGGTCGGCGGTCGAGCCCGCGCTGGCGCCGGTGCAATTGACGATGGTGTCCGGCCTGGCCGCCCGCAGCTCGGCCACCAGGCGGGCGGCGTCGCCGGCCAGCAGATCGAGGTCGAGCCAGCGCCGTTCGAGGCCCGGCAGGGGAGTGCCCAGGCCCGCGCCCACGATCTCGACATCGGGCTGGGCGCCCAGCGCGGCCGCGACGTGGCTCCCGATGAAGCCATTGGCGCCCAGGACGAGGACGAGCGGCACTCAGGACCCCGGCAGCAGATGAGATCTGAGTCGAACGAACTCCGAGTTGGCGCGGTCGTAGTCCTCGGGACGTCCGATGTCGAGCCAGTAGCCGTCGAACCGATACGAGGCCGGGTTGCGTCCGGCCGCCAGGAGGTCGATGACCAGCCGATCGAAGCCCAGCGGCTCGCCTGCCGGATAGCCGGCGAGTGCCGATCGAGAGACCGCATACACACCCATGCTGACTTCGTAGTCGAGCTTGGGCTTCTCGACGAAGCCGACCACCCTGCCCGCCTCGACCGTCAGCACGCCGAAATCGATGTCGACCTGGCGGTGATACGTGGCGATGGTGAGCGGGACAGCGGAGGCGGCATGGGCCTCCAGAAGTGCCGCGAAGCTCAGATCCGTGAGGATGTCGCCGTTGAGGACGAGGAACTGCTCCGGCAGCTTGTCGAGAAGCGCGACCACCGGTCCCATGGTGCTGAGCGGCTTGTCCTCGGTGGCGTAATCCACCTCGAGGCCCCACTGCTCGCCGCTGCCGACGTATGCTCGGATCAGCTCGCCCAGGTGACCGATGGCGATGGTTACCCGCCGGAAGTCGTCTCGGGCAAGCTGGCGCAGGACGATCTCGATGATGGCGCACTCGTCGCCGATCGGGACCAGCGGCTTGGGGATGCTGGTCGTGTACGGACGGAGGCGGGTGCCCTTTCCGCCTGCCAGCAGGACGGCGTGTCGAACGCTCATCGGGCGCTCATACCGTGTACGCGTTCCACTTGTAGCGCGCCAGGTTCTCCGGCTGCGAGAACCACGCGGCGGTCTTGGCCAGCCCCTCGGCGAGGCTCACGGTCGGTTTCCAGCCGGTCGCCGCTGTGAGCCGCGAGCTGTCGCACACGAGGCGCATCACTTCGGAGCCGGCCGGCCGAAGACGTTCGGCTTCTTCGGCGACTGTGACCTCGTAGCCGGCCGCGGCCGCGATCGTCTTCACCAGATCGCCGATGGAGATCTCGACCCCGGTGCCGGCATTGAGGGTTCGACCGACGACTGCTTCGGCCGGCGCGTCGGCGACGGCCATGAACGCCCGGGCCGTGTCCTCGACGAAGGTGAAGTCGCGCGTCGGTCGGAGGTCGCCGAGTCGGATCTCGCGCTGGCCCGCGGCCAGCTGGGACAGGATCGTCGGGATGACGGCGCGGCTCGACTGGCGCGGGCCGTAGGTGTTGAACGGCCGAAGAGTCGCCACCGGAATGCCGAACGAGAGGTGGTAGCTCTCGGCCATCTTGTCCGCGCCGATCTTCGAGGCCGAGTAGGGCGACTGGCCTTGGAGCGGGTGATCCTCCGATATCGGAACGCTGCGCGCCGTCCCGTAGACCTCGCTCGTCGAGGTGTGGACGACGCGGGGCGTGGCCAGCTGGCGGGCCGCCTCGAGCACGTTGAGAGTGCCGAGGACGTTCGTCTCCACGTAGGAGCGGGGCGAGCGATACGAGTATGGGATCGCGATCAGGGCGGCCAGGTGGTAGACGACATCGGCGCCTTCGACGAGCTCGCGCACCGAGGCGACGTCGCGGACGTCACCCAGGTGAACCTCCACGGACTCGAGGACGTCGGCGGGCAGCGACTCCAGCCAGCCCCATGAGTTGAACGAGTTGTAGAGGACCATGGCCCGGACTCGAGTGCCGCGCCTGACGAGCGCCTCGACCAGGTGGGATCCGATGAAGCCTTCGCTTCCGGTTACGGCCGCGACCGCTGACAGCGTCTGGCTCCTTCCTGTTCATCGAAGACGCCCCGAATGGTACCCGATCGGCAATGCCGGCTGGCCCGCGGGGGAGGCCGGCGGTCCGTGCCCGGGTTCGATCTTCGGTACAATCGCCCGCGATGCCCGCACCCCAGATCGAGGCCGCCGAGCGCGATGGCCGGAGCCCGAGTCGCCCGTGCCACGCGGAGAGCGGCAATTCCCCGAGTTCGACAGCGCGGTTGCGTCAAACGCTGTACGCGGTCGCCAAAGAGGTCGTCTTGTGAGTTCGGGCGTGTCTCCTGAGGCAGAGGTGGTCGATCGACTGAGGCTCGCTTTCCTCGGCGACGTCAACAGCGCGCACCTGCGGCGCTGGGTGACCTTCTTCGCGGAACGCGGCCACCACGTGGTTCTCCTGGTCGGCACGAACCAGTCGATACTGCCCGGCTTGCCGGCTTCCATCACGGTGGAGCGGTTCAGACCGTTCAGCGCTCGCGGCCGTTTTCCGCCCGCAAGCTTCGTTCGTGCGAGGTGGTCCGTCCGCCGAGCCATGGCGCGCTGTCGCCCGGACATCGTGAATGCCCACTTCATGAATCCCCACGGGTGGCACGCCTGGATGTCCGGTCGTCACCCCTACGTCGTCACTCTGTGGGGCTCCGACGTCTTCATCGCGCCGCGGCTGCATCGAGTGGTGGCCCGGTTGGGGCGCATCACGCTTCGAGCGGCGGATATGGTCATGGTCAACTCCGAGGCCCTTCGGCGCGGCGCGGTCGAGATCGGAGCGCCACCCGAGAGAATCGAGATGGTCCAGTGGGGTGTCGACCTGACCCGATTCACGCCCGGCCCGGACCCCGTCGAGCTCAGGGCCCGGCTCGGGCTCAACGGTCGTCGTGTGGTCTTCTCACCGCGGGCCATCGCTCCGCTGTACCGCCAGGGGATCGTCGTCCAGGCGCTGGCTCAGCTGCCATCGGATGTAACGGTGGTGATGCTGCGTCACCGCTCCGATGCGGCCATGGTCGCGGCCGTCGAGGCCCAGGCGGAGTCGCTCGGTCTCGCCGATCGCCTGGTCGTCGTATCGGACGTCGAGGACGCGGAAATGCCCGCTTTCCTGCGCCTCGCGGACGTCGTGGTCTCCATTCCGGCCTCGGATTCGACCTCGGCCTCGATCCTCGAGGCGCTGGCTTGCGGCTGCCAGATCGTGGCTGCCGACCTGATCAGCGTTCGGGAATGGCTGGGGGAGCTGGAGCCTCGGTCGCTCGTGCCGGTGGATGACGTGGACGCTACCGCCGCGGCCATCGCCCGGGCACTGGGCCGCGGCGCGGCGGAGCGCGCCGCGCTTGGCAGGCGAGCCCGGGAGATCGTCGAAGAGCGGGCGGATCAGGCCAAATGCCTGGGGCGAGTGGAAACGTTGTACCTGACCCTGGCCGGGCGCAGCCAGACCGCCCATGGCCCGGACCGGTCGTGATTTCGAGACACCCGTCCGTGCGATCGCGCGGACGTGGGATCTAGCCCTTCCTCGCGACCTCTGAGGCCACGAGGGCAGTCAGCCCCTCGTCCAACGTCAGGCTGGGTTTCCAGCCGAGCAGTCGCGCGGCGAGCGAAGAGTCGCCCACCGAGCGCTTGATGTCGCCCGGTCGAGCCTCCGTGTGGACGATCCCGGGGGCCGGCGCGAACTTTCCGGCGATCGCGGCGGCGAGCTCGTTGACTGTCGTGGGCAGCCCGGTGCAGACGTTGACCACGGGCGCCGCCACGGCGGCGGACCGCTCCGCCAGGAGCAGCGACGCGACGATGTCGTCTACGTGAACGAAGTCGCGGGTCTGCTCTCCGTCGCCGAAGACGGTGATCGGACCGCCCGCGCGGGCCTGCGCCACGAACCGGCTGATCACCCCGGAGTAGGGGGAGTCGGGAGCCTGTCCAGGACCGAAGACGTTGAAGAAGCGCAGCCCGAACGACCGCAACCCGAAGAGCGACCCGGCGACGCCGGCGTGCATCTCCGAGCTCATCTTGTCCACGCCGTAAGGCCCGAGCGGTCGGGTCGCGGCGGTCTCCTCGATCCGCTGGCCCGGCCCCAGCGGCAGATCGCCGTACACCGCGGCCGACGAGGCATACACAAAGCCAGCGTCTGGAGCTTCGTCGCGAATCGCTTCCATCACGGCCACGGAGCCGCCGCTGTTCGTCATGTGGCTGGCCAGCCAGCGCTCGTTCGATCGAGTGATCGAGGCGACCGCGGCCAGGTGAAACACGACGCCGGCGCCGACCACTCCGGGCCTGATGAAATCCGGATCGGCCACGTCTCCCCGGCGGAACTCCACTCCTGACGGAACGCGCGACCTGTCGCCGCTGGAGAGGTCGTCGAGAACCCGTACCCGCCGTCCAGCGGCTACCAGGCGGCCCACCAGATGGCTTCCGATGAAGCCGCAGCCACCCGTGACGACAACGACCGGATCGTCCGAGAATGCCAAGGACCGTTCCTCCGGGGGCCTGCCCGTCAGGCGTTCGAGCGGGCATTCGAGCCTGCGTGGAGTCTACGGGCATCGCGGCCGGCGCGTGAGTCGTGGTCCGGCGGGCCGGACGCGGGCGGGCGATGGCCCGCCGCCTCGGCTACAATCGCCCGCGATGTCCGCCTCAACGCACGAGGTCGCCGGCCGCGCCCGTCAGCAGCCTGCCCGGTCCAGTTTGCCCGCGCGCGAGCGTGGCGAGGAAGCGACGACGAGCAGCGCGCCTTCGCTGACGGTGGCCGACCGGCCGCTCAGTATCGCCTACCTCGGCGACCCGAACAGCATCCACTTCCGGCGCTGGGTCGGCTTCATGGCGGAGCGCGGCGACCGCGTTACGCTGATCGTCGCCGATGGCAAGCCGATCGGGGCGGGCTTGCCCGCGACGATCGCGATCGAGCGCTTTACGCCGTTCACCGGCCACCGGTTCCGACCCTGGGGGGTCATCGCGGCACGTCGGTCGCTGCGCCGCGTGATCGCGCGGGTCAAGCCGGACGTTCTCAACGCTCACTACCTGACGGTCAACGGCCTCCATGCCTGGCTGTCCGGGTTCCACCCGTATGTCGTGACGCTGTGGGGCTCGGACGTCTTCATAACGCCCAAGAAGTCCCGGCTTGCGGCGCTGGTGGCGCGGACCACGCTGCGTGCGGCGGACATGGTCATGGTCAACTCCGACGCCCTGCTGCGCGGCGCCCTGGCCGTCGGTGCGCCGCCCGACCGAACGGAGATGGTTCAGTTCGGCGTCGACCTGACACACTTTGCGCCGGGGCCGGCGCCGGCCGGGCTCCGGGCCCATCTTGGCCTGGAGGGGCGCCGGGTGGTCTTCTCGCCGCGGAACATCACGCCCCTGTACCGCCACCAGGTGGTCGTCGAGGCGGTCGCGACGTTGCCGCGAGACGTGGCCGTGGTCTTCTCCCGTCACCGGGCCCAGGAGGACGAGCTGGCGGCGGTCGAGCGGCGAGTCGAGGAACTGGGGCTGACCGATCGGGTCGTGATCGTTCCGGAGATCGCTCACGCCGAGATGCTCGACTTCTACCGGCTCGCCGATGTGGTCGTGTCGATCCCAGCCTCGGACTCGACTGCCGTCACGATCCTGGAGGCGCTCGCCTGCGAGAAGCAGGTCGTGGCCGGCGACCTGCCGAGCGTGCGCGAGTGGCTGGGGGAGCTGGACAGCTCGGCCCTGGTCCCGATCGACGATGTTCCAGCCACCGCCGCGGCCCTGGCCCGTGCCCTGGACCGCGACCCGAAGGAACGCGCGGAGCTCGGCCGCCGGGCCAGGGCAATCGTCGAGGCCAGGGCCGACCAGGCCGCGAGTCTCGCCAGAGTCGAGTCGCTGTACCGCGAGCTGGCGGCGGGCAGCCACCGCGGTAGAGCCCGAAGGAGCCGACCGTGAGTAGCATCGACGCGCCGGTATCGTGTGTCGGAGCACCACCGCGGCCGGAGGCTGGATGACCGTGTCTTCCGCCAGGAGCGGCTCCTTCACCAGGCGAGTCACCGCCGTCTTTTCGACCAAGGTCGTGGCCTTCGCGATTTCGCTGACGACGACGCTGGTGATCTCGCGCATCCTGGGGCCGGACGGCAAGGGCCAGTACGTGGCGGTTCTCGCCGTGCCCGGGCTGCTCGGCGGCATCGGCGTCTTCGGCCTGCCAAGCGCGGTCAACTACTTCAGCGCGCGCGGCACGTCGGTTCGCGGGCTTCTCCTGGTCGGCTTGCTCCTCACCGGGATCCTGTCGGCGTTCCTGATCTCGCTGGTGTGGTTCTCGATGCCATGGCTTGAGCAACTTCTCCACTGGGTTCAGCCGACGGCGCTGCACAACTGGTACGTGCCCGGCGGCGGGAAGGTCGTTACCTTCCGCCTGGATCAGTCGACCGCGGACCTGGTGCGGGTCGTCTTGATCGTGATTCCGGCCGCTCTGCTGACCACCTTCGCGATGTCGGTCCTGTACGGGCGCCAGCAGGTCAGGACATACAGCGCCATCCTTATCGGCCAGGGTGCGGTCACGTTCGCCCTCTCCATTCTGCTCGTGGCCGTCTTCCGGTTCGGCGTTCCTGGCGCGGTCGCCTCGAGCATCGTCGTCACCTGGCTGGCGGCGCTGGCCGATGTGATCGCTGTGAGCCTGCTATCTCGTCGCAACCCCGGCGGCCACCCGGTCTCGTTCCGTGGCATCGCCGGCTATAGCATCCGCGTTTACCCGGCCAGCATCACCAGCTACTTCAATTACCGGATCGACACGTACATCATCCAGGCAGTGATGCTGGCGCCCAAGACGCCGCTCGGCCTGTATAGCATGGCCGTGACGATGGCGGAGCTGATCTTCTACGTGCCGGATTCGGTGACGATGATCTTCCTGCCCCGTGTCGCCGGTTTGCCGCAGGCGGAAGCCGACGCACTGCTCCCGCGGGTGTCGAGGCTCACGGTTCTGATGACCGCCCTGGTCGCGCTGGCGCTGATACCGACGGCATGGATCGGGATCCATCTCGTTCTGCCGAAATTCAACGATTGCCTGCCGGCGTTCTACGTCCTGCTTCCGGCGGTCATCTCGCTCAGCGTGTCGAAGGTCATGTCGTCCTATGTCGCCGGCCGTGGGCGGCCCGGGCCGATCTCCGTCGGGTCGGTCGTCGCGGTCTGCCTGAACATCGCCGCCAACCTGGTTCTCATCCCCGTTTTCGGCATCGTCGGCGCGGCGCTGGCGTCGCTGATTTCGTACACGGCCTCTGCCGTGATACTGCTCTTCGTGGCGTGCCGTATCTCGCATCACCCTGTCTGGCAGCTGATCGTGCCGCGTGGCGAGGAAGTCAGGCTGCTGGTCTCGGGCGCCCGCCGCGGCCTGGCGCGGGCGCGGAGAATGGCCGGTGGCCGCGGCGCCGGCGCGAAGGCGGGCGGTCAATCGTGAGCGGCCGCGTCCTGGTCGTCACCTACTTCTTTCCGCCCGTCGGCGGCGTGGGCGTTCAGCGGACGCTGAAGTACGTCACGTACCTGCCGCGGTGGGGCTGGGAGCCGGTCGTGGTCGCGCCGGGAGACCCCGCGTTCCCGGTCCGCGATCCCTCGCTCGTACCCACTCTCGCGCCCGATCTCGAGGTCCACCGAACCGCCAGCCTCGAGCCCGGCCGTCTGCCGACCGCGGCCGCCCGCCTGCTGAGCCGACGATCCGCTACGCCAGGGGCGGTGTCGGCGGACCTGACCGCGAGCTCGGCCCAGGGCAGCCTGCCCCTCAAGGTGCTGCGCAAGATATCGGTCGTGTGGAACCGGATCTGGGCCGTGCTGCTCTTCCCGGAGGGCGCGATCGCCTGGGTTCCGTTCGCCGTGCGAGCGGGGCGCAAGGCCCATCGGCGCCGCCCGGTCGACGTCATCTACTCCAGCGCGGCGCCGATCTCCACGCATCTGGCGGCCGGCTTGCTGAAGGGCCGGATCCACCGGCCCTGGGTGGCCGACTTCCGCGATCCGTGGATTGGCAATCCCTTCGCCGCCCCGATGTCGCGCCCCAAGCGGTGGATGCAGCGCCGCATGGAGCGCTGGATCGTGACCCGCGCGGATAGGGTCATCGTGGCGGTGGACCTGATGCGCGTTCGGTTCGAGGAGCGCTATCCGGAGCTAGTCGGCAAGTTCGTGCACATTCCAAATGGCTACGACCGCGCGGACCTGGTCGGCATCGAGCCCGCGCCGCCCCCGGTGCCGGGGGGCTTCCATCTCCTGTTCGCCGGCAGCCTTTACCGGCCCAGGGAGCTCGAGGCGTTCCTCCTCGGCGTCGAGNNCGGCTGGCCGGCGTCATCGGCTTCGAGGGGTTCGTGCCCCGCCGGCAGGCCCTGGCCCGGATGGCCGGCGCCGACGCGCTGCTGCAGCTGGTTTCGGACATGCCCGGCGCGGAGATCTTCGTCGGCGGCAAGCTGGCCGAGTACCTCGCCTTCGACCGGCCGATCCTGGCGGTCATGCCACGCGGCGAGGGACGGGCGCTGGTCGAGGGCCTGCCGACTGGGATCGTCGCGGACGTCGAGCCGGGCAGCGTCGCAGACGCGCTGGAGCGGCTGCTCGACCACACTCCCGCTCCGGCGCCGTGCGACCCGGCCGGTCGGTTCGATCGGGTCAACCTCGCCGGAGAACTGGCGCGCCAACTGGACCGTCTGGTCGCCGAGCGAGCGGAGCGAGCCGAGCGGCCCGGCTAAGGCCCGCGCCGATCAGAACGTGGTGAACGAACTCACCGCGAGGGTCAGCGAGAGAACGACCAGCAGCGCCGTGCCGGTCCAGCCCACCATCTGCAGGAAACGGCCGCTGACGAGCGGCCCCATCAGCTTCTTGTCCGATGCCAGGACCATGACGAAGACCAGGACGAACGGCAGCAGCAGCGCGTTCACGACCTGGGCCATGAACATCACCTGGACGAGAGGAAGGCCCGGGATCAGGACGAAGAACGCCGCGATGACGATGAAGAAGATGATCAGGCCGTAGAAGGCGGGAGCGTCGCGGAATCGCCAGTCCACCCCGGTCTCCCATCCGAACGCTTCGCAGGCGGCGTAGGCGCTGGTCAGAGGGACAACGCCCAGACCCAGGAACGATGCGGCCAGCAGGCCGACGGCAAATAGATACTGGGCCGCGTCTCCGGCGAACGGCCTGAGAGCCTCGGCGATCTTCGCAACCGCATTGGGGTTGTTCGTATCGATTGTGACCTGGTGCGAGAACAGCGCGGCCGCGCAGGCGACGACGATGAAGCCTGCGATCAGGTTCGTGAGGAGCGCCCCAAGACCTACGTCGAGCCGCTCGCCGACCAGATCCTCCGGACCGAGGCGCTTGTCCGCGCAATAGGACTGGATGAACGCCTGGCCCCAGGGAGTAATTGTGGTGCCGACGGTCGCCACGACGGCGAGCCAATACGCGCCGTTCGTGGAGCCAGCGTGCGCCAGGCTGGGCACGAGGAGAGAGTGGAAGGCATTGCCCCAGTCGGGGTGCGCCATCAACGCGGACGCGAAATATGCGAGCGAAACACCGATCCCCACGGCAACGAACAGGTACTGCACCTTGCCGAAACTGCCGCGGGTAATGAGCAGGATCACGACGGTCGCCGCGATGGCTGCGCTGATCGCGGGCGCCACGTTGAACAGAGAGAGTGCCGCTGCCGTCCCGGCGAACTCCGCCACGATCGAACCGACGTTGGCGATGAGCATCGTGATCGTCAGGAAAGTCACCCAGCGCACGCCGAACCGCTCGCGCACGAGCCCGGTGAGGCCCTGGCCGGTTGCGAGGCCCAACCGCGCCCCTACTTCCTGGGTAAAGAACAGCACGATCTGGCTGGCCAGGAGCACCCACAGCAGTTCGTAGCCGTACTTCACGCCGGCCACCGAATAGGTGGTGATGCCGCCGGCGTCGTTGTCGGCGAAACCGCTCACGAGTCCCGGACCAAGGACCCCGAGGATGGCGGCGAACCGGACTCTGTTTACGACTCGAGGCGTGAACCCCAGGACCGGAGCCTTCATCGCTCCGCCGTCCCGGACCTGCTGAAGAGGCGCGGGATACGGCGCTTGGACGTTTGCGGCATAAGGGTATCCATGGCGTCGTCGACGGTGACGATCCCCTCGAGCCGGCCTTCGGCGTCGACCACGGGCACGGCCAGGAGGTTGTACCGGGCCACCAGCTCGGTGACCTCTTCCTCGCTGGCGTCCGTCTTGACGGCTACCGGCTCGGCGAACATGAACGTGGCTATGCAAGTGCTCGGCTTCGCGACGATCAGGTCCCGCAGCGACAGCACTCCGACGAGCTTCTCGTCGTCGTCGGTGACGTAGACGTAGTAGATGGTCTCGGCGTCTGGCTCGAGCTCGCGCAGGCGGTCGATCGTCTCGGCGGCGGTAAGGCTGGCCGGCACGGCGACGAATTCGGTCGTCATGATTCCGCCCGCNNTCCTTCTCCATGAGGCCGAGGATTTCGACGCGACTCTCGTCCGACAGGTCGGCCACCAGGTCGGCCGCCTCGTCTGGATCCATCTCCTCGAGGATATCGGCGGCCCGCTCGGGCTCGAGGTCTTCCAGGATGTCGACCTGAGATTCGGGCTCCATCTCGCCGATCGCGTCGGCCGCCGCCTCGTCGTCGAGCGATGAGATTAAGCCGACCCGGTCGTTGCGGCTGAGCTGGTCCATGATCGTGGCCAGGTCCGCCGGGTGGAGTTCGGCCAGGCCTTTGTGGGGAACGCGCAGCTTGACGCTGGCGATCGTCCGTTCCAGCGGATCGACGTCTTCCCAGTCGATGTACCGCTCCGGCACCTCGCGATGAAAGCCGCGAGCCAGGACCCGCCACGGCCCTTCGATGCCGAGCCGGCGAAGCAAGCCAGAGGCGCCCACGTCCACGGCGACCAGATGAAGCGCGCCTTCGACCTCGTCGAGCCGCAGGTCGTTCACGCGGACCACCTTGCGGCCGTCGATATCGACGATCTGGCGGTCCATCAGATCTCGCTTGAGGCGAATCTCGTTGGGCCGCTGGTGGAACTTGCTGATGTCGATGGCCGTCGTGCGCAGCGTTGCGCCGCCGGCGTCGAGCGATGTCACCGCCTGCCACTGAAGGAAGATCTCGCGGCCGTTGGTCTTGACCACGATGCCGGTCACAGGCGGATACCGATCGCCTATGGCGACGATCAGGTCGGCAACGGTCCCGATCGGCTCGCCCAGCTTGTCGCGCACGGGCCGGCCGATCGCCTGGCTCAGATAGAGCATGTGCCACCTCGACGGCGGGTCCGGCCCGCCTGTCGGTGGCGCGCGCCGCGATGGCGCGAACCGCTTAGAGGGCGAAACGGACCGGGGAGCGGATGTCGGCGCCCGGGGCGCCGCAGGTATTGGGTCCGGTCTCCACTGAGGGAGATATCCTCCGAAAGCGTGTTGGGGCCGGCCGGGGGCACAGTTGCGTGTCCCTTCGACCAACTGGGAGTTTAGTCCCGGGCACGGGCGAGGGTCAACGACGCCGGCGGGGCGTCTCGCCCGGGATGGGGAACGTAAGTACGATTGCCGCCACGCCGGACCTACCCGCAACATGGCAGGGTGCGAAACCTCCGCTGGCGGCATGCTCTCGGCGCGAGCCCGTGGTTTCGCTTTCACGGCGACGACGCTGCGCCCGAACTCGTCGCGGAATCGATCTCGCTGACCTGGACGCTGCTTTCGGTCGCCATCGCGCTCCTCCTTGGTCAGGCCGTGATCGGTTTCCTGGTGGGTCGAAACAGCCTCGCCGACCTCGCCCTGTTGGTTGCGACCGCGCTGCTGGTGGCCTCGGCCGTTCTGAATGCCCGGGCTTCGGCCATGCTCGTGGAGAGGCGCCATTCCGAGGCCGAGAGCTTCGGCCGGCTCCTCCAGGCTCTGTCGCGGTCGGTGTCGCCGAATGCGGTCATCAAGGCCATCGTCCATGAGCTCGGCACCGCCACTCGGGCGGACCACGTTGCGGTGGTGCAGAAGCGACCCGGCGGAAACGTCCTCAACGTCAGCTTCGTCTCGATGCAGCCCGGATCGCAGACGGCGACATCGGTCATGCCAATCCAGCAGCTGGGGCCCGTGGAGAAGCGAAAGCTGCGCCTGACGCCGCGGTCCGACAGCGGTGCGGCGCTCGACCGCGTCGGACTCGACCGCGTGGATGGAGGCTCGGACGGTGCCGCGGAAGTCGCGCGCTCTCGTGCCAGGCAGCCCCAGGGGTCCGGCGTTCCCGACCCGGCGCACGAAGGGGACGCGCGCGAACTGGCCAACCAGATCGCCAATCGTCTGCGCGACGCTTACGGTCTTCGCAATATGCTGGCCGCACCGCTTATAGAAGGCGGGTCGGTCGTGGGCGCGATCGTGCTGTCACGCCGGACCAACGAGCCCTGGACGGACTCCTCGGTGCGGCTGTTGAACGGCGCGGCCGGCGAAACGACGGCCGCGCTGGCACGGGTCTACTCGCATCAGGCGGCGGAGGCCGAAGCTCGGACCGACCAGCTCACCGGGCTGCCGAACCGGCGCTACTTCGACGAGTACTGCACCCTCGTCGCCAGTCGCCGGCGGGCTTCCGATCGGTCGGCGATCCTGGCCGTGGACGTCGACCATTTCAAGCGCGTCAACGACATGTACGGGCACCATATCGGCGATCAGGTCCTTCGGGCGATCGGAGACGCGATACAGACGTCGGTCCGAGACGAGGATGTGCCCGCTCGCTACGGCGGCGAAGAGTTCATCGTCCTGCTTCGCAACCCAACCGCGGGCGTGGCGCTCGAGGTCGGCGAGCGGATCCGCCAGACCGTCCGCGACACGGATCTCATCGACGCCGGAGTCACGGATCGAGTCACTGTTTCGATCGGCGTTGCCTGCGGCCATTCCGCCGACGAGTCCATCTCGGAGATCGTCGAGCGAGCGGATCGGGCGTTGTACGCGGCCAAGCGCACAGGCCGCGACCGGGTCGTGGAGGCCTGGCCTTCGGAAGGGTGATCCGGCCGGCCGGGGCTACCATTCGAGCGTGGAGCATTCGCCCTCAGTCGAGCCTTCGCCCTCAGTCGAGCCTTCGCCAGCAGTGGAGCATCCGCCGGCCGCACTCTCGAACGGCGAACTGGCGCGCATCTTCCACGAGATCGGGGCCATGCTCGAAGTCAAGGGCGAGCTGGTCTTCAAGAGCGTGGCGTATCACAAGGCCGCCGACGCGATCGCCCATTCGCCGGTCGAGGTCTCGCGCGCCTATCTGGACGGTCAACCGCCCAGGATTGCCGGCGTCGGTGAGGCGATCTCGAAGAAGATCGAAGAGCTGGCCCGAACCGGCCACCTGGCCTTCTACGAGAAGCTGAGCGAGGAGGTGCCACCGAGCCTGGTGGCGCTGCTGGAGATCCCCGGTGTGGGGCCGCGGACGGTCAGGCAGCTGCACGAAGAGTTGCACGTCGAGACGCTCGACGATCTCCGGCGGGCTGCGGAGGCGGGCGCCCTGCGGTCCCTCAAGGGCATGTCGACGAAGACGGAGGAGCAGGTCCTGGCCGGCATCGCGGCCCTGGAGAACCGCCAGGAGCGGATGCGCCTGGGCCAGGCCGAGGCGATCGTGGAGACGCTCCTGGCCGAGCTCGCCGACGTGCCCGGCCTGCGGTCGATCCAGCCCGCGGGGTCCTACCGCAGGCGACGCGAGACCATCGGGGACCTCGATCTGCTGGCGGAGACCGATCGGCCGGCAGAGCTGGTGGAGCGGTTCATCTCGCTCGGTTCGGTCGACACGGTGCTGGCCAAAGGTCCGCACAAGGCCGCGGTCCGTCTCGTGCGCGGGCCGCAAGTGGACCTGATGATCATGCCGCCCGGTGAGGCGGGCACGTACCTGATCCACTTCACAGGTTCGAAGGAGCACAACGTCCGGCTACGCGGCATGGCCCGCGAGCGGGGCTGGAGCCTCTCGGAGAAGGGATACCTCCGGCTTGCGGACGACGGCGAGCCGGCAGTGGGGGAGTCCGGCGAGCCGGCCGAGCTTCGAGCTTTCCCGACCGAGGCGGAGGCGTACGGCTTCCTCGGCCTGCCGTTCATCGAGCCGGAGCTGCGCGAGGACCGGGGCGAGATCGAGGCCGCGTTGGCCGGGACCCTGCCGTCGCTCGTGGCGCGGGCCGACTTGCGCGGCGATTGCCACAGCCATTCCGACTGGTCGGATGGGGTGCATTCAATCGAGCAGATGGCCCTCGACGCGCGGCGGCGCGGCTACTCCTACCTGGCCCTGACCGACCACACGGTGAGCCTGGCGATCGCCCGAGGCCTTGACCTGGAACGCGTGGAGCGACAGCGGCGGATCGTGGTAGCCCTCAACGAGCGCTTCGAGCGCGAAGAGTCCGACGGAACGGCTCCGCCCGAAACCTCGGCCGAGGGCTTCCGGCTGCTCCACGGCTGCGAGCTCGAGATCCGCGCCGACGCCACGCTCGACTATCCGGATGAGCTTCTNNTGGGAGGCCGTCTTCGCCGAGGCCGCGCGGACCGGCACCGCCCTCGAGCTGAACGGCTCGGACGAGCGACTCGACCTGTCGGACGTCCGGGCTCGCCGCGCTGCCGAGTTCGGCGCCGTCTTNNACACGCTCCCGGGCCGAGCTGCTGGCGTGGGCGGCGGCGAAGCCGGCGCGTGTAGGGGCCTGAGCCCGGGTGCTTTCGAAAGCACAGGGCGGCCGAAGTTTAGAGGCCGCCGCCCGCGAGTCGCCCCGGTTGCGTACCATGCCCAAATGCAGCAACGCAATGGAGCCCGTGAGCTTGGGCTGATCGTGGCCACGCTGGCGGCGGTCGGCCGGTTCGTAACCGATGAGCCGCTCTGGGTCGCTACCGCGCTGACGGTGATCGTGGCAGCCGCCGGCACTGCGAGCCTGCTGGGCGAGCTTCGGCCGTGGCGCTGGCCGCTGGATCGTGTCTCACTCCCCGCCATGGCCGCGTTCGCGTCGGTGGGAGTCGCCCACCTCATCGACCCGGTGCCGTGGCTGGCGGGCGTCTTCGCGGTCTCGTGGGCGGTCACGGCGTGGGCGGTCTCGATCGAGACGGCCTCGGCCACGCCCGGCGGTAGGGCCGCGTCGGTCACGCGGGACGGCACTCACGCGCGATCGACCGCCGCGCGCCTCGGCGCCTTCGGGCTGGCGTTTCTGGGTTTCGCGGCCATCGGCGGCATCGTTCCCGGTGGCATCGCCGGCGACGGACAGCCGCTGAGCGTCGCGGCATTCCTGGCCACGATCGTCCTGGACGTGGCCATCGGCGGGCTGGCCGGCTACCGGATCGCGGCCGTGCGGCCGCACTCGCGGGGTCACGCGGCCGTGGCGTTCTACCAGTACTCGATGATCGTGGCTCCGGTCGGGGTCCTGGTCCGGGTGCTGGCCCTGCCACGGCTCTTCGGCCCGGCGGTGCTGGTATTGGCCGTGTACATCCTCACGTCGCTGCGCGAATCCGATGAACCCGTCCGCTTCAACGCCCGCCTGCTCGAGGAGACCGGGGTGCTGATCTTGGCCGGAGTAGCCGTGGTAGTTCTTGGCCTGGTCGTGAAGTAGGGGAGGGGCGGCCGCCCGGGTCGCGCGGCCGCAGGTCCGGCGCCACTCCACCAAGCCCGCCCCGGCGCCACTTCCCGTGCGCGGCGGGCTCGCGGCGCCGATACTGCCCGCATGATCCGACGCGTGACCGCCACCCGCTACGTGACCCCGCTGCGCGAGGGCGGCTCGCTGCCGGCGATCGTGGAGGCCGACGACGACGGCCTGTACGTGGCCAAGTTCCGTGGCGCCGGGCACGGCGTGAAGGCACTTGTCGCCGAGTTGATCGCGGGCGAGATCGGGCGGGCGCTGGGCTTGCTCGTACCGGAGATCGTGCTGCTCGACTTCGACCCGCGTCTGGCGGCCGCCGAGCCCGACGCGGAGATCCGGGAACTGCTCCAGCGAAGCAGCGGCATCAACGTGGGGCTGGACTTCCTCCCGGGCGCGCTGGGGTTCGATCCGGCCGCCGGCTTCCGGCCTCCGTCCGACCTTTGCGCCGATGTCGTCTGGTTCGACGCTTTGGTAACCAACGTCGACCGTGACGCCCGAAACACGAACATGCTCGTCTGGCACAAGCGGCTGTGGCTGATCGATCACGGCTCCGCGCTGTACATCCATCACAGCTGGCGGGATCCGGCCGGCCACGCGCGCAAGCCGATGGTCGAGATCAAGAGGAACGTGCTGCTGCCGTACGCGAGCTCGATCGTGGCGGCGGACGAGCGGCTCGCGCCGAAGCTCACGCCCGACCTTCTGACCGCGATAATCGCGGAAGTGCCGGACGACTGGCTGCCGCCCGAGCCGAACAGGCCCGACCTGGCAACTCCGGCGGCCCATCGGGCGGCATACCTGGAATACCTCGAGCGCCGGCTGGCGGCGCCGCGCGCGTTTGTGGAGGAGGCGGAACGTGCCCGAGTCGCGTAGCCCCTTCGCGTACACCGTGCTTCGGGCCGTGCCGCGGGTGGAGCGCGGCGAGTTCATCAACGTCGGCGTCGTCCTGTTCTGCCGCGAGAAGCGGTTCCTCGGGGCGCGGATCGGACTCGACGCAGACCGTCTCGCGGCGCTCTCGCCCGAATGCGAGGCAGCCGGGATCCGGACGCAGCTCGAGGCCATCGTTCGGGTGGCCGAAGGCGACGCGGACGCCGGCCCTATAGCGCGCCTCTCCCAGTCCGAGCGCTTCCACTGGATCTCGTCGCCGCACAGCACGATCGTTCAGCGCTCGGAGGCTCACACGGGCCTGACCGACGATCCGGCAGCCACGCTCGAGCACCTTTTCCGGACCCTGGTGGCGGCGCCGGAACCGAGCTCATGACCGGACCCGCGCGCCGCCCCGCAACCGGCCCGCGTTGACAGGGTTGGCCCTGGATGCTAGAAAGAATGTCCGGACGGGGCCATTCCCGTCAGAATTGGCGTGCCTCCAGCGAGGGCGGCGTCAGCGCCGTCTCGCAGCCCATCGCAGCCCGGCTCATCGCCGCGCGTCGGTCCGGCGCAGTTGACGAAAGGAACCTCATCCTTGGTTTTCCCTGAGATCGAAAAGGGCACCGGCGGTAACGCCGTTCGGATCAAGCGCCAGCTATGCGAGCTGGCGATAACCCACGCGTCGGACGGGCGCTGGGCGGAGGCCGCTGACACCAACCGCAAGATCCTGGAGATGGGAGCCGACGCCGAGTCCGAGAATCGCCTGGCCAAGGCCCTGTGGGAGCTCGGAGAGCTCGGCGAGGCGCGTGAGCACTACCAGATCGCCCTCGCCCTCGATCCCACCAATCGCATCGCCGAGCGCAACATCGAGCGCCTGAGGGTGCTGATGAGCGAGGCCGGCGACAAGACCGTGGCCGCGGAGAAGGCGAGCAAGGCGCCCGTCGCCATCTTCGTCGAGGAGACCGGCAAGACCGGGTTCGCCATGCTCACTGATTTGGCCACGCCGCGGACCCTCGCCCACGTGAACCCGGGCGACGCCGTGGAGCTCCTGTCCGAGAGCAATCGACTCTACGCCGTGGCCAACGGGACTCGCATCGGGATCGTGGAGCCGCGCGTCGCGGCCCGGCTGCTGAAGCTGCTCGCGGACGGCAACAAGTACTCGGCCGGGATCACTTCGCTCGGCGACCGTGACGTCCGCATCGTGATCCGCGAGATCTTCCAGGATCCCCGCAACTACGGCAAGGTCAGCTTCCCCACCGCGGCTCGCTCCACGGACCTGCGCCCGTACACCAAGGGCACGCTCCTGCGCGAGGAAGAGCTGATGGAGGAAGAGCTCGAAGAGGACGACGAGGACGAGGAGATCGAGGACCTCGATCGCGTTCTGCCGGCCCAGGTTACCGGCGACGAGGCCTTTGAAGAGGAGCCCGACGAGCTCGAGGAGCCGTAGGCCGCTCCTCGCCTCCAGGCGCGCCGCGCTCGGGCGCCCGGACCGGATCATCCGTTGCCATCCCGGCCTTCCGCCGCGTTCGCGGCGATTCCGACCCGGCACGCGTCTGTCACAATTGACCCATGGTCGGGCGCGCCGTTACCAACCGCGCCGAGCGGCGCAGCGAAGGCAGCTCATTGCTGCCTATCTTCGAACGACTCGCGCCGCCGGCCTCGATGGCTGACATCGCCTTCCAGATCGAGGCGTGGACCAAGCCGGGCGAAGTCGTCCTCGATCTGAACGGCCGCGGTGGGTGGGTCGCACGAGCGGCCATCGCCGGGCAGCGTCGCGCCGCGGACCTCGAATCCCTGTCGCTGACGCGCCTTCTGGCCGACATCGTCGTGCGCCCGCCCGATGTTCGTCACCTCGATGCGGCGGCCCAGGCGATCTCGATCCGGCCACTCCGCGATGCCACCGTCAAGAAGACCGTCGAGCAGCTCTTCGCCAGCACGTGCCCGGTCTGCGGGCGGCCTGTCGTCCTCGAATCGCTGGTCTGGGAGCCGGGCGGTGGACGTGCCAGGGCGGGAGCCAGCCGCAGCGCGGCGAGGCCGGCCGATTCTCGGCGGGCGGCGGCGGGTGCAGCGAGGCCGGCCGCCGCGACCACAGCCGGCACGGCCGCGGAACGGGCCATCCGTCGCGAGTTCCGGTGCGTCCCGTGTCAGCAGCAGCTTGGCGGTCCGGAGCTGCGCCACGCGGAGCCCGCCCCGGGGGATCTGACTCTCGCCGCCTTCAATGACCTCCCGGATGCCGTGCGCGACGCCCTCCGCAAACGGTTCCCGACGCCCGACGGTCCAGACGCGACGCCCGACAATGCGCCCGAGCACGAGCTGCCGGACCACGGGTTGCCGGGCCAGCTCGTCGGCCTGCACACGGCCCGGCAGTTGCTCGGGCTCAACGCGATCCTGGAGGGCATCGAGCTCGAGACCCGGTCGGCGCCGATGACGGCCGCCCTGCGGCTGGCGTTCCTCCACGCCGTCGCATCCGCCGGAAGGCTCAACGCATACCGGGGCCGACCGCCGGCGCTCCGCATCTCGAGGGGCGTGGTCCGGCTGGCGCCGGCTCACGCCTGGCGCGAGCGGAACCCGTGGCTTGCCTTCGAGGAAGGGCTGCGGTCGGTGCGGAGCTTCGTGGTGCGACTCGACTTGGACGAGAAGCGGTCGGTGGCGGCACGCTTCGCGTCGGACCTTATGGAGCTCCAGGAGGGGACGTCCAACGTGGTCATGGGCGAGGCGACGCCCGGATCGCTGAGGCGGATCGGCCTGGCGGGCGATCGCATCGCCCACTCGGGCACGCCCTCGCGGGTCCGGCTCGTTCTGGGCCAGGCCCCGCTGCGATTGACCCGCGAGCGGCTGGCGGATGCATACCACGAGACTGCGTGGGCTCTGGGGGCCGGGGCCGCCTCGATGCTGCCTTTCGAGGAGCTGTGGCAACCGGCACCGCGCGGTGCCCGCCGGAGCGCGTCCGAGGACCTGGCTCGGTCGGTGGGACGGTCGCTGGCCATCGCCACTCCGGCCCTGGCCCCGAACGGCCGCGCTGTCGTGCTGCTGGACGACGCCGAACCGCGAACGTTGGTCGCGGCCGCGGTCGGCGGAGCGGCGGCCGGATGCCGCCTGGTTGAGGCGCGCCTGCATCGCAGCGACGAAGACAGCCCGGCCGTGGTCATCTTCATACCACCCACCGGGATCGTCGCACCCGGGCCTCGCACCCGCGCCAACCGGCCACTTCCGCCGTTGGAAGGCGGCGCCGGCGATCCGGGCACGGTCAGCGGGCAAGGGGTCTTCGCCGCTCCGGAGAAGCTCGGAGAGGGGCCGTTCCGCCCCCCGGCGGCCGCGCAGGCAGTCAACGACACGGCCATCGAGCTGCTCAAGGCCAGGGGCGAACCGGCCTGCTTCGAAGACATGCTCGGCGATCTGCTGGTCGGGCTCGATCGCTCGGGGCAGCTGGCCCGCTTTGCGCGTCAGTTTCGCCCTGCCCGTGCCGACCAGGGCTGGGACGCCTGGGTCGACAGCGAGGGCGACACGCCCGCCGCCCCGGGCGGATCAGCGGCACGCCAGCCGGCCGGAGCCGCGCCGGCCGCCCCCGCGAGGCCGGCCACATCGAAGGAACCCGCGGCGGACGAGGCCGCCGAGGACGAAGAGACGCCTGAGCCCACCGGTCCGGTGGACGAGCTCCTGGCGCTCATCCGCAACGAGCTCGACCGCGGCACGAACCGACGGGTCCGCCAGATCGAGCCCGGTCAGTACTGGCTCGGCTCGGAGGAGGACCGCTCCGGTGCCGCCCAGCCCCTCGCGGATCGGACCGAGTGGGCCGTCTTCAGCCTGCTCTCCTCATCGCGCCAGATGACCGAGGCGGCCGTCTTCGAGCGGACGACCGGCCTCTTCCAGGAACGAGACGCCCCCGATGGCGAGCTGATGCGAGCGTGCCTGGCAAGCTACAGCGCGCCGGGCAGCACGCCCGAGGCGATCGTGACCGGCGATCGCCTGGAGCGACGCTCGGCCGAACACGACGCCATGATCGCGGTCATCGCGGACGTGGGCCACCGCATCGGAACGCGCGTCTGGATCGGGCGCCGCCAGCAGGTACGCCGCGTCGGTGGCCGCCCGCTCGCCGATCGGCTCGACATGGAAGAGCGCGACATCGTGCCCACGGTGATCGCCTGGGGCCCGGAAGCGGAGCTCGAGCGCGTCGACTGCGCCTGGTACATTCGCCACAAAGCGACCTTCCTCTTCGAGGTCGAGTGGACGGCCATGCTCGGCGATCCGATCCTGGTGCGCCACAGCCGCTTCCCGAGCGACGACAAGGTCGTCCGTTTCCTGGTCGTCCCGTCCGAACGCGCCGAGCTGGTCCGCTACAAGCTCGCTCGCTCACCGCTGCTGCGTCGCGCCTTCGCCGAGCGCAACTGGCACGTTCTCAAGTGGGACCAGCTGGCCGCCTTCGCCGCCCGCACCGAGGTGTCGCTGGCCGACCTCGAGCCGTACCTTGGGCTCGACGCGGACGCGGTTGCCGGCGAGCAGCTTCCGCTGTTCGAAGGCTGAGCGGCGGGGGGTACGCTAGCGCCAGCAGTCCAGCGGGCTCCGCCTTTCCCGTCCCAGGAAATGTCAGATCGCCAGGAGGTTCCTGTGAGCGAGGTTCCCAACCCAGCCGAGGCCGTCAACGAGCTGGCCGAACGGTTCTGGAACGGCGTGCTCGAACTGTCGCCGATCACGGCCACAGTTCTCGGCTATGACCAGGCCGACGATCGCCTCGACGACCCGGGCCCGGAGGGGCGAGATCGGGCGCGCCGGCTTCTGCGCGAGACACTGCGCGCCACCAACGAGATCGAGGAGCAGGCCGCCGCGGCTGCCGGCGCGGTCCCGGGATCGGACGGCGGCCCGGGCCTCCCGGTCGAGGAGGCGATCACGCTCGACATCCTGACGGTCGTTTGCCGGACCGAGCTGGAGCAGCAGAATCAGCGCATCGACCGGCTCAAGGCCGTCGACCAGATGGACGGGCCGCAGACCGTGATGCCGCTGCTGGCGACTTTCCAGCGGACCGATACGCCAGAGCGTTTCGACCGATTTCTGGCGCGCATCGACGAGTACCCGCGCTACATGGCCGCCAACGCGGAGCTGACTCGTGAGGGTCTGTCGAGCGGGCTGACCGCGGCCCGGATCGTGACCGAGCGGGTCATCGGCCAGCTGGAACGGCTGCTCGCCATTCCGGACGAGGAGTCTCCGGTCGCCGTGGCCGTGAGGCCGCCCGCGCCCTCTGACCGGGACAGGCTGGTCGCCGCCATCCGCCGGTCCATCAGGCCGGCGTACGAGACGTACCTCGAGGCTCTCCGGGGCGCGTACCGCGACGCCTCGCGAGAGGAGCCGGGACTCTGGTCGGCGCCCAACGGCGAGCAGCTGTATCGGACCCAGGTTGAGGCCTGGACGTCTCTGGAGCTCGATCCCGCGGACCTGCATCGCATCGGCCTCGAGGAGCTCGAGTCGATCGAGGCGGAACGGCGCGAGATCAGCCGCTCGCTCGGTCTAGGCGACGACACGAAGGCCGCTCGCGCGAGCCTGGAGAGCAGCCCGGGCGCCATACCCGAGTCTGCCGACGAGTTGCTCGACCACGCCCGTGGCCAGATCGAGCGGGCCCTGGCCCGCTCGCCCGAATACTTCGGCCACCTGCCTAAGGCTTCCGTCGAGGTCCGAGCGGTCCAGCCGTACAAGGAAGCCGACGCGCCGGCCGCCTTCTACTACCCGCCCGCGGTCGACGGCAGCCGGCCCGGCGTCTACTACGTCAATACCTACGACCTGCCGAGTCGCAGCTTCATGGGCCTGGCCAGCACCAGCTTCCACGAGGCCGTGCCCGGGCATCATTTCCAGATCGCGCTCCAGACCGAGATGACGAACTTGAGCGCCTTTCGTCGGATGGGCGCCCGAATGGCCGGCATGGCTTACGTCGAGGGCTGGGGCCTGTACTCGGAACGCCTGGCCGACGAGATGGGGCTCTACCTCAATCCGGCCGAAAGGTTCGGCATGCTCGATGGCCAGGCCTGGCGTGCGGCACGCCTGGTCGTCGACACCGGGATGCACGCCTTCCGCTGGACTCAGGAGCGCTCGATCGCGCAGATGCTCGACGCGGGCCTGTCGGAAACCGACGCCCTGATCGAGACCGACCGATACATCTGCATGCCGGCTCAGGCCCTGACCTACAAGGTCGGGCAGCGCCAGATCGAAGGACTCCGCCAGGAGACGGCGGCGCGGCTGGGATCGGGCTTCGACCTGCGGGCATTCCATGACGCGGTGCTGGGCCACGGCGCACTGCCGCTGGCCACTCTGGCCCGGGAGCTGCCGGGATGGCTCGCGACGCCAAGGTAGAGCCGGCCGTTCGGGGCGAGCTAGCCCTGGCGGGCCAGTTCCTCGGTCAGGACGCGGAAAGCCGATGCCATCGCCATTGGGTTCTCGAACGAGAGCTCCAGCGGCCCAACGACTGTCGAGAGCCTGACCGCCGGCACGTCGCCACCGGGTAATCGCAAGACGCCGGACTCGACCGATTGGACGTCCGGCCGAGCCAGCGCCAGGCCGGCTTCGCCATCGGGCGTAACCACGATCAGCCTGGTCTGGTCCATCGTTCTGCTGCCGCCGGTCGACGCGCTGAGCGGCGTCCGCAGCATCCTGACCTGCCTGAGCCGAACGGCTGTCGGTGCGTAGGCGTCAGGCTTGGCCGACCGGATCACGACCGCGTGCCAGGTTTCCACACTGCCGATCTGGACGCGGAAGATGACATCGCGGGAGAGCAATCGTCCGGACGCGCGAGCCGTGACCGATGCGCCGACGTCGAGCGGGGTCGAAGGCTGGTTGTCGGCCAGGGGCCGGGGCCTGAACACCACGAATCCGACGCGCCAGCCAAGGAGGATGATCGCCGCCACGGCGGCCACTGCCAGGCGCATCGCAATGGTCAGGGCGGGAGTCGGCAGATCGACCAACAGAGCCACGATCAGCAGTGCCACCGCCGCCACGATCGGCGCGGCCGAGAAGTCGCCGACGGGCGTTGGGTTGTAGGTGCTGCCCTTCCGCCCCTGCCGAGCTGCGATCCGGAAGCGGGTGTCTCTGATCTCGCGCCGACTGTCGGCCATGAAGATGCCGGGCAGGGCCAGCAGCAGGATCCACCACATCCCCGTCCCAATCGCCGCCAGCAGGGCGACGAAAGCGAGGATTGCCCACGGCCGCTTGAGAGTCGCCGTCACGGAGCGATGGGCGGCGAATGCGACCCCTCCGGCCAGCGAGAGCAGTCGGTCGAGCATCTCCGGCGCTGTCTTAAGGCGCTCAGGGTTGCGAGGCTTCGCGGAGCACGTCGGCCAGAGCGGCGGGCCCGCCTTCGTCGGCCATGTCGGGTGGCGTGCGGTCATCGTCGGAGGCTCGAGTCGGGTCGGCGCAGCGCAGGAGCAGCAGATCGACCATCGCCTAGTCGCCGTCGTGGGCGGCTGCGTGCAGTGGCGTCCAGCCGCCCTTCTGTACAGCGTTCGCCGACGCGCCCAGAGCGAGAAGCAGCCCCGCGAGGTCGCGGTGCCGCGCTGAGACGGCGCTGTGCAGCGGCGTCACGCGCGAGTTGTTGACCGCCACGGCGTTGGGATCCGCGC
>PMIQ01000008.1 GCA_003157175.1 Chloroflexota bacterium
TGGCTGCCGGTCTTTCGGTTCGCCTTAGCCTGGACGAACGATTGGGCGGCCGCGGAGGATCTGGCACAGGAAGCGTTCCTCCGGCTGTGGGACCGACGGACCGACGTCGACTGGTCGGTGCCGGTCCTGCCCTGGCTGCTCGTCACGACACGCCGCACTGCGACGGATCGCTTCCGCCGGCTGCGGCGGGCACTCGCAGTCCGCGGGCCGATCGCCGTAGCTCCCGGATCTGACGCCCGCATCGAGTGGCTCGATCTTCGGGCCAGCTTCCGAGCGCTGTCGTCTCTTGAGCGTTCGGCCCTGGTGCTCACAGCGCTCGAGGATCTCGACGCCTCTGCGGCCGGGGCGATTCTCGGCATCGAAGCGAACGCCGTGCGGGCCGCGGCCAGTCGCGGACGCAGGAAGCTGAAGGAACAGCGATGAACGAGCGTCGAGATCGCCGCCTCCAGGCCGACGAAGATGCGTTGCTGCGCCGCTGGTACGCCGTTTCGTCCGGGTCGCAACCGATCCCCTCGGCCGAATTGCTCGCCGGGGGCGAACGCGCTCGCCGAGGAGGACGGCCGTTCCGGAACCTGGCTATCGCCGCGGTCGCCATCGTGGCGATCCTCGCTGCGATTGCGGGGGCGGGGGCTTGGGTCAGCTTCCGCGCCGCGTCCGGGTCAAGCAGCCCACCCTCGCCCGTCCCTACGGGTTCGACGCGGCCGCAGTCTCCGGGCCCGAGCATCCTGGGTTCATCGGGACCCGCGCTGGCGGACCACGAGTACGTCGACCAGATGCATCGGACGGCCACCGGGGGCTGGCTCCTGACAGGATCGCGACTCCTGGTAACCGACGGGTCGAGCTGGCGGACCTGCTGGACACCGAGCAGCGGAAACTTGGCAGCCCCGTACCCGATCGCCTTCGTGGATGGCGACACGATCCGGCTCATTGACGGATTGACTCTGTGGACGAGCACCGACGGCTGCGCTAGCTGGATCCACAGCCCGGCCCCAATCGCTTACGCGTCCCCATACGTTGCGACTGGCCTGGCGTTTTCGGACCAGAGCACCGGCTATGTCGCCTACGCCTACCTGACCGGCACGAACCAGGAGGCGCAGATCTACAGGACCGCCGATGGCGGCCAGCGTTGGAGTGTGACCGCGGGTACGGTGAAGGCGGTTGCCGGACCCAACGGCNNCGACGGCAGCGCGGTCGTCGTCGCCAAGTACGATGCGACACCCGGCATGGACGGAGCGCCGGGCCAGCGCGTGTTCTATCGCACCACCGATCGCGGCGCTCACTGGACGGCGTCGTCGGTCATAGAGGACCCGGGGACGCCCGAGATCTCGCTGGTCGATCCCACGACCTGGGTCGTGCTCGATCCGTCGGAGCCGGCATCGCTGCAGACCACGGCCGACGCCGGGTCAACCTGGCAAACGATCGCCGTCCGGGAACTCTGGCCGTACAACGTTGGCCCGATCGACTTCGCCGATTCGCTCCATGGTTGGATGGTGGTCAGCGAGTCGGAGCCGCCGTGCCCCGGAGCCCCCACCGAGATCTGCGACTACGCTTTCGCGCCGCCCCAGCATCTTGTGGCGACTGACGACGGTGGGGCCACCTGGGTCGAAGTCAAGCCGTAGGCCCAGGTTCGTCACCATCCAGCGATCGTGACGATCAGATTCTCGGCGTGAGGATGCTTCTGTCGCTCCATCCGCCAGCGGGGGTCAAGATCGGCGGTAGCGAGGCAGGCCCTCCGATAGGGCCAGGCCACCGACCGTATCGGCCACGTCGGGGAGTGGCTTGATATCGCGTGCGATCACGTTCACCACATTCGCCTCGCGCTGCAGCATGCCGTCTACGTAGAGCAAGGCGTGGCGCCGCAATACGCCCCGGAGCCGCGCCCACGCATCCGGCCAGAGAGTGACGTTGACCATGCCCGTCTCGTCTTCGAGAGCCAGAAATACAGTGCCCTTCGCCGTCATCGGGTGCTGGCGGGTGACGACCAGGCCGCCGAGACGGACCGGCCCCGGGCCGCGATCGGCAAGAGAGGCGTTGGTCACGGCGCCGAGCCGGTCCAATGCCGGCCGGAAGAGTGAGATCACCTGCCGGCGAGCGTCGAGCGATAGCACCGCGTAGGAGTCGCCGAGACGTTCGCGCTCCGTCAGCAGTGGGAGTTCCGGCGCAGGCGTCGGCGGTAGGCGCAGGTCCATCGGCCGACCCGCGGCTCTGCCCGTTCGGCGGTTCGCTCTGCCCCGAGTCGCGCCCATGACCTCGCGCAACTGCCACAGCAGTTCCCGCCTCGGCCGACCCAGCGAGTCGAGAGCCCCGGCTCGGATCAGACGCTCGATCACCTCCTCGGGCAACTCCGTGCGGGCCACGACGTCCGCCAGAGTCGAGTAAGGGCCGCGGCCGAGCTCGATGTCTAGGCGCTCGGCGTGTTCGTCGCCGATCCCCTTCACCAGCGCCAGGCCGAGGCGTATGCCGTAGCCGGTCACCGTCTCGGGCGTCCAGCGGCTCCGGGAAGCGGCCGAGGGAATCACGCAGCCCGACGAGCGCACCGCGGCCGGCCGCCGGGCAATCCCCGCCCCATCGGGGAGTGGCTCGCCTTGTCGCCCGACCCACTCAGTCGTGGTCTTGTAGNNGTTGATCAGCCCGACTGTGAACTGGGCCGGGTAGAAGAGCTTGAGGAACGCCGACTCGTATGCCGTGCGGGCGAAGGCCGCGGCATGGCTCTTGGCGAAGCCGAACGACGCGAACGCCGCAACCTGACGGAAGAGTTCCTCCGCCCCCTCGTCGGTGAGGCCATTGGTGGCGCGGCAGCCATCGACGAAGTGGGCGTGGAGCTTCTCCATCTCAGCTGTCGAACGCCACGTCCCCATGGCCCGCCGAAACCCGTCCGACTCACCCGCGGAAAAGCCGGCGACGGTGATCGCGATCTGCATGACCTGCTCCTGGTACANNGCGTTGCCCTGGATCGGCCCGGGCCGGATGATTGCGACCTCGACCACCAGATCGTCGAGGTTGGCCGGCTTTGACTTGGGCAGGGTCTGCATCTGGGCCCGGCTCTCGACCTGGAAGACCCCGACCGTGTCGGCGGCTCCGAGCATCTCGAAGACCTCGGGCACGTCCTCGGGCAGCCGATCGAGATCGACGCAGGCAGCGCAGTCGCTCTCGATGAGTCCGAGCGTCTCGTCGATCGCGGTCAGCATGCCGAGGCCGAGCAGGTCGAGCTTGATCAGCTTGAGCGTCTCGACGTCGCGCTTGTCGAACTGCACGACGACGCGGCCCGGCATCGTGGCCCGCTCCAGCGGCGCGATGTCGATCAGCGGCGCCGCTGTCACGAGCATGCCACCGGAGTGGATGGACAGGTGTCGCGGAAAGCCGTCGATGCGGACGCAGAACGCGAGCCAGCGCTCCGGATCCGGCATGCTGGCCGTGGAGCCGCGTAGCCTCTCGGGTTGGATCGCCGGCTGAGGCTGGACCCGCGCCACGCTCGAATGCAGCCCATGGCCGCCAGGTCGTTCCGCGGCGAGCCAGGCGACGCTCGCCGGCGAATCTCCTGGGCCGCCCTCCCCTCCGGCCCGGCGCCGGGTCTCCTCGGGGCTGTATGCGGCCCCCACAGCTTCCCGTTCGACGGTCTGCGCGAAGAACTGCCCGAAGCCACCGTCGGCTTCGAGGTCGCGGCGAACCATGCCTGAGTCGTATGTTTCGAGCGCCCCCGCGACCCGATCGACGAGCGGCCGCGGAAACCCCAAGGCATACCCGACCTCACGCACCGCCGATCGAGCCCGATACGTGACGAGGTTGCAGACCATGCCCGTGTGTTCGGGGCCGTAGCGGCGGTATACGTATTGGATGACTTCTTCCCGCCGGGCGGAGGAGAAGTCGATGTCGATGTCGGGATAGCTCGTTCGGCCGTCGTTGATGAACCGTTCGAAGAGCAGGTGATGGCGGATCGGATCGACGCGCGTGATCCCGAGCACGTAGGCCACGATCGAATTGGCCGCGCTGCCTCGACCCTGGGCCGGTATCCCATGCTCGCGGGCAAAGGTCATGATGTCCGCGCAAATCAGGAAGAACTCGGCGAGGCCAGTCCGTTCGATGACTTCGAGTTCGTGAGCGAGCTGTTTCACGACTGGCGACGAGATAGGGTGATAACGCCTCCTGGCGCCGGCGTGGCAGAGCTCCTCCAGATACGAGAACGGGGTGTGGCTCTTTGGGATCGGAAAGCCCGGGAAGCGATACCGCTCAAAGCCAAGGTCAACCGTGCAACTCGCGGCCAGCTCGCTCGCGTTGCCGATGCCTTGGGCCCAGGCCGACGCGGTCAGGGTGTCCGCGCCCGCGGGTCCGGGCGGCATCGCCATAAGCTCGTCGGCCGACTTCAGATACGACTCGCCATCGGGGCGCCGAAGGTCGCGTAGATCGCCNNCACGAGCCAGTCGTCGTCGGGCAGGAGGTGATGGCTCATCTCCAGGAAGAACGAGGCCGTGGCGACGGAATCTGTGCGGGCGTGGCAGGCCGCGAAGAGACGGACGTATCGCTCCGCCACGGCTCGTGCCCCTTCCCGGTCTCCGACCCGCAGGCGCCGAGCGATCTCGCCCTCGCGACAGCCCGAGAGCGCCACGAGACCCTCGGTGTTCTCGGCGAGCAGCTCGTGGCTGAAGTGGGGCATCGACTTGGTTCCGCCGAGATTGGCCCGACTCACGAGTCGGCACAGGCTTCGATATCCCACCGCGTTCCGTGCCAGAAGGACCAGGTGCGGCCCACGCTGGCCCTCTCCAACGCCACGCAAGTCCTCCTTCACAGGGTCACGGTGGCCGGGCAGCGTGGCGCGGTCCGGGCGCGGCCGATTCGGCAGCCCCTCTCCGCACCGCGCGTCATCGGGCAGTGGCGCCGCGCCTTTCCGCCGCGGCCGCCGGATCGGGATCGCTACTCCCGCCGGATCGGGCACGGCCGGGTCCGCGAGCTCTATCTCGACCCCGATGATGGGGCGCAGTCCCGCCTCCGCGGCCGCGGAGGCGAAGCGGACTACGCCGTATAGGCCGCGATGGTCGGTGACTGCGAGCCCGGACAGCCCGAGCTCGACGGCGCGCGCCACCAGCTCGTCGGGCGCAGAGGCCCCATCGAGGAATGAGAAGTTGGTGTGGCAGTGGAGCTCGGCGTATGTGGTCACGGTGGTTCAGTCGTAGAGGCGTTCCAGGTGCCAGGTGCCATCGACCCGATCGAGATAGAGAAGGGCCAGCCAGCTAGAGCCGGCGACCTTGTAGTAGTCGCGAGAGATAGGCCGACTCCACCAACTCTCCTCGACGCGCCATCGATTGCAGACCTCGATCTGCTCGCGCCGGCCGTTCCACCCGAAGGCGACCGGCTCCCCGTCGCGCCCAAGATCGACATCGATCGCGGGGTGTTCGCGCAGCAGCCGCGTCATGACGCCGACCCTCGACGCCACTTCCAGCGCGCCTCGGGCAGAGCCGCCTCCGGATCGACCAGTTCCATCGCGCCGACCCGTTCTGTGCCGAAGCGAAGCCCGAGCCTGGCCAGTTGCCAGCTGAGCCGGCTCGTCCGAGCGGTCTGGGGCGTGAACAGCGAGAGTTGTGTGCCTGAGGCCGGCGCCACCTCGTCCAGCTCCAGATCTAGTCGTGACACCGGCGCCCCCGGTGGAGCCGCTTCTAGGCGGGCGATGAGCAGTCGCTCGATGGCCAGACCTTCGGAGGTGGGCTCGGGCAGGGGCTGGTCGATCGTGATGGTGGCCGGCACCTCGCCAGTGGAGAACGAGCGATCCAGCTCGAGGGTCAACCGAGCCCGTGCCGTTGCTGCGCCTCGGGCTTCGAGCTGATCGCCAAAGGCGCCCGTCAGCCGATGCAGGACGAAGCGCAGCCCCTCCACGTCAGACACCGGCGGGTCGATCGGCAGTGCCATCGCCATTCGCTGCGGAGTCTGGTATGGCGAGAATGGATCGGTTTCCTCGCCCCGGGCCCGGGCGTGC
>PMIQ01000197.1:0-5284 GCA_003157175.1 Chloroflexota bacterium
CCCGTCGAGACGGGCGATCTGCTGGCGGCCCTGGTCGGCTGGGCTGCGCCATTCCACTCTCTCGAGGACCTGGCCGAAGCCGTCGAGCGCCACCGCGCCCGCATCGCCGAGCTGCGCCGCGACGACGCTCAGCTCACCCTGGCCACGGCCCATTCCACCAAGGGCCTGGAGTTCGACCACGTGGCCGTCATCGGCATGGATGCGGGCCGTTTTCCGTCGGCCCGCTCGCTGCGCGAATCGGCCGAGCCCCAGCGGGCGCTGGAGGAGGAGCGCCGCCTGGCATACGTCGCCTGGACCCGCGCGCGGCGGTCGCTGACCCTCGTCTACGATCCCGCCTCGCCGTCGCCCTTCCTGCTGGAGGCCTTCAGTGACCGGGAGCTGGGCGTGGAGCGCGACCCTTCGTAAGGCCCGGCGGCTCGGCGAGACCGCCGCCCGGCTGAACCGCCGCCCGCGGCCAGCTCAGTTCTGCCCTTCGACAACCAGGCTGTGCGCGATGCGGTCGTGGTAGCCGCGGCCGTCCGGATCCTTGCGGGCGCTGTAGCTGAGAAGCCACACCCAGCCGACGGCCAGGATCCCCAGCGCCGGCCGCAGCAAGTACGGCGCCGCCAGGTACAGCGCCAGCGGACCCTGGAGGAGGGCCCACCTGACGAGCGAGTCGGCCGGGCTCAGCCGATGTCCGGTCGACTCCTCGCCGACCTGAAGGCCAAGCGCCTTGTAGCCGATCGAGCCGCGCCAGATCGACCACGTCGCGACGAAGTACGTGGCCTGCACGAGCCCGCCTATCAACCCGGCCAGCATCGCCAGGCGCTCAGGCGGCGGAGCGGCGCCAGGGTCCGAGCTTCCCTCCAGGGCCATGGCGACGGCGCCGAAGATCACCAGGGCGACGACGTTGTCTAGAACGAAGGCCACCACGCGACGCCTGTAGGTCGCGACGCGCAAACCCGCCGGCAGCTTCGCGCCGAAGACCTGCAGGTTCTCGGCGGCCGGCTTCCTCTGCTCCGGCTCGGCGCCTGGGACCGCCGGCGGCGGCTGCCGGTCCGGGTCGCCCGCCGAACCCACCTCGGGGGGCACGCCGGCGGACGGGAAGTCCGCCTGTTGCTCGCCCTGCGACGGAGCCGCGGCACCGTATCCCGAATCGCTCTGCGGCGGCTGCGGCCAGGGGTACCCAGCGGGCCAGACCGGCGGCTGACCCGTCGGGCCCGGCTGCGGGCCGTTCGGATAGACCTGCCAGGGCGCATAACCCGGCCCGAGAGCCGATCCTGGTCCAGTCCCGGGCGCCGAGCCCGGGCCGGACACCGGGCCGGGGCCGTATGGGTAGCCATACGGGGTACCGGCGACGGGTCCGGACGCGTTGCCCCACGCACCGGACGCGATTGCTCGTCCCACGACGACCGAACGAGCCAGCCTGTCGTGTATCCCTCGCTTGTCGCGGCCGACCGCCGCGCTGATCAGGAGCAGGAGCGGCCAGCCCCAGCTCGCCAGGCTGCACAGGGAAAGAAGGCCGCCCCAGGCGTTGTTGTAGGTCGCTTCGATGTAGTTCGTTTCGCCGGCGCGCCCGACCTCGGCCGGGACGATAGTGGCCAGCATCCGGCACGCAACGACGACCCACACCGCGGTAGCGGCCGCTGGGATCCCGTTGACCAGAAACGCGCGCCAGACGGCGCGGGGCAGCGCGAGGTTCTTTCCGGTGGCGGCGTCGGCAACCTGCAGTGAGAGGAGCCGCTGGCCGGGCAGGCCCCGGAAGAAAGCCCAGCACGCGGCGGCGTAGGCAATCGCCAGAACTGCCCAGACGGCGCACCACGCGATCAGCGCGGCATCGTTCACGCTGAGCAACGGCACGGTGGGCTGCACGTACGGATTGACGTCCATCTGCCGGGCCGCTTCTGGATTGAGTCCGATGGCGCCGGTCGCGATGGCGAGAAACAGCGGGATCAAGCTCACGAACCCGAAGAGAAGGAGGTCGAGGAACCATGCGCCCAGCCGAGCGCCCATACCCGCGACACGCAGCCCGACCGGCAGGGGCATGAGGGTCCGACCCTGCCCGCTCACCTGCCAAGTGCTCAAGCCCTGACCTCCAGCCACCTATCGGTTGCGCCGCGCGCGTAAACGTCCCCGCCGACAGAGCATACGCGCCGCTCAGCGCTCCATGGCATCGCGGGCCAGAGCCTTGAGGAGCCCATCGAGGTCGGCCAGGAATGGCTCCGTCAACTCGGATGGGAGCGCTTCGCGAATCGAGTCCTTGGGCCCGTAGGCCGCTCGGGCCCGCATGGCGATGCGGCGCATGTCGGCGATTCCGCCGTCGCGGAGCTGCCCGGGCAGCGGGGCCAGGAACTCCTCCCACCGTGTCGCGTTCCGCGCTCGGGCAGCCTCGATGAGGCGATCCGCGATCCGGGCCGCAGCCAGGGCCGCCTCATCGATTGCCGGACGCTCGTGGCGCGCGGGACCGCGGTCCACGTTCGTCACGCCAGGTACCGCTGCTCCGGCACAGGTTCTCGGGATTGGGTAACCGTCAGGGCGAGTCTCTTCCGCTCGGTCCCACCCACCATGATCCTCACCGAATACTCGCCCTGGGTGGTCATAGTCAGGTTCCACAGGTCGATGGTCAGGGTCAGGATGATGTCGTTGGGATCCTGTGGGCCACGAGCCACGACGCGCCCCGACGAGCTTGCGACATTGGTGCCGTCGGGTGCGGCAAGAATGAACTCCAGCTCGTGCTCGTGGTTCCGCTCGCTGGCGACCAGGCGCAGGCCCACCACAAGAGCGAGATGCGGGTGCTGGAAAGGCAGGGTTGGTCCGCTCAGGCGGGTGATCCCACCGCCGAGCACGTGGAACTTCTGGCCGGGCTGGACTTCGGCCGCATCGGCCAGAAAGGCGTACTCGATCTGAGGCATGAGTCCATCGTAGCGAATGCCGGCGCAGGGTTCCCGCTCCGGGTGTCTGGACCGAGCTGGACCCGATCAGCCGGGTCGCCGCGGGCGACTCGCTCGTTCAGGCGGCGCATTCCTGGGCTCGTCCGTCCGGCGAGCTGCGACGCGTGACCGGCGGAACCGAGCTATGGATTAGAGGTTAGCGACGCCTGTTCGAGAGCCTTCTGGATCGAGGCCTGGAGGCTCGCCATCTCGCTGGTCAGATTCAGGTTCCCTGACGTCTGCAGTTTCCCGTAGAAGCCGGCCGTCAGGCTGATTACCTTCTGGAAGTTCGGAACGTCGGCCTCCGGGCTCGGGTTGGACGGGTAGTTCTCCATCTCCTGGAGAACGGACCAGGACACGGTGTTGCCCGGGAAGATCTTGCCCAGGTACTGGTCGAACTGGCTGAACCAGGCTTGCTGGTCCGCCCTTGCCGCCGGCATTCCGCCGTACGCGACCTGAAGGCTCGGGTCGGCCATGATCGCGGTCATCGCCGTGAAGGCGGCATCCGGATGGCTGGAGGCCTTGGTGATCACGAAGGTTGTCGCATCCAGGGGCGACGTAGTCAGGCCGCCATAAGTCGGCAGGACCGCGATGTCCCATTTGGAGAACTTGGCGGCGTAGTTGCCGCTCTTGTCCGCCGCGCCGCCGTACGTGCTGATGGCCCATGGCCACGAGACTGCCATAGCCAGGTTGCCCGAGGCGACCGTGGAACCGTTGCCCATCACGGCCGAGTCGACCACCTTGGCCGTCGGAGCGATGTGGGTCTTCCACATGGCGTTGTAGTACCACGTCCAGGCGGCCTGCCAACCGGCCGGGATCGCGGCTGTGCCGTTAGGGCCGAGGAACGTACCGGGGGCGAAGCAGGAGGCCATCGTGCGACCGTCCGCCCACTGGAAGTCGATGCCGTAGTCGGTGATGTTGGTGGCATCGAAGCCTGCGTCGGTGGACTTCTTGCCCTTGTTGTCGACGGTGAGCTGGGCGGCGACGCTCTCGAGCGTGTCCCACGTCCAGTCTTTGCCGTTCCATTGNNATCTGGCCTTCCGCGCCCTGCTTGAAGAAGTCGACCAGGGCCGACGGGTACCGGGTCATGTCGTAGCTCGTCTTGGTGATCTCGCCGGAGAGGTCGAGGAAGTCACCCGAGAACCCATTTCGGCTGCGCACGCCGACCGGGCCGACGATATCGGGTGCGTTGCCGTTGGCAATCTCGGCCTTCAGCGTCTCGTAGGCCGTGTCGGTGGGCACGATCTCGAGGCTGACGTAGACCTTGTTCTGAGAGCCGTTGTAGGCCTTGACGAACGCCTCCTCGGCAGTGACCTGGTTGGCGTCGTTCCCCAACCCGAGACCCACGAACCATCGAACGACCGTCTCGCTCACAGGAGTTCCCACGGGCGTTGCCGGCGTTGGGGCGGATCGGACCGGCGTCGGCTTGACTTGCGAGGGGCCGCACGCGCTCGTCACGAGCGCCGCAACAGCGACCAGCATGGCCAGGCGCGACCCTCTCGTTCCCATTGAGCTCACCTTCCTCAATCCCGTTCTTCCCCATCCCCGCGCACCGTCACCGGCGGGCGGCCCAGACGGCCGGCAACAACGCTGCCGCGCTTCGATCGTGAGGACTGTAGCAGGCCCGCCGGGGGAATGGTTGCTCGACGCCTCGTTCCAATAGCCGCCCGACCGTCGCATCTCGCGTCGGGCCTCCAATCGCCGCTCAGTCCTCGCGGGCATCCCGAAGCGCCACGGCCGCGGCCCGCTTCCTGGGCACGGATCCGAGACGATTCTGGGGCATGTTCGCCACCGGCGAAACGTGCCCGACGGACTCGGCGAAGGTGACGGCGGACAGGGGCACGAGCGGCTCTCCCCGAAGAACGCGGGCCAGGTACTCGCCCGTGGCGGAGCCGCGAACCCGGGCCACATCTTCCGGCGTCCCCTCCGCGATGATGTAGCCGCCGCGGTCGCCGCCCTCCGGCCCCAGATCGACGATCCAGTCCGCGGTCTTGACCACGTCCAGGTTGTGCTCGATGACAACGACTGTGTTGCCCGTGTCGACGAGGCGGTGCAGCACCTGGAGCAGCTTCTCCACGTCCGCCATGTGGAGACCGGTGGTGGGCTCGTCCAGAACGTAGACGGTCCGGCCCGTCGCTCGCTTCGACAGCTCCGTGGCCAGCTTGACCCGTTGCGCCTCGCCGCCGGAGAGCGTCGTGGCCGGCTGGCCGAGGTGGACGTAGCCCAGGCCGACGTCGAAAAGGGTCTTGAGCTTCGAGCGCACCGACGGCACCGGCGAGAAGAAGTCGAGCGCCTCCTCGATCGTCATTTCGAGCACGTCGGCGATGGACCGCCCCTTGTAGTGCACCTCAAGAGCCTCGCGGTTGTAGCGCTTG
>PMIQ01000197.1:5393-7986 GCA_003157175.1 Chloroflexota bacterium
GCCGGGTTGGAGCGCGGCGTGCGACCGATGGGGCTCTGATCGATGTCGATGACCTTGTCGATCGCCTCGAGTCCCTCGATCGCGTCGTGGGCGCCGGGCTTGTCGCGCGCGCCGTTCAACTCCCGGGCCAGGGCCCGATACAGAATGTCTGAGACGAGCGTGCTCTTGCCCGAGCCCGAGACGCCGGTGACGGCCACGAAGCGTGCCAGCGGGAACGTCACGTCGACGTTCTTGAGGTTGTGCTCGCGAGCGCCGCGAATGACGATGGACTGCCCGTTGCCCTGACGGCGCCTCGCGGGAATCTCGATCTGGAGCTCACCGCGGAGATAAGCGCCGGTGATCGACCGCGGCTCGGCCAGGATCGTCTCGAGCGGTCCGTTGGCGACGATCTCGCCGCCGTGCTCCCCTGCCCCGGGCCCGATGTCTATGACCCAGTCGGCCGTCCGGATCGTCTCCTCGTCGTGCNNATCTGGGTCGCCAGCCGGATGCGCTGGGCCTCGCCGCCGGAGAGCGTCTGGCTCGTCCGATCGAGGGTCAAGTAGTCGAGACCCACGTCCAGCAGGAAGCCCAGGCGGGACGAGATCTCCTTGAGGACCTGCCGGGCGATGGTCATCTCCCGTTCGGTCAGCCTCTCCGGCAGGGCGGTGACGAAGTCGCACGTGGCCGTGATCGAAAGCGTGGAAACGTCCCAGATGTTTCGACCGTCGATAGTTACTGCCAGGATCTCCGGCTTCAGGCGCTTGCCCTCGCACGTGGGGCACGGCCGCGCGACCATGTACCGCTCCAGCTCGGACTTGATGAAGTCCGATTCAGTCTCGCGGTAGCGCCGCTCCAGGTTCGGGATGATCCCCTCGAAAGTGGCGCCGTACGTGTTCTGACCCCGCTCGTGGCGGTATCCGATGACGACCTTCTCGCCACGCCTCGCATAGAGCAGGTACTCGAGCGCCTCGGGCGGAAGGTTCTTGAGCGGCGTGTCGTAGTTCCAGCCGTGCTCGCGGCAGACCGCCTCGATGATCTTGCCGTGCCAGGAGTTCTCCATCGGCAGGCGAGCCCACGGCACCAGCGCGCCGGCCGACAACGGCAGGTTCTTGTTGGTGACGCGGTCCGGGTCTATCTCCAGGCGGCTGCCGATGCCGGTGCAGCTCGGACACGCGCCGTGTGGCGAGTTGAAGCTGAAGCTGCGCGGCTCGAGCTCGTCCACCGTGGTGCCGTCGTACGGGCAGCTGTACCGCTCGCTGTAGCGGCGCTCCTCGAAGTCGGGCGCCTCACCGTCGCGTGGCGCCGGCGCGATCAGGACCACTCCCTCGCCCAGGCGCAGCGCCGTCTCGACGGAGTCGGCCAGCCTGGTCGAATCGGGCGGCTTGGTCGGCTCACCCGCCGCGGCTTCGGTCGGGGCCGCCTCGCCGGTCGCCACGCCGCCCGCCGCGCGCTCGAGCCCGTCGGCCGTGGCGGCGCCTTCGTCGGCCGGCTCTTCGGCGTGCCGCACGACGAATCGATCGACCACGACCTCGATGGTGTGGCGCTTGTACTTGTCGAGCTGGCGCGTCTCCGCCAGATCCATCTGCTCGCCGTCGACACGGACGCGGGCGAAGCCCTGGCGGCGGATCTGGTCGAAGACCCGGTCGCCCTCGGTCTTGCGATCCTTGATCACCGGGCCGAGAACGAGCAGCCGTGTTCCCTCGGGCATCTCGTAGATCTGGTCGACGATCTGCTGCACGCTCTGGCGCGCGATCTCACGGCCGCATGTGGGGCAGTGCGGATGGCCGATGCGGGCAAACAGCAGGCGCAGGTGGTCGTATATCTCGGTCACAGTTCCGACGGTCGATCGCGGATTCCGGCTGGCTCCCTTCTGGTCGATCGAGATGGCCGGACTCAGGCCGTCGATCTGGTCGACGTCGGGCTTCTGCATCTCGCCCAGGAACTGACGGGCGTACGCGGACAGACTCTCGACGTACCGGCGCTGGCCCTCCGCGTAGATCGTGTCGAAGGCGAGGCTACTCTTGCCCGAGCCCGACAGACCGGTGATCACGACCAGCCGGTCGCGCGGCATGGCCACCGTGACGTTCTTGAGGTTGTGTTCGCGGGCTCCGCGAACGACGAGCTGTTCCTGCGGCATAGGCCGTTCATTGTAGAGCAGACAGGGGAAAGCGAACAGGTGTTCGTGGCCACCGGAGCGCGGGAGGAAACGATGCGGCGCACGGCCCCCAGTCGTGCCGGGTGTCTCCGCTACCAGCCCTGCTCCCAATCGCGACGTTCGAGCCAGCGTGCGTAGGCGTGCTCCATTAGCTCGGGAAGACGCTTTCCGCCGCCCTCGAGAACGTTAGTTTCGATGCTCACCCGGCCTATCTGTCGCCGTTGAGGGCCGAGGGGCGAAAGAGGCCCCCTCGGACCGCCCACCAGGTCGACCACCAACGGTCGCGACCGGGTGGCGTACACAGCGCCCGGGTGCAACGCCAGGTGCCACTTGCCTCTTTCGCCCATCGAGGCCACCTCGGACCAGAGGATCGGTCCGGCCGGATCGTCACCCGACCGATCGTCGAAGCCAAGTTCAGCGACGATCACGCAGCTGCCACGCTTGACGCGCTTCGATGCG
>PMIQ01000040.1 GCA_003157175.1 Chloroflexota bacterium
GATCGAATGGCTGTGCCAGCGATACGAAGAGCCGGCCGGACCGGTTTCGCTCGATCGGCTCGAGGGAGAGAAGCGTCTGCCGGCCGAGCCGGAGCTGGCCTTCTTCCGAGTGTCTCAGGAGGCTATCAGCAATGCCGTGCGCCACGGCGCTCCGCCGATCGGCGTGAGGTATCGAGGCGGAGGCTCATGGGCCGAGCTGGAGGTCGACGACTCGGGGCCGGGCGTGCCGGCCGGCGCGGCCGAAGCTGCCGAACGGTCGGGTCATCTGGGGCTGATCAGCATGCGCCAGCGGGCAGAATCGATCGGCGCCGAGCTCACGATCGGCCGGCGACCGGGCGGCGGGACGCGGGTTCGGCTCGTGTGGGAGCGCGCCGGCGCGGCCTCGCCGGAGACGGCTTCGGCGACCCTTGCCTCCGGCGCCGACCCCGGACAAACCCCGGCCGCGGAACCCGCATGACGGCCCCGGCAACGCCGATCCGCGTCGCCATCGTTGACGACCATCCCGTCGTGCGCGAAGGGACGGCCGCTCTGCTCTCGAACGTGGCGGGGCTGAGCATTGCCGGAACCGCCGGTTCGCTGGCGGACGCGGCGCCACTGCTTGATCCAGAGGCGGTGGATGTGCTCCTGCTCGATATCCGGCTTGGATCGGAGAGCGGCCTAGAGCTGCTGAAGACCGGGCGCCGCCTGCCAGCCATCGTGGTCCTGACCGCGTACGACTATCAGCAGTACGTGGCCGCGGCGCTGCGGCTGGGCGCCTCGGGCTTCGTCCTCAAGACCGCGCCAATCGCCGAGCTGATCGAGGCGATCCACAAGGTAGCTTCGGGTGGCCTGGCTTTCGGTGTCCGCCCGACCGGGCCGGCCCCCGTCTTCACGGCGCGGGAGCGCCAGGTAGTGGCGCTGGTCATCGACGGTCGCAGCAACGACGAGATCGGCGCTGCGCTTGGGATCACGTGCAAGACGGTAGAGGCTCATCTGCGCCGTCTGTTCGAACGTCTCGGGCTCCAGTCCCGGACGGAGATGGCCACGCGCGCGCTGCGAGAGGGCTGGCTCGAGGTGCCGTAGCTGAGCGGTGCGGGGCGAGTCGCACTGCTGGGTGGCGCGGGGCGCGGCGGCGCGAGGGCGATCTTGCCCAATATCACTGGGGGCGATGCTAGGTGACCAACCTGCTCTCAGAAGCGAGGCACGGGTCCGGGTCCGGTCAAACGGGGCCCGCCTGCGATCGCGAGTTAGCCGACCGAGGCTAACCGCCGTACGGTTTCGGGGGTGGATCCAGGCGCCGCGTCCCTAGCATTGCCCGGGGCGATATTGGGCAAGAAGTGGGCCGGGCGCGCGGCTAGGCGCGGCGCGGCACGGCACGGCGCGGCGCGGCGCGGCGCCTGGCGCTCGGCACGGCAGGGCACGGCGCAAGCCCCGGGTCGGTGGTGGGCTACTTCAGCGCCTCCGCCAGAAGCGTCGTCAGCTGGTCCCACTCCACCAGGAAGGCGTCGTGGCCCTTGGAGGAATGGATCTCACGGTAGGCGGCGTCCATGCCAGAAGTCGTGGCAGCCTCGACCAGGTCCCGGACCTGGTTCGTGCCGTACAGGATGTCGCCCTCGATGCCGACGCCGGTGAGTCGCGTTCCGTAGGCGGCAAGTCGCCGCAGAGCGGCCACGGCACCGTCGCGGTCGCGGCCGATGTCGTGCGTGTCCATAGCCCAGACCAGCGTCCGGTACGTGTCCGCGTCGAAGCGCTCGAGCAGCTTGCGACCCTGATGGCGCAGATAGCTGACTATCGAGGGCGTTCCATCGGGCTCCACGCGCCCGCCGAACCGCTGCTCGAAGTCGATCTCGCTGCGGTAGGTCGTGATGGCAAGCTGGCGGGCCAAATCCAGGCCCTCCATGCCGAGCTTGTCGACGATCTCGAGCTGGATGTTGTCCCAGCCGACGGCGAGCTGGCCGATGCGGGCGGGCGCGGCGATCGGCACGACCCGGCTGATCTCGCCGGGTCGTTCGAGGGCGACCTCCAGCGCGACCATGCCGCCGAGCGACCCGCCGACCGCAAGAGCGAGCTTGCCGATCCCCAGCGCGTCGAGGAGTCGCCACTGGGCCCGGGCCTGATCTCGAACCGTGATCCGGGGAAAGGTTCGACCGTAGGGCTTGCCGGTCACCGCGTTGCGTGAGATCGGGCCGCTGGTGCCGTACCGGCTGCCGAGCAAGTTCATGCAGAGGATGCCGAACTTGTCAGTGTCCAGAACCTGGCCGGGGCCGATGAGCGGTGCCCACCAGTCGCCCGCGGCATCGGCCGAGCCGGTCAGGGCGTGGNNAGGGCGTGGACGACCAGGATCTGCCGCCCTTCGCCGATGGGGACGCCATCGTGCCGGTAGGCCACGACCAGATCCGGCAGGACCGCGCCGGACTCCAGCGCGAAGCGACCGAGCCAGCGCGAGACGATCTTGCCGGTCTGAGGGTCGCTCGAGTTATCCACGTCGTTCAGGCTACGAAAACCGAAGTCCGCGCGTGCGGTCGAAACGCCGGGATCGGCGGGGACGAAGCCGGACCCTGTGCCCCGGCCGCGCGGTCTGGAATTCGCGGAAGCGAGCGCGCCGAGCCCCGCGACGGACCCGGCGCGCGCGGATTCGACTACGGCAGGCGGATCGGAGGGCGCGGACTGGCCGCGCACCTCCGAGATCCATCGAATTGCCGGCGTCGATTTCACGAGACTACCTGCCGTGGGCTCCGCCTACTTGGCGGCTACGACCGGAGCAACCGTGGCGGACCGGATGCCCGTCGCGGCGCCGATTGCCTGATCGAGGTCCGCAATGATGTCGTCGACATGCTCGATCCCCACTGAGATGCGGACCAGCTCGGGAGTCACGCCGCTGGCGACCTGATCCGCGGCCGAAAGCTGCTGGTGAGTGGTGGAGGCGGGGTGGATGATCAGGCTCTTCGCGTCGCCGACGTTGGCCAGCAGGCTGAAGAGCTTGACCGAGTCGATCAGCTTGCGGCCGGCCTCCACGCCGCCCTTGAGACCGAACGTCACGACGCCGCCGTAGCCACCGGACAGGTACTTGACCGCGTTCTTGTGCGATGGATGCGACGTGAGGCCGGGGTAGCTGACCCACTCCACGGCCGGGTGGGCTTCGAGCCACCTGGCTACCGCCAGCGCGTTGGAGCTGTGGCGCTCGATGCGCAGCGGCAGCGACTCGAGGCCCTGCAGGAAGAGGAATGAGTGGAACGGGCTCAGCGCGGGACCAAGGTCGCGCAGCAGGGTGACGCGGAGCTTGAGGATGAAGGCCAGGTTGCCGAAGGCGCCCGTGTAGCTGACGCCGTGGTAGGACGGGTCCGGGTCGACGAAGTCTGCCTTGAAGCGCGGCGAGCCGGCCCAGTCGAACTTGCCGCTGTCGACGACGACGCCGCCGATCGCGGTGCCGTGGCCACCGATCCACTTGGTCGCCGAGTGGACGATGATGTCCGCGCCCCATTCGAACGGGCGCGAGAGTATCGGCGCGAAGGTGTTGTCGACGATGACCGGGACGCCGTGCTTGTGGGCGATCTTTGCGATGCCCTCGAAGTCCGGCACGTCCAGACGCGGGTTGCCGATGGTCTCGAGGTAGACGCCCTTGGTCTTGCCGTCGATCGCCTTCTCGAACTCCTCGAGCTTGGAGCCGTCGACGAAGCGGAACTCGATGCCGTACTTGGGCAGGGTGTACTGGAAGAGGTTGTAGGTGCCGCCGTACAGCGAGGCACTGGTGACGAAGTTGTCGCCGGCGCGGGCGAGGCTGAGGATCGTCAGCGTCTCGGCCGCCTGACCGGATGCCACGCCCAACCCCCCGACGCCACCCTCGAGAGCGGCGACGCGCTGCTCGAAGACATCGGTGGTCGGGTTCATGATCCGGNNGCCGAACTCCTGCAGCCCGAAGAGACGGGCGGCGTGGTCGGCGTTGTCGAACACGTAGCTCGTGGTCGCGTAGATCGGGACTGCGCGAGCCTTCGTTGTGGGATCGACGGTCTGGCCGGCGTGGACGGCGAGGGTCTCGTTCTTCTGGGCGGGAGTCTTCTGGTCGGACACGGGTGGTTTCTCCTGGTCTTGTAGCTCTGCGGCGGGATTTGGTCGGCCTGCGGTTGATCCCGGGGGAGCCCTGGGGTGAGGGCGGTGGGTTCAGGCGGCTGTCCGTCGTGTCGTCCGGAGAAACAAAGAACCGCGGCTCCTGTGAGGAGTCCGCGGCCCCGGGACCGATCCTTGGTCCGGCCTCGCTGCTAGGTGAGCCGGGACCTCAGACCCCATCCTCCGCACTTCGGGGCCGCCAGGGCATAGACATCATCGAACTGCGCAGGCACGAGGCCATGCGCGAATTCTCCCTGCGGCTGAAGTCGAAGGCGTTCATTGGCCGCGAAGCATAAGGGCATCGTGGCCAATTGCGCAAGCGCTGTTGCTACTCATACCGAAGGGCGACGACGGGGTCGAGGCGGGCGGCCTGGCTGGCCGGCCAGACTCCGAAGACGATCCCGACGATAAGACTGAAGCCGACCGCGGCGACGACCGTGATCGGATTGAAGACAAAGCCCCAGCCGGCGTATACGCCGATGCCGAGTGAGACGAGAACCCCAAGACAGATACCGATCAGGCCGCCGGCGAGCGAGAGCGCCAGAGCCTCGACCAGGAACTGCGAGAGGATGTCGCGGCCGCGCGCGCCGATGGCCTTGCGAATGCCGATCTCGCGCGTCCTCTCGCGGACCGAGACGAGCATGATGTTCAT
>PMIQ01000078.1 GCA_003157175.1 Chloroflexota bacterium
CCGGTGGGCTCGTCGGCGAGCAGGAGCGCCGGACTGCCCACCAACGCCCGGGCCAGGGCCACTCGCTGTTGCTCCCCGGCGGAGAGCTGGTCGGGACGGTTCCGCTCGCACCCCGCGAGGTTGACCATCCCGAGGACGTCTTTGATCCGAGCTGCCGCCTCGCCGCGACGCGGGTCCACGCCCGCGATCGTGTACGGCAGGGCCACGTTCTCGTACACGTCCAGCAACGGGATCAGGTTGAAGAACTGGAAGACGAAGCCGGTCTTCTCGCGTCGCAGACGGGTCGCTTCCCTGTCGCTCAGCTGGCTGACGATCTCGCCGTCGAGGACGACTTCGCCGCTGGTCGGTCGGTCCAGCCCGCCCAACAGCTGCAGGAGCGTGCTCTTGCCGGAGCCGGACGGTCCCATCACCGCCACGAACTCGCCTCGCTGAACCTTGAGGGAGATGCCGCGCAGGACCTGCACGTCGCGGCTGCCGATCCGGAATCCCTTGGTCAGGTCGCGCGCCTCGAGGATCACGCCATCGCGCGCGGATCGACCCGGGCCTGTTCCGGATGACCCGGCCTCGGGCAGCGACGTGACGGACGGCTCAATCGGCACCACAGAAGTGTATTCGGTCGGCCCGGCCATTTGGCGTAGCCCCGATGCCGCGCCCTGGGCGGNNCCGCGCCGCCTCGCACCCGCGCTAACCGAGCGAGCCGCCGAATAGAAGCTTGAACAGCGAGTCGAGCGGACCCTGCGACGGTGCCCTCTCGCGGACCCGCAGGCTCGTCGAGGCCTCGGTGGGATTGATCCGATCGGGCGAGTCGAGACCGCCGCTCGGCGAACTGGCCGTGCCGGGCGTCGCGCTGGACTCGGGCGTGGCGGCTGGCTCGGTCACCGTCGGTTCGGGCGTGGGTTGCGCCGTCGGCTCGGCAGTCGGGGTCGCCTGCGGAGTCGCCTTCGGAGTCGCCTTCGGAGCCGGCTTGGAGACCGGCTTCGGCTTGGCCGCGCATGGCACGGAGAAGAGGACGGCATACAACTTCCGGCCGTCTGCCGCCTTGTATGCGCCGACGCCCATGCGCACCCATGTGCCGAGGATGTTCGCCCGGTGGCTGGTGGAGCCCATGAAAGCGGACTCGATGTCCGTCGTGGCGGAGTCGTCCCCGTAGGTGCTCAGTCCGATGTTCTCGCCCGCAACCTTGAAGCAGTAGTGGTCCTTCGTCATGTCATCGAAGACCTTGGTGTTGCCCGGCGGGATGACGTGCGAGAAGTAGTCGCGGTCGCCCATGTCCTTGGCCCGCCACTCGGCCTCTTTGTGGAGGTACGAGTCGTTGGTCAGAGCGCCCAGGCCGGCGGACGCGCGGTCCTGGTTGGTCAGCGTGAAGAGGAGCTGCTCGTCGGTGGGGCTGAAGGCCGAAGTGCCCCAGGCGAAGGCCGGAGCGGCGGTTGAGACGGTGGTCAGCAGGGCAAGCACAAGAGCCAGGCCGCCAATGCGGAGTTGTCGCGTCGAGGCGGAGGCGGCGAAGGACCGGATTGTGCCGAGGCCTGGCATAGTGCATCCCAGCTGGCTTTGCTATTTACCACAACTGTAGAGCCGGCCAGAGTCCCGGTCCCCGGCCCGCTGGTCCGGTCGAACGCGGTCGGGTGGTACCACGGTCGGGTGCGTTTGATTAGGGGGTGCTCCTGCGCGGACGGGTAGCGCCGCGCCGGGCGTCGTTGACGCCGGTCAACGGGCCCGCTCTCACCTCGGCGGCGCCGCACCGGCTATACTCCCGGTCGCCCCACCGCGGTGGCAACGGGCGGCCCAGCCGCTGAGCACGCCGGGGCACGCGAACGGTGGCCTTAGCTCAACCGGCANNTCGACCCCCGTAGGCCACCCCAAAACCCCTCGCGAACGCCGGGCTGGCGCGTCCGCGCGACAACCCGATCCGGCGGTGACTTTCGTACGGCGTCCTCAGGCTGCCGCTTCGGGCGCTCCGCTCCGCAGGTAGCGGTACAGGATCCCCGCCACGAGCGCACCGACGAGCGGCGCCGCCAGGTAGATCCACAGACCGGCAAGATCGCCCGCCACGAGGGCGGGGCCGAGCGAGCGCGCAGGGTTGAGCGAGGCGCCGCTGATCGGTCCGGCGGCGAGTCCGCCGAATGCGATGGCGCCACCGATGGCAAGCGCGCCCGTCTCCCGCGCCGCCCGCGGATCGGTGGCAACAACCGTGACAACCAACACCAGGACGGCTGTGAATACCACTTCCATGGCGAAGGACTGGGCATCAGATCCGGCCGGATGCGTCACGCCTAAAGGTCCGCTTCCGAAGGTCGCTCGAAGCGCCAGCGCCCCTGTGATCGCCCCGGCGCATTGGGCGACGGCGTAAGTCGCCACGCGCAGCCACGGCAGATGTCCGCCGACCGCGACGCCGAGCGAGACCGCGGGGTTGAAATGACCGCCCGAAATGTGGCCGAATGCGTAGACCATCAAGCCAATCGCAAGCCCGAACGTGAGGGCGACTCCGACCGGGCTTATGCGTCCGATGACAATGGCGCCGCAGCCGGCAAAGACCAGCACGAAGGTCCCAACGAACTCGGCGACGTGGGCTCTCATGAGAGCGCTCTGGGCGGCCTTCGTCCAAAGGGCGGTTCCGGATAGGTTTGTCCTGGCAGGTGTGTTCATCATCGAAACGTACACCCTCCGGGACTATGAATCCAGCATCCGCCGGGACGGCTGCGGGAAGCCACCACGCCCCATGTGTCTCAAACCCAGACTCGTGTCGGCCTACCCAAGAGCGCCCGGATCAAAGGCAGGGGCCACCGCCGCCTCCTGCAGAGGGAAGAGGCGTCCCTTCAGCCGCATCGCCGCCCACACGAGGGCGAGCATCACTGGCACCTCGATGAGCGGCCCGACGACCGTCGCCAGCGCAACGGTCGGAGAGAACGCCGTGATTGCGATGGCGATCGCGATCTCGAAGTCCCGGCCGGTAGCGTTGAACGCGACTGCCACGGCGTCTCGATACGGAAAGCGGAGCCGCGAACCGATGAAGAGCACCACGAAGAACATCGTCACGAAGAAGAGCGACATCGGGATCGCCATCTCCAGCACGATGCCGGGTCGCTGGATGATCAGGTCGCCCTTGAGCGAAAACATCACGATCAGCGTAAAGAGCAGGCCCAGGATCGAGAGCGCGTTGAGGCCCGGCTTGAGCCGTTCCATCGCCTCTTCGCCGCCTCGATGTGTGACCGCCATCCGCGTCAGAACGCCGAGCACCAGCGGCAGGCCCAGATAGAGCACCACGGATTCGGCGACGACCCAGACATCGAAATTGACGTTCCCGATGAGCAGGCGGGCGTAGACCGGGATGAGGATCATCTGGGCGACCGAGTTCAAGGCAACGAACACCAGGGCCATGGGCGTGTTTCCCTTGGCGAGAAACGTGAAGATGATCACCATCGCGATGCAGGGGGCGAGCCCGTAGAGAACGAGCCCGGTGTGCAGCTCGGGGTCGCTTACGAACACGTCCGCGAGCCCGAGCATCACGAACGGCGCCACGAGGTAGTTGAAGAAGAGCACGACCGCCAGCTGGCGGGGCGAGCGGAAGGCGTCGCCAACCTCGCCCAGGTGGACGTTGGTCATCGCCGGGTACATCATCGCGAAGAGCCCGATCGGAACCCCGAGCGAGATCGCGTTGGGCACGGTCAATACGAACGTCCCGCCGGCGATCGCCTTGATCGCGTCGATCGGCGGCGTCAGGGCGAAGTCCGAAATGGATAGCGCTTTCCCGATGCCGATCCCGATCGCCATGCTGATGACGACGAAGAACGGCAGGAGGCGGAAGTCCTCGAGCTTCGCGAGCAGGCGGGCGGCGGTCATCGGGCTCCTATGGGGCGAGCCTGGCGTGCTATCCGTGGCGTCGATTGGACTGTACGCCCTCAAGCCAGTTGAAGGTCAAGGCTGGTCTCGGCGGCCAAGCATCGCCCCGACGGCAGGCTCGAGTAGCGGCCGGTCCGCTAGGATTCGCTGTGTGAGACTCTGGATCGCCTCGCCTGATCCCGGCCCCGTCACCACCCCGCAGCACCCTGATGGCCCCGGGATGACGCCGTGACGCCGATCGAGGCCGTGGCTATCCTGCTCGCCGGGTTGGCCGCGGGCACGATCAATACCATCGTGGGCTCCGGCTCGCTCATCACCTTCCCAACGCTGCTTGCCTTCGGATACGCGCCGCTCGACGCCAACGTGTCCAACACGGTCGGGCTTGTGCCGGGCTCCATCAGCGGCTCGATCGGCTACCGGCGAGAGCTTGCCGGCCAGCGCGGTCGCGCCCTTCGTCTCAGCGTCGTTGCTGCAGCCGGCGGAGCCACCGGCGCCCTGCTGCTGCGGGCCTTTCCAGGGGCATTCGCGGCGATCGTGCCCGTCCTGATCGGAGTGGCGCTGGTGCTGGTGGCGATCGGGCCGCGCCTCTCCCGCGCCCTGGCCGAGCACCGCCGCCCGGACGCCCACCGAGCCTGGCCGCTGTCGGTAAGCCTCTTCGGCTCGGCCGTCTACGGCGGGTACTTCGGAGCGGGCCAGGGGATCATCATGATCGCGCTGCTCACGATCTTCCTGCCCGACGACCTGCAGCGTCTGAACGGCCTGAAGAACGTTCTGGCGGTGGTCGTAAACGGCGTCGCGGCCGTCATCTTCATCCTGATCGCACCGGTCCACTGGGACGTGGCACTGCTAATCGCCGCGGGCTCGGTCGTGGGCGGCCAGATCGGGGCGCGAGTCGGCCGGCGCCTGCCGCCGCAGCTGTTGCGGGCCGCGATCATCTGTGTCGGCCTGGTCGCCGAGGCGCGCCTTCTTTTCGGCTGAGGACGGGCCGGGCGTCGGCCCGAACCGCTGGATGCGGGCTACGAGGCGGGCTGGCCCGGGTCGTCGGGGTTCCATTGGAGAGCCTCGCCGGAAGGTTCCGCCGGGGACTCGCCGGAACCCGCGGTCCCCGCGGAGGAAACCGGCAGTCGGACCCAGAAGCGCGCTCCGCCCTCATCCCGGTTCATGGCTCCGATCGTGCCGCCGTGCTGATCGACGATCCACTTGGCGATCGCCAGGCCGAGACCCGTGCCTCCGGCCGGCGCGTTGTCGGCGCGCCAGAACCGCTCCCACAACCTGGGCAGGTCCTCCGGCTTGATTCCGTGGCCCTGGTCCTCAACATACAGCCAGACCGCCGTGGCATCCGGCCGCACGTTCACGGTCACCGTCGAACCCTTGGAACTGTGCCGGATGGCGTTGTCGACCAGGATCGTGACCAGCTGGCGGAGCCGCAGCGGGTCGCCCGACAGTGGCGCCGGAAGCGGATCCAGCACGATCTTGACGCCACGCCCCTCACCCAACGTCACGAGAGACGAAGCCGCTTCGGCGGCAACGTCGGCCATATCCAGGGGTATTGCTTCGACCTGGATCGTGCCCGAGTCGGTCCGGGCCAGCAGCAGCATGTCCTCGACCAGGGCCGTCATGTGCCGGACTTCCGCATCGATGTCGTCGATCGCCTCGCCGACATCTTCCACCCGACTGCGCCGGTTGCGTCTCAGATCCTCGACGCTCGCGCGAACGACCGTCAGGGGCGTCCGCAATTCGTGGCTCGCATTGGCCGCGAACTCGCGCTGTCGCTGCAACGCCGCCTGCCGCCTGGCGACCGAGTCGCGGATCGGGACCAGGGCCCGGCCGGCATACACGTATCCCGCCGCAAGCGAAGCGAGCAATGCCATCGCGCCGCCTCCGAGCAGGATCAGAAACAGCGTGTCGAGCAGCTTCGTCTCGGCGCTTCTATCTTCGACTCCTTGTACAACGTAGGTCGTGCCGTCGGGCGTCTGGAATTGGCGCGATATGACGCGGTAGCTGCCGACTCCCGAAACCGTCACCACGCGCGCGTCTGTCTTGCCGGTTTCGGCGATCGCCACGCTGGCCATGTCGGGCAGAACGTTGCCGGCGACGTACGTTTCGGTCGGGGTGTACGGCGGGCTGCCCGAGACGATGATGTAGGCCCACGTCCCGGCCGAAGGTCCGCCGAAGATGATCCCGAGGCTCACCTGGTTGGGCCGCAGGTTGCTGCGCAGGCCGTCCTCAACGGTGTCGATGCGCTGGTTAACGCGCTGTTCGCCGGCCGAGGTCACGTATCTCGACACGACCAGGTACAGGCTGGCTCCCAGGACGATCAAGATGAGCAGCGTGATCCCGCCGCTCCACGCCAGGAGCCGCAGCTGCGTCCGCCGCAGGATGCGGGCGTCCTCCTCCGAGCCGTTGCGGCCGACCGGAATCGCCGCCGACTCTGCGCCGGCCTTCCGGACCCGCCGCAGATGCAAGCGGCTCGGGAGCCTCACGGTTCAGCCCTCGCGGAGGCGATAGCCAACGCCGCGGACCGTTTCTATGTGAGCCGCGGCAGTGTTGCCGACCTTCTCCCGCAGCAGGTGGATGTAGGCCTCGACAGTGTTCGGCGTCAGAGCGACGCCATAGGGCCAGGCGTAGTCGAGCAGCTGGTCGCGCGAGAGGACCTGGCCGGGCCGCCGGAGCAGGCATTCGAGGATGGAGAACTCGCGCTGACTGAGATCCACCGGCCTGCCGGCGACGGTCACGCGCCGCGTGGTTTCGTCCAGCTCGAACGGGCCCGAGCGCAAGGCCACTGCCTTGCGCGTCGGAGGCCGCCGGGCCAGCGCTCGCAGCCGGGCCAGCAGCTCCTCATAGGCGAAAGGCTTGACGAGGTAGTCGTCGGCGCCGGCGTCGAGGCCCTCGACCCGATCGCTGACGGCGTCGCGCGCCGTCAGCATCAGGATCGGAACCTGCGAGCCCTTCTGCCGAAGCAACCGTGCCACTTCGAAGCCCGACCGATCCGGCAGGCCGACGTCGAGAATGACAGCGTCCAACTCGGTGCCGGACGTGGCTATCTCGAGACCGTCCTCGGCCGTCAGAGCCGTCTCCACGACGTGGCGGTCCTGCGTCAGGAGCCGCTTGAGAAGGCGACTCAGGCGGGCATCGTCTTCAACGACGAGCACATGCAAAGGGTTGCCTCCTACGGCGTCGTGATCAGGACGTCTTTGGCCGTCAGAGTCTGACCGCCCGAGGCGCCCGGACTGGCAGAGGCGCCCGCCAGGGTGCTGGTATCGATCTGGACTGTCACGGCGCTACCGGTCTTGACATCGGTCGAGCTACCGGTCGTCTCGTTGTGGTACGTCGTCGTACCGGACAGGTCGACGGTGACGGTGCTGCCGTTGGCCAGCGTGATCGTCATCGTGGAGCCGTCGATCGACGCGACCGTGCCCGAGATGCCGCCGGANNAGCGTCGCGCGGGCGAAACCGCCGCGGTTGCCGCCGCCCGGGTTATTGGCGGCCGCCGCCGACGAACCGCCGGTGAGGTGGCCGATGGCGAAGCCGATCCCGCCGACCGCGACGAACGCTGCCACCAGGAGCAGCACCATGGTCGTTCGATCCTGTTTCTTGGCCGGCTTGGGCGTTGCTGTCATGAGTTTTCCCCTTTCAACTTCCGCGTTTGTGAGTTGCTACTCATACCGAAGGGCGACGACGGGGTCGAGGCGGGCGGCCTGGCTGGCCGGCCAGACTCCGAAGACGATCCCGACGATAAGACTGAAGCCGACCGCGGCGACGACCGTGATCGGATTGAAGACAAAGCCCCAGCCGGCGTATACGCCGATGCCGAGTGAGACGAGAACCCCAAGACAGATACCGATCAGGCCGCCGGCGAGCGAGAGCGCCAGAGCCTCGACCAGGAACTGCGAGAGGATGTCGCGGCCGCGCGCGCCGATGGCCTTGCGAATGCCGATCTCACGCGTCCGCTCGCGAACCGAGACCAGCATGATGTTC
>PMIQ01000203.1 GCA_003157175.1 Chloroflexota bacterium
GCGCCGCCCCGCCCCGCGCCGCCCGGAGCCTGCCCGTGCCGCCCCGCGCCGCCCCGCCCCGCGCCGCCCGGAGCCTGCCCGTGCCGCCCCGAGCCGCCCGGAGCGGACACCTCGCCCCGCGGCGCCGTTAGGATTGATCCATGGGCACGACCATTCTCAGCGGACGGCCGCTTCGCGTCGGGGTCCAGCTGCCGGAGATAGAGCGCCCGGTGCGCTGGCCGGAGCTGGCTGCGATGATCCGGCGAATCGAGGCGCTGGGCTTCGATTCGATCTGGACGGGCGACCACTTCCTGTACCACCTGGCCGACGGCACGGCCGATGCGCCGTGGGATGCCTGGAGCGTCCTGGCCGCGGCCGCGGCGATCACGGCGCGAGTGACGCTCGGGCCCCTCGTGACGCCCGTCGGCTTCTACAACCCCGCCGTCCTGGCCAAGAAAGCGGCTACCGTCGACGAGATCTCCGGCGGGCGGTTGATCCTGGGCCTGGGAGCGGGCTGGAACGAGGTGGAATTCCGCGGCTACGGCGTGCCCTACGACCACCGAATCTCGCGTTTCGAGGAGGCGTTCACGATCATCCGAACGCTCCTGGCCGACGGCGAGATCGACTTCGAAGGGCAGTACTTCAGCGCCCGCGACTGCCAGCTCGTGCCGCGGTCCAGACCGGGCGGGCCGCCGCTCATGATCGGCTCGATGGGGGAGCGGATGCTCGACATCACTCTGCCCTACGTGAAGTTCTGGAACGTCTGGCACACGGAAACCCACAACAGCCCGGAGGGCGTGGCGCCGCTGCTGGCCCGGGTCGCCGCCGCGTGCGAGGCAGTGGGCCGGGACCCCGCCACGGTCGAAGCCACGGTGGTGGTTCTTGTGCGAATGCCGGGTGGCCAGGGGCGGCGCCAGGGCGACGGCACGCTCGATCGGACTCCGAACCCGCTCCAGGGCCCGCCGGAGGCGATGGCCGAGGAGTTGCGCGCCTACGCCCGTGCCGGCGTGGCCGAAGTTCAGCTCGTCGTCGACCCCATCACCATCGAATCGCTAGAAGCCCTGGCGCCCGCGCTAGAACTGCTCGATCGGGGCTGAGCCGGGCTGAGCGGGGCGGAGCGGGCCCGCCCGCCGCCTGGGCCGCGTCTGGGCCCATCCGTTACACTACCGCCGCGCCACGGCGGAGTAGCTCAGTGGTAGAGCAGGGGACTCATAAGCCCTTGGTCACTGGTTCAAATCCAGTCTCCGCTACCAACGGACCTCAAAGCGGCCCGGGCAACGGCCCGGGTCGCTTCATCCCCGGAGCAGGATGGCTCGCCTGCCAGGACATCGGACCGCGGGCGCGATCCCGCCGAACGCCTGGACGAGCTGCGAAGTCTCCTTCTTGCAGGCGGCGTCGCGCAGCCCGCGACCGCTGGCCCAGACCAGCCCAACCGGCTCCTCGATCGGACGGGTCGAGAGGTCCTCGGGCGTATACTGCCACGGCCGACCGGCCAAACCGGTCGCCAGACCCGGAGGCTCCGTTACACCTTGAACAGAGGATTCCTTCGCAACGGGATCGTTATGGGCGTGCTGGTTGCCGCGACCGTCCTGCTGCTCTACATCCTGATTCAACCGTCCCAGCCCACCAGCAAGGTCTACTCAGATTTCCAATCGGACGTTCAGTCCGGGCTGGTCAAGGGCGTCGTCCGCGACGGTACGACTCTGACCGTCACCTTGAAGAGCAATTCCACGTATACGGTCGAGTCGGATTCGCCGCTCCTCGGCGACGCCGCCACGATCGACGGCTGGCTCACCGACGCCAATGTGCCGAAACCGTGGCCGACGTACGAGGTCAAGCATCCGGCCGACACCGGTTGGATCGTCCTCCTGTTCTCAACGCTGCTTCCGATCGTGGTGATAGTCCTGTTCATCGTCTTCTTCATGCGCCAGGCCCAGGNNAGCTTCGGCAAGAGCCGGGCGCGGATGTTCCTCGGGAACAAGACCGTCGTCACCTTCGCCGACGTGGCAGGCGTCGATGAGGCAAAAGCGGATCTCCAGGAGGTCGTCGAGTTTCTCAAGTACCCCGAGAAATTCAACTCTCTGGGGGCGCGCATTCCTCGCGGCGTTCTTCTCGTCGGGCCTCCGGGAACCGGCAAGACCCTGCTCGCCAGGGCCGTGGCCGGCGAGGCGGGCGTGCCGTTCTTCTCCATTTCAGGGTCAGAGTTCGTCGAGATGTTCGTCGGTGTTGGCGCCAGCCGCGTCCGCGACCTGTTCGATCAGGCCAAGCGCAACTCGCCCTGCATCGTGTTCGTTGACGAGATCGATGCCGTCGGGCGCCAGCGCGGTGCCGGGCTGGGCGGTTCTCACGACGAGCGCGAGCAGACCTTGAACCAGATCCTCGTCGAGATGGACGGCTTCGACACGAACACCAACGTCATCGTCGTGGCGGCCACCAACCGGCCGGATGTCCTTGACCCGGCGCTCCTTCGGCCCGGCCGCTTCGACCGCCAGGTCATCCTGGATCGGCCGGACCTCCGGGGCCGCATGGCCATCCTCAAGGTCCACACCAAGGGCAAGCCGCTCGACAAGACCGTCGACCCGGAGAAGCTGGCCCGCCAGTCGCCCGGTTTCTCGGGCGCCGATCTGGCCAACCTCGTGAACGAGGCAGCCATCCTGGCCGCGCGGCGAAACCGCAAGACGATCAGCATGCCCGAGTTCAACGAGGCCCTGGAGCGGATCGTGGCCGGCCCGGAGCGGAAGAGCCGCATCATCTCCGACGCCGAAAAGCGGATCATCGCCATCCACGAAGGCGGGCACGCCGTTGTCCAGCGAGTCCTGCCCAAGTGCGACCCGGTGAACAAGGTCACGATCATCAGCCGCGGCATGGCCCTGGGTTACACGATGGCCCTGCCCGTCGAGGACCGCTATCTCCAGTCCAAGACCGAGTTCGAGGACAAGATCGCGGGCCTGCTCGCTGGGAATGCCGCGGAGCGCCTTGTCTTCGGCGACACCACGACCGGGGCCAGCAACGACATCGAGAAGGCGACCGACCTAGCCCGCCGGATGGTCACCGAATGGGGCATGAGCGACAGGCTCGGGCCGCTGGCCTTCGGCAAACGCGACGAGATGATCTTCCTGGGCCGCGAGATCGGCGAGCAGCGGAACTACTCCGACGACGTGGCCAAGCTCATCGACGAAGAGGTTCGGGGGCTCATCGAGAACGGCTACGTTCGGGCGACTCAGACTCTGACCGAGAACAAGACGAGGCTGCTGGCTCTGGCCGACAAGCTGATCGCCGAGGAGACGGTCGAGTCGGAGGAGTTCGAGAAGCTATTTGCCGACCTGCCGCCCAAGGAGAATCTGCACGGCATCAGCCTGCTGCCGACGCCGGGTCAGTCGACCTTCAGCAACCCGACGCCGAGTTTGCCTCCCCCGAGCGCAACTCCGAGCCCGAGCCCCAGCCCCTCCTGAGAGAAACAGCGCCAACAGGACAGCCGGGCGACCGAAAGGTCGCCCGGTTCTAGTTTTCGAGGGCAGGAGACTGTGGCCGGCCGCGGATAGAATCAGCGGAGTGGCCGCGTATTACGTGGCCACCGCAGCGGGAGAGTTCCCATGGCCGACGCATCGACGCATCCGATTCTTCGCGACGACGCCCTCGAGGACTACCTGGCGCGGACTGCCGATCGCCGGCTCGAGTCGTACAAGGCACTGCTGCGGATTCCCAGCGTCTCCGGCATCCCCGCTCATGCCGCCGACTGCCGCGCCGCGGCCGAGTTTATTGCCGCAGACCTGGGCGAGATCGGCCTGGAGCACGTCGAGATCTGCGAGACCGGCGGGCACCCGGTGGTGTATGCCGACTGGCTGCACGCCGCAGGAAAGCCGACCGTCCTCGTCTATGCCCACTACGACGTCCAGCCGGTCGATCCGGTGGACCTGTGGGAGTCCCCGCCGTTCGTTCCGGTCGTGAAGGAAGGCCGCATGCTGGCTCGCGGCTCGTCCGACTGCAAGTGCCACGTGGCGATGCATGCGCGCGCTGTCGAGGCTCTTCTGGCGACCCGCAAATCCCTGCCCGTGAACCTCAAGTTCGCGTTCGAAGGCGAGGAGGAGTCGAGCTCGGTCCACCTGGACGCCTGGCTCGAGGCGAACCGCGAGCGCCTGAAGGCCGACTTCGCCGTCATCTCGGACACGAGCTTCTTCGAGGGCAACCTGCCGGCCATCACGATCGCGTTGCGGGGCCTCTTGTACTTCCAGCTCGACGTCACCGGCAGCCGATTGGACCTGCACTCGGGCGTGTACGGGGGCGCGGTGGACAATCCGGCCAACGCCCTGTGCGCGATCGTGGCCGCCCTCAAAGGCCCCGACGGCCGCGTCAAGGTACCGGGCTTCTACGACGATGTAGTCGAGCTGTCGGAGCTCGATCGTCAGGCATTCGCGGCGCTACCGCTCGATCAGGAAGGCTATCGCGAGGGAATCGGCGTGCCTGCCTTCTTCGGCGAGCCCGGCTTCACCATCCTGGAGCAGCTTGGCGCGCGCCCGACTCTCGACGTCAACGGCATCTGGGGCGGCTTCGAGGGCGAGGGAGCCAAGACGATCATTCCCGCTCACGCCCACGCCAAGATCAGCTGCCGGCTGGTGGCCAATCAAGAACCGGAGCGGATCTTCGAACTCATCGCGGCATACGTCGCCGAGGTCGCGCCAAAGTCGATCCGGTACTCCTTCCAGCGGCTGGGCGACGGCCGGCCGAGCCTGACCCCGATCGACCACCCGGCGACGCAGGCGGCGGCCCGCGCGATCGAGTCGACTTTCGGGGTCTCACCGCTGTACATCCGCGAAGGCGGCTCGGTGCCTGTCTGCGCCAGCTTCGAGTCGATCCTGGGCCTTTCGACCGTGTTGCTCGGCTTCGCCCCTGCGGACGGGCAGTTTCACGCTCCGAATGAGTGGATGTGGATGTCCAACTTCGAGACCGGTATCAGGACCATTGCGCGATACTGGGACGAGGTTGAGGGCCTCAAACTCCCCTAGAATCAGGTTGACAATCGGCGACAGCGGCTCCGAGCGTACATGTGCACTTCGAGTAGGTACTTGCGCCGCACGGTCGCTGATAGGATGAATCGGCTGGCATTTCGGCTAACAGCTCGCAGGAGGCAATCGTGACGGCGACAGATCGCCCGGCAGACACGGACGCACCTCCTCAGCGCACCTGGCGGCTTGACACGGATAACGGCAGCCTGGTCCCGCGGTCGGCGTTGGATGTGCTCGTCGACCTCAACGACAATCTGGCCAGCGGGAGATTCGGCGAGTACCAGCCGGTTCCCCTGGGCTTCGGCCTTCTCGACAAGACAATCGGAGGGGGCCTTCGCGCCGGAGAGTTGCTGCTGATCGGCGGCGCTCAGGGTACAGGCAAGACGACGATGGCCCTGCAGATGGCACGCAACGTGGCATCCAGCGGCCAGGCCAACGTCCTGTACGTCTGCTTCGAGCATGAGGAGCAGTACCTTCTGAACCGGCTCATCGCCCTCGAGTCGGCCCTCGCGCATCTCCCCCAGAAGACAGGCGCGATCAAGATCCAGGACGTCCGTAAGGAGGTCATGGCCTCGTGGATGGCCGAAGGCGCCGGCGGAGCGGGCCTGACCGCGAACCAGAAGCTGCGCCCCAGCCTGGATCGGATCGCTCGGTATGGCCAGAGCCTCTTCCTCATGCGCGGCAGCCAGACCGCCAGCACGATCGACAATCTGCGCAAGCTCATCCAGCAGCATCGCGCGCTTTCGGGCGACCGACGGCTGCTGGTCGTGATCGACTACATGCAGAAGGTCCCGATGTATCCGGAGCCCAGCACAGAGGCCGAGAAGGTCACGTACATCGTGAACGGCCTCAAGGACATCGCCCTCACGGAGCAGGTCGCGATGATCTCGATCGTGGCCGCCGACAAAGAGGGCCTCAAGGCGCAGCGGCTGCGGAACCACCACCTCCGCGGCTCGTCGGCGATCAACTACGAGGCCGACATCATCCTGATCATCAACGAGAAGTACCACATCGTCGCCAAGGTCAACATCGAGTTCAACCCGTACCAGGCCCAGCGATTCCGTGATTGGGTGATCCTCTCCGTCGAGAAGAACCGCGGCGGGCAGGACAACATCGACCTCGAGTTCGAGAAGCACTTCGAGTACTCCTGCTTCGATCCGAACGGGCGGACGGTCCAGGAGAAGCTGATCGAAGAGCGCCTCTACAACGACTGACCTGTAGCGGCCCGATGAGCTACGGACGGAGACCCGGTGACGGGGGCCGGCGGCCCTTCGTCCGCCCTGTGGACGACCCTCCGGGCACGAGCCGTCTGTTCGTGGCGGTGCCCGTGGCCGACGACGTTCGTGAGGCTGTCGGGCGGCTCATGGAGCAGCTGGCCGGCGCTCCGATCGACGTGCGCGGCCCGGGGCAGCCGCGCTGGGTCCGAATCGAGGGGCTGCATCTGACGCTCCGTTTCCTGGGGGCGACGCCGGACGTGCGCCTGGCGGAGCTGTCCGCGGCCGTTGCCGCCGCCGCGCGTGGAGTGGCGCCGTTCCGTGTCGAGCTAGCCGGGGGCGGCGCTTTCCCCACTCCCGAACGGCCCCGAGTCCTGTGGATCGGGATCGGCGGGGGAGCACCCGAGCTCGGAGCCCTGGCACGGCGGCTGAACGGCGAGCTGGAGCGTCTGGGCTGGCCGCCGGACGACCGTCCGTTCGCGGCGCACCTCACTCTGGCCCGGACCGACGGCGTCCCGGGGTCGGACGAGAAGGCCCGGCGGCTGATCGAACTGGCGCGAGACGTTCGGCTGGCGTGGCTGGCGGACAGTATGGTCCTGTACAAGAGCAACCTGGGCCGAGGTCCGACGCATTACGAAGCGCTGAGCGAGGCTCGCCTGGGAGATTGACCGGGCCCGTCGCCCTGGGCCCGTCGCCATCGATCGCCACTCCCTCTCGCCGCGTCCGGCTGGGCCTGGCCATCCGTCCCCGCCGAGCCAGCCGCTCGACATGCGCAGTCGCCGTGCAGGAGCCATGGCGGAAGCCGTAGGCTTTGCGCTCCAACCGCGTCGGATTGGGGCGGGAGGGGGCAGCAGCTAGAGGTCGCCGGGATGCCGGCGGGAGGAGTCGGATGGTTGAGCGCACGCGCTACATGCTTGATGAGGACAAGATCCCTCGCGCCTGGTACAACATCGCCGCGGATCTGCCCGTTCCGCAAGCGCCGGCGCTCCATCCGGGGACGCATCAGCCGCTGACGCCGGACGACCTCGCGCCGCTGTTCCCGATGGCGTTGATCATGCAGGAGGTTTCGACCGAGCGCGAGATCGAGATCCCGGATCCCGTTCGGGACCTGTACAAGCAGTACCGCCCGAGTCCGCTCGTCCGAGCTCTTCGGCTGGAGAAGGCGCTCGACACGCCGGCGCACATCTACTACAAGTACGAGGGCGTCAGCCCGGCTGGCAGCCACAAGCCCAACACGGCCATCGCCCAGGCTTTCTACAACAAGCAGGAAGGTGTCAAGCGCATCGCCACCGAGACCGGCGCCGGCCAGTGGGGCAGCGCGTTGGCCTACGCGGGTGCGATGTTCGGCGTCGAGGTCAAGGTCTACATGGTGCGGGCCAGTTACGACCAGAAGCCGTACCGCCGCCTGATGATGGAGACATACGGCGCCAGCGTCGTCGCCAGTCCGAGCAACGAGACCGAGTCCGGGCGTGCGATCCTGGCCCAGCATCCCGACAGCCCCGGTTCGCTTGGGATGGCGATCAGCGAGGCGGTCGAGGACACGATGAAGCGTGACGACACGCACTACTCGCTCGGCTCAGTGCTGAATCACGTCATGCTCCACCAGACTGTGATCGGCCAGGAATCGATCCTCCAGATGGAGATGGCCGGTGAGGAGCCGGACGTCATCATCGCCTGTGCCGGCGGTGGCTCCAACTTCGCCGGGCTCTCGTTCCCGTGGCTCGGCCGGACATTCCGAGGCGGCCGCAAATACCAGGTCATCGCGGTCGAGCCCCTGGCGGCACCGAGCCTGACACGCGGAAAGTACATGTACGACTACGGCGACACGGCCAAGCTCGCGCCGGTGGCCATGATGTACACCCTCGGCCACGACTTCGTGCCCGAGCCGATCCACGCCGGCGGCCTGCGCTACCACGGCATGTCGCCGCAGGTCAGCCTGCTCAAGCACCACGGGTTCATCGAGGCGCGTAGCGTCCACCAGGTGCCCTGCTTCCAGGCAGGCGTGCAGTTTGCCCGGACTGAGGGCATCATCCCGGCGCCCGAGTCTACGCACGCCATTCGCGTGGCCGTCGATGAGGCGCTCGAGGCCAAGAAGACCGGGGAGAAGAAGGTCATCCTCTTCAACCTGTCCGGCCACGGGTTTTTCGACCTGACGTCGTATCAACGCTATCTGAGTGGCCAGCTGGAGGACTACGAATACCCGGCCAAGGAGGTCGCGGAGGCCCTGGCTCACGCCGGCTAACTGGTTTCAACCGCACGACAAGAGCCGCGCCGAAAGGCGCGGCTCTTGAGATTCATGGCGGTTCGCCGCCGATGGGCAGCCGATCGCTGGAGGAG
>PMIQ01000030.1:0-2576 GCA_003157175.1 Chloroflexota bacterium
ACGACCCGAAGACCGGCACCTTCCGCCCGACCGGGTCGATGGTGACAGCCCGCTTGGCTCAGAGCGCCGTCCCTCTGTCAGACGGCCGCGTTCTCGTGTTGGGAGGCAACGCCTCCTGCATTCAGGAGGAGCCGCTCGCGTCCGCAGAAGTGTACGACCCGAGGACCAACCATTTCAACTCAATCGGCTCGATGACCGTAGCCCGTGACGCCCAGTCTGCCATCCGGTTGGGGGACGGCCGAGTGCTCGTTGTTGGGGGAGACGACCTGTCGGCAGAGTTGTTTGACCCCTCGACCGGCGCCTTCACTCGTACCGGCTCGACGGTCCTTGCGCTCGATTCTGCGTCCGCAACCCTGCTGGCTGACGGCCGTGTTCTCCTCGCCGGAGGAGCCGTGGACGCATCCGGGGCCGCCCTCCCCTCGGCTGAGCTGTACCAGCCCTGAGGCGATGGCGCGTCCCGAAGTTGGGGCTGGCCCACGATGCAGCGCGGCGGAGCCCGTGCTCCTGGGTGCCAGGCTCGATGAGGCTTCGTTGGGCGCTGCAGAAGTTGGGGGTCCGCCCTCTCCTCGTTGCTTCGCGCGGATGACTACGCCACGTTTGGTTGGTGAGACCGAGCCGTCGCTGCTCACTTGCGATCTCGGCCTCAAGTGCTGTTCCCCGACCGAATGCGATAGCGCCAGCGTGGGCCAGCGTACGGGAATGTACCCAGAAGCTGGCAGCCCGCCCGTTGGTCATCGTGCGCCCCCCGGTGGACAGAACCGAGTTCCGCGGCAACTGCAAAGAGCGCGCGGAGTATCGCAACGTGGTTGTCTGGGTCTGACGTCCACTTAGTCGTATTCGCTCGGTTAGTCCGCCGAACTCTCCGGCCGATATAGCGGCGTCAGCTGTGCTGACTCCGCCACCCAGCGAGTGTGCCGTCTTGTCCGTCCCTATGAGCCCAATGGCACGAGGGGCACCTGTTCGTATACATCGAGCATCTGGGCCGGATAGCGTCGCTCGAACTCGACCTGGGCCTGCATTGTGAGCGGATAGACGCCCACTTGGACCTTGTCGCTTATCGGGTCGAAACCGACCGCAGTGATCGGTATCCCCGCGGCCTGGAGCGACGCCATGTCGGCTGTGATCCGATCTTGAAGAGCTCGGCCTACGGCCGATGAGATCGGGACTATCCGGACGTAGACCGCACAACTGGACGGCAAGAGCGCGCGGAGGGCGGCGATGTGGGGGTCGGGCTGGCCGGTGAAGTTGACGTAGAGGTATACCCCGATGAAGAAGTCCTCGCCCCAGTCGGCTTGAGTCTGGCCGTAGGCCTGAGCCCGCGTGAAGCAGGTGTTTATGTCCGCCAATCTGGCGCCGGGATTGACCGCGTACACGGCGAAGGACGGGCTGGCTTGCGCCGCCGGCGAGCTGGAGCGCGACAGCCACCAGCTTCCCCCGGCCACGACCGCCAGCGCGACGGCCAGAGTTGCTAGTCGCGGCTGCCTGCCAATCGCCACCTGCGTCCCTCCCAGTCGCACGCCGCGATTCTAGATCGGCTATCGGATCACGCCTAGAAGCTGGCAGCGGATGCCCAGTTAGCGGCACGGTGTCGTGGGCGAGTGTGCGCCAATGTCACTCGAAGGACGGCCTGGCGGTCGGGGCTGCTCGGTTGAGACCGGGACGTGGGCGGGATCACGGAAGCCCGTCCCTGGCCGTCTGAACGTCACGTTGGCGGGCAAATGAAGCCGGCACCAGTCTCACGGGGGAGGCCAGCCATGAAGGTCATCGAGTCTCGTCAGGACCGACCGCGATTGGCACGGCTGAGGGGCTTTGCTCCTCGGGCTCGCGTCGGGTGGTCTCGTCGCCGCGTGCAGCGTGGCGGCCTCTCCTTCGCCGACCGCCGCACTGCCGTCCACTCCACCTCCGAGGACATCGACGCAGGTCCCGGCGACCCCGACCCCGACTCCAACCCAGACAGGTCTCCCCAGCGTAGACATCGCTCCGGCTGGCCAGTGGAGTGGCATCAAATGGATCTCTGCCGGGCCGGTCTTCCCGCAGACGCCGATAGCCGGTATCGAGCAAGGCCCGTACGTCCAGGTCTACGTCTTCGGCTGGAGCCGCGGATACGTGGGCTTCCGAAGCGTGGAAGAAGACGTCCCCAATACGGTGGCGCCGTCCTTCACCTTGGTCTCAACCTCGTCGGCTGACGGCCTGAACTGGACGGCGGGCCGGGCCCTCGATATCGGGGGACTGGGAGGGGTCGACATCTCCGCGGTAGTCGAGGGTCCGGCCGGACTGCTCGCCGTGGGCTGGCCCTCGGGGGGTCGGTGTGGCCCTGAAGCGGCGGAGGCTCTGTGGACCTCTCCCGATGGGCTGATCTGGACTCGTGTCGAGCTTCCGGGCGCCTTCTCTACGGTCGATGGTGGCTCGACCGGCTACATCGCTACGGGCACGTTGAACAAGGGAGTCACGCCAGCGGTGTGGCTTTCCGGAGACGGCAGGTCGTGGCACCAGGTTCCGTTGCCGAAGGCGACATCGGGCGCCGTAGTGGTGGATGGAGCCACCGACTTCGCGGGCGGTTACGTGCTGGCTGGCAC
>PMIQ01000030.1:2703-4532 GCA_003157175.1 Chloroflexota bacterium
TTCTCCCAGACGATGGGCCGACGATCGCGACCGTCGGCGACGATCTGACCGTTACCACGCTCAGTCAGTCCGGCGACGGCCCCGTAGCCTCGGCAACGACGCTCGTCGGATGGATGTCGGCCTTCGGGCCGACAGGAGTCGTGGCCTTGAGCGTCGACGGCNNACGCCCGACACCTTCTTGGCCGAGCGCTATCCGTCGGTCTAGTGGGCCAGGCCGGCCGCGGCGAGGAGCGTGAAAACGGCATCGGGCGCGATGACGCCCGCGCGAAGAATTCGCGGCAGTTTCCCTGAGCAATCGACAACCGTCGACGGCACGCCGCCGCGGGCGGGTCCGCCGTCCAACACCAGGTCGATCCGGGAGCCGAGATGGACAAGGACGGCGGCGGCGTCGCGGGCGTCGGGCTGGCCCGAGAGGTTGGCCGAGGTCACGGGCAGCGGGCCGAGCGCGCGCGCCAACGCCCGGGGAGATTCGTGGTCGGGGATGCGAACGCCGATCGTAGCGGCGCCGCCGGTGAGCGCGGCGGGCAGCCCGGCATCGGGAACCTGCCGCAAAACGAGCGTCAGACCACCGGGCCAGAAGCGATCGGCCAGCAGTCGAGCCGGCGGCGAAAGCACGCCCACCGATGCCGCCTGTTCGAGGTCGGCGACCAGCAGCACGACCGCCCGATCGAGCGGCCGATCCTTCGCCGCGAAGAGCCGAGCCAGACCGTCCTCCGCATCCAGCGCGACGCCGATCCCGTAGACCGTGTCCGTAGGCATCGCGACCAGGCCGCCGCTTCGCAGGACTTCGATCGCCGCCGCGCGCCCGGCTTCNNGCCTGGACGGCCGCCGGAGCGCTCGGCATCGCGACCCCGTGCCCCACCCCGGCGATCATCTCCAGATCGTTGTACTGGTCGCCGATCGCCATCGCCTGCGCGAGTGGCACGCCCAGACGCCGCGCCAGCCACCGGATGGCCGCTCCCTTGGAGACACCCGGCGCCAGGAATTCCAGGAAGCGCGGGTGGCTCAGCGTCACTTCGGCCCGCCCGGCGAAATGGGCGCGCCCCGCGGCAAGGACGTCCAGCGAATGTTCCCCCTCGCCGATCGCCACGACCTTCGTGACCGGGTGCGCCGCCCGGGCCAGGATGTCCGGCACGATGCGAAGGCGATCGCCCACCAACAGCCGGTACTCCTTGAGGCGCTCCTCGTTCGATGCGACGACCATCCATTCGAGGTGGTTGAAGTGCGGCGCCATGTCCCGTTCCCGGCACCAGCGCACGATCTCCATGGTGACCTCGGGGCGGAGCGGCCGGTGGTAGAGCAGCCGGCCCACGCCGCGGGAGCCCGGCGCGGGCATCGCCCGGATGAGCGCGCCCTGCTGGGCCACGAGCGGGCCGGTGAGGCCGAGCGTCTCGGCAAAGGGCATGGCGCTCGTGGCCAACCGGCCCGTGACCAGCGACACGGCAATCCCCCGCCGCCTGGCTTCGCCGATGGCCGCAAGCGTCCGCTCGCCGATGACCAGGTCCTGGTCGACGAGCGTGCCGTCGATGTCCAGGGCGATCAGGCGGATCGGGAGGGCAGGCTCGGGCATCAGCGGGCTCCGGTTGCGCCCGGGTGGGTGGGGCCGCGACGGGTCGGATATGCGCTGGTCGAGTCAACGGCGGTCGAGTCAACGGCGGTCGAGTCAACGGTGGTCCGGACGGCAGCCCGCTCCACGTTGGCCAGGCGGGGTCGCCCCGAGAGGTCGGCCTGGACACGGCATGTCCAGCTCCCCGGCAGCTCGGCGACAGCGTGCTCCACCGCCGCTCCCTGGTCGAACCCGATTTCCAGCAGCGCGGTCCCTTGTGGAG
>PMIQ01000141.1:0-492 GCA_003157175.1 Chloroflexota bacterium
GGCATACGTACGCCGGCGGCCCCACGACCGTAGCTGTCCCCGGGGTGGCCCTGGCACACGGTGCGCGGGCGACATCGGAGTGGGAGGGACAGTTCACGAGAAAGTCGTGGCTAAGCCGCCTGGCGATCGCGGTTGCGGCAGCGCTGATCGCAATCGTAGGAGTCCGCCTGACTGGCGCCGCCATCGCCGACCCGAGCTTGGATCAAATGACACCGGACGCCAAGCTCGTACTCGTGTCGGAGCAGAAGCTGCCGAATGGCGAAGTCAAAGATACCTACAGCGATCCTTCGACAGGCGACACGATCGTCGTGAGGGCAGCGCCGGGGAGCCAGGTCATTGTCTACAGCGAAGACCATTCGGGCGGAGTCTCCCTATCAGGCGTTGGTGCCGCCGGTCCGTCGAAGTAGCGTCTCCAGCGGAGTGGGACGATAGACCCAGGAACCCGGTGACCCCATCCGGCAACACCGATCTAGTGAGCCGGTGAGTAGGCGG
>PMIQ01000141.1:506-15699 GCA_003157175.1 Chloroflexota bacterium
GCGACGCAGGACGCCGAACGGCGCGAGATTCTCGAGGAGCTGCTCGGGCACATCGGCGAGGACGTCACGATCCTGCCGCCCTTCCGGTGCGACTACGGCTATCTGCTGAGCATTGGCAAGCGGTCGTTCATCAACTACAACGCCATCATCCTGGACAGCGTTCCGGTGACGATCGGCGAACGCACGTGGATCGGGCCCGGCCTGCAGCTCTACACCGCCTGCCACCCGCTCGACGCGGCCACTCGCACCGCGCCGCGCCCGCTCGAGTCGGCCGCGCCGATCGCAATCGGAGACGATGTGTGGCTCGGCGGCGGCGTCATAATCCTGCCCGGCGTGACGATCGGCGCCGAGACAGTGATCGGGGCAGGCAGCGTCGTCACCCACGACATCCCGCCGCGCGTCGTCGCCGTGGGCAATCCCTGCCGCGTCATCCGTCAGCTCTGATCTTCGCGAAACGATCGCCACGTGTTGCCGGCGCGTCCTGGGGAAGGCGCCGCCCACTCTTCAGCGTCCCTCGGCCACTCTTACCGGGCCACGTCGCGGCGGCGCATGCCCCACCCGCCGACCGCCAGGCCGCCGGCGGCAAGAACGAGGCAGGCGACGATGCCACCAACGTCCCACTGGCCGACCATCGGCTGACCAAAATGGGCAGTCAAGGCCAGCTGATGCACCCAATCCGGAAGTCTGAGCGCCGGCGCCATGAGGTCGATCAGGTAGGTCGCCGTCACGACGAGGGTCACGACCTCGGCGGCGATCGAGGTCCGGAAGAATCCGCCGACCGCGACCCCGACTCCGACGAGGGCAGCCGCGTAGAGACCCAGCGTGATGGAGCCTGCCATGGGCGTGACCGCGTCGCTCCCCGCCATAAGCGCGCCGATCCCGACCGCCACCGCGAGCACGACCGTCATGGCCGCCACGGCCAGGTCGGCGCCGATGCCGCCGCTGACGGCCCAGGACCTGCGGGCCAACGGCGTCGCGAGGAGCATCTCGAGCCTGCCGGAAGTCTCGTCGGAGGCCCAACCGGCCACGAGGGTGGCGGCCGCGAAGCCGGCCACGATGAACTCCAGCTGGACCAGCAGCTGGAGGAACCCGCCGGCAGTCGAGATGTCGAAACCCGGGAAGACGGAGCGGAACGTCGTCTGGAGGTCCGGCGACTTGGCGAATTCATCCGCCAGTGATCGGCTGGCTGCAGCCATGACGAGGCCGAAGACGCCGATGCCGAGCCCCCAGGCGAGGGCGGTGGGGAGCCGCTCCCCGAAGGCCCGAGCCACTGGTCCGCTGAGCCCGTGCGTGGCAGCCGGCAGGCCGGGCGTCCGGATGGAGCTCGCCGCTCCGAGGTCCCGACGGGCAAAACCTTCGATGCCGGCCACCAGGAGCACGACCGCGAGGATAGCGACCGGCACCAGCGAGACCCAGTCGTACTGGCCGGCGAGTGGTAGATGATTGGCCGTCCATGCCCATGGCGTCAGATCCGCCGGCACCGCGAAGGCCGGGACCAACGCCGCATAACCGTTGAGGATCCAACCCGCGAACAGAATGAACCCGGCGATCCCAGCAGCCGCCGAGCGGCCGAGGAACGGTGCGAGCGTGAACGCCAGCCCGCCGAACGCGAGCGCCAGGAGTCCGACCCACAGCGCGTAGCCCAGGGCGGCCTGAACCGGGACGGCGTCGCCGGGCAGCGTCCCGAAAGCGGCGCCGGCGAGCCACGCGGCGAAGGCCATGATCGCCAGTGCGATCGTCATGACCGACAGGTGCGCGGCGACCTTCTCGAGGGCGATGCGGCGCCTGCGCATGGGCGACGTCACGACGAACTCGAGGCTGCCGTTACGAGCCTCACCGGCAAGAGTTGACGACAGGGCCAGGATCGACCAGAGCCCCGCGACGAAGAGAAAGACCGGCCCGTACTTCCACTGCACGTATCCGCCCATCGTCGCGACGTTGACCGGCTTCCCGGCGATTCCCTGGGCGACCGCACCCAGGTCGGTGGCAAGCTTCGCCATCTCGTCGCGGGCCGCCTGGGTCGGGTAGACGGTGGGGATGGCAGCGCCCACTACGAGCATCAAGCCGCCCATCAGCGCGGCCGCGATGAGAACGGAGCGGCGTGAGTCGCGCATGGTCTTGGCATACACGGTCCCCAGGCCGTAGAGGCGGCTCCGGAGCGAGAGGCGGCGATGCGTCGACGTGAAGGGCGCCCGCCCGAGCTCAACGGCCATGGTCGGCCACTTCCCCGGACTCCCGGCCGTACTGGGCGAGGAACGTTTCCTCCAGGCTCGGCTCGCGGCTCACGAAGTCGGCGAGCTCGAATCGCGCCGCGGCTTTGATCACCGGATCGATCGAGCCCGCCACGTGCATCCGCAGGACGTGGTCTTCGGCGACGACGTCGGAGACGCCCGGCAGCGCCCCGAACTCGTCGGCCGGCACGAGACCGGTGAAGCGGAGCTCGACCTGATGGGCGGCGAGGTCTCGAAGGGCGTCGACGCGATCGACCATGACGAGCCGGCCATCGCGGATTATGCCGACCCGGTCGCAGGCCTTCTCCGCCTCGGAGAGCACGTGGCTCGAGAGGAACACCGTCCGGCCCTCCCCCACCGCCTCGCGGACCACCGCGAAGAACGTCTCCTGGACGAGCGGATCGAGACCGGCCGTCGGCTCGTCGAGGACCAGCAGCTCGGGCTTGTGCTGGAGAGCGGCGACCAGGCCGACCTTCTGCTTGTTGCCCTTCGAGTATTCCTTGAACTTGCGCGACGGGTCGAGGTCGAAACGCTCGACGAGAGACGCCTGGTATGCCGGATCGACGCCGCCGCGAAGGTTGGCGAAGTACTCGAGGGTCTCGCCGCCGGTCAGCCGGTCGTAGAGGGTGAACTCGCCGGGCAGGTAGCCCACCCGCCGGTGGATCGCGACCGGGTCGACCGTCGTGTCGATGCCGAAGACGTAAGCCTTCCCGTTCGTCGGCCGGATCAGGTCCAGCAGGACGCGGATGGTCGTGGTCTTACCGGCGCCATTCGGGCCGAGGAAGCCGAAGACCTCACCTTGCTCCACGGCCAGGTCGACGTCGACGATCCCACGGTGTGATCCGTAAGACTTGGTCAGCTTCTCGGTCTTGATGATGGCGACCATTGGTGCTCCTTTGAACGAACTCGGCGTCAGCCGAACCACGTACGCAAGGCCTGGGGGTCGAGGATCGGCCCGGACCCGGATGGCAGCCCGAGGATCCGCTCGAACGCCTCGTTGTAGGCACCGAGCGTGCGCTCGACTTCTTCGTAAGGGACCGCGCCGGCCTGGCGGGCCAGGAAGAGCTGGCTGGCAGTCTCGTTAGCGCCGAGGATGAGCGCCACCAGGACGCGCGCCACCGGTTCGGGCCAGCTCGCCGTGAACACGCCCTCGGCTTTGCCCTGCTCGATGATCGTGGCCAGCAAAAGTGTGAGACGGGAAGCGACGCCGCGCCTGAGTTGCTCGCGCACGATGGTGTTGCCGTCGGAGAACCACACCCGCAGAAGCTCGAGCATGAGCTCCTTCCGTTCGGTCTTCCAGCCCGCGAGCGTGGAGAAGAGGCAGTGGAGCTTCTCGATCGCCCGGAGGTCCGGATCATCGGCTACCGGCGCCATCGTCACGGTGGCGGCATCGACCATGCGATCAACCACGGCCGCCAGCAGTACCTCCTTCGAATCGAAGTAGTGGTAGAAGGCGCCCTTGGACGCGCCGAGTTCGACCAGGATCTCCTCCACGCTCAACTGCTCGTAGCCCTTCGTCTGGATCAGGCGCTGGGCGACGTCGATGAACGCGTCCCGCCGAAGAGCGTGGGCTGTCGGATCGAGCGTGCGCGGCATTGGTCTTCCCAATAACAAACCGACCGTCGGTCTGAGAATACGCCGCGAGTCAAGGGCGGCGCCAGCCACCGCTGTTCCACCTGAAAGGTAAGTTCACCAACATGGTGCCTCGAACCTTCGCCGTGGTAGGGGTCAAGGCTCTGGGCTGGTCGTCGGCTCTGGTTCCCTCCAGCGCCATCGCGGTCACAGGCAACCTCACGGTCACCAGGGCCACGTCTGCCGGTTACGTTTCGGTTGGTCCCACGATCGCCGCTCTACCCAAGACCTCGACTCTCAACGTCGCGGCGGGAGCCAATATGGCCAACGGTGTCACCGTGGCCCTGAGCGCCGGCAAGCTCCAGGCCGTCTGGGATGGCGCCGTCGGCTCATCGGCCGATGTCATCTTCGATGTCGCCGGTTACTTCACAGCTGCGCAGACCGGGTTGACGTTCCATGCGCTCGCGCCCGATCGCCTGCTGGATACCTCGACCAACCTGGGGCTCACCGGTCCCTTTGCCACGGGTAGCTCACGAGCCCTGACGGTAGGTGGCGTCGACCAGGTACCGGCCGATGCAGCGAGCATCAGCGGCAACCTCACGATCGTCAATGCCACCAGCAACGGCTTCGCCTTCATCAGCCCCACCACCGTCAGCTCGCCAACGAGCTCGACGATCAACATCAGCGCCCATCTCGCGGGCGCCAACGGCTTCGATGTCGGGCTATCGGGAGGTAGCCTGGCCATCATCTGGGTCGGCACGGTCGGCTCCACGGCCGACGTCCAGCTGGACGTGACCGGCTACTGGAGCTGATAGCGGCTCCCGACTCGGGCGCTTCCCGACAACTCAGCACTTCTGCGCGGCCGGCCCGTCAACTCGGGCCGGCCGCCCTTCTAACTGCTCGTCGCCGAGGCCGCCGGAAGGTAGCATTCGGGCGTGAGTACCCGCCGCCCTCTCGTCGGCCGAGAATCCGAGGTCTGGCTTGGTCTCGACCTTGGCACTCAGAGCGCCCGCGCTTTGGCGGTCACGGCCGACGGCGAGATCGTCGGGGCCGGCACGCAGCCGCTCACCAGCGATAGATCGGGATCTCGCCATGAGCAGGACCCGGAAGCGTGGTGGCGGGCGATCGCTGCCGCGTCCTCCGAAGCGATGCAAACGGTGTTTGCCGGAGCCGTTCGCGGAGTCGCGGTCGACGCGACGTCGGGAACGATCCTGCTGGTCGATCGCAAGGGCTCGCCGCTGACCCCGGGGCTCATGTACGACGACACCCGCGCCACNNCTCATCGAGGAGCGCTGGCCCCGCGAGGTCATGGACACGCTCGGCATACCGGCTGATCTGCTGCCGGAACTTGTCCGTTCGGGGACTGTGATCGGATCCGTGGGCCGTGCGGCAGCGGCCGCGACCGCCATTCCGGCCGGCACGCCTGTGATCGCCGGCATGACCGACGGCTGCGCGGCGCAGGTCGGTGCCGGAGCGCTGCGCCCGGGGTGCTGGAACTCGGTCCTGGGGACGACGCTCGTCGTCAAGGGAGTCACTCACGAGCTCATCCACGACCCGCTCGGCGTCGTCTACTCGCACCGGGCACCCAACGGTGGCTGGCTCCCCGGCGGCGCGTCGAGCACGGGCGCGGGCCTGATCTCCCGGGACTTCGCCGGTCGCGATCTGGACGAGCTGGGTCGCGCGGCGTCGTCTCATGAGCCCGCCGCGATGCTCGCCTACCCGCTCGTCTCGGCAGGCGAGCGGTTCCCTTTCGTTGCGCCGGCGGCGCAAGGGTTCGAGATCGGCGGCGATGGCTCCGAGGCGGACCGGTTCGCGGCCATTCTGCAGGGCGTCGGCTATCTCGAGCGGCTGTGCTACGACTACCTGCACCTCCTGGGCGCCTCGACCGACGGGGACCTCTTCCTCACCGGCGGCGCCGCAAGGAGCGACTACTGGTGCCAGCTCCGGGCCGACATCCTCGGGCGCCCGGTCGCCATCCCCGAAAACTCGGAATCCGCGCTCGGGATGGCCGTTCTGGCGGCCAGCCCGGGTCGAGATCCTGCCGACGTTGCGGCTGAGATGGTGCGCATCCGAGTGACGATCGACCCGCGCGCGGGGTCGGCCGGGCGTTTCGACGCCGCCTACCTGCGCCTCGTCGACGAGCTCGAGGGTCGAGGCTGGCTCGGCGCCCCCCTTGCCGCATACGCCCGGGAACGGACGCGGCGATGACCGACCTCTTCCTGGTTAGGCATGGAGAGACGGTCTGGCACGTCGAGAACAGGTACGCCGGCGTGTCCGAGGTCGAGCTGTCTCCGACCGGGGTCGCGCAGGCGGCGCGACTTGCGACGTGGGCTTCCTCGGCGCGGCTCTCGGCGGTCTGGTCCTCCCCGCTGGGCCGGGCACTCGCCACTGCGAACGNNCGCTTCGTGGCCTGCCTGCACGACATCGCCGATGTCCATCGGGAAGGCCGGGTCCTGGTCGTGGCGCACGCCACCGTGATCCGGCTGGCGTTGTGCCACCTGCTCGGAGCGCGGCTGGGCGACTACCGCCAGCTTTTCCCTACCCTCGGGAACTGCGCCCTGACCGAGGTCCGGATGGCCGATGGTCGGCCGGCCCTGCTGCAGTTCAACGTGCCGGTCTAGACGGATCGATCAGGACGCGGTCGGCACTCCCAACCACAGGTTGAGGCCGTCGGAGCTGAGGACCACCACTCCGGTCGGACCGAAGGCGGCCGGCGCCCAGCCGGTGGAATCTGCCGAGGCCATCGGGCCATCGCTGGTTTGGGTCAGCGTCGCGACCGCAAGGTCGTCGGCCACCGTGGCGATTGTGGGCGGACCGGATATGTCGGCCGGCGCGACAAACAGCAGCCCGCGCTGCCCGTTGGTCGAGACGTTCGCGCTGAGCAAACTCGAGGGCGATTTGACGAGGTTCCACGTTCTGCCGTCGGTGGTGACCCAGACCACTTGCGTCATCGCCTGCGTATTCGAGTTCCACTCGCTGGCGATGGCCATCAGGACGTGATCGCTGATCCGGCTCACCGTCATCGTCGCGTCACTGGCGGGCGCGGCGCCGGCCAGCTTGCTTCGGCTCCAGGTCGTGCCATTCGCCGACCACCACAGCGACGGTGTCAACAGCCTGGACCCGCCGCAACCCTCGTCGCCGAGCACAGCGCCGGAAACGACATAACCGGCCGCAAAGTCGGTGGCTCCATCCACCACGACCTTGCCGAACGTGGCCTTCGGCAATGGAACCTGACGCCAGGACCTGCCGTCCCCGGACAGCCACACGGCCTGGGTCACGCCATCCTTCAACGTGCCCGACGCGATGTAGCCGGTTGACCCGGCCTCGACGGTGTAGACGCTGGCCGATGCGAAGGTCGCCGGCGGCTGGACAGGAGCCCAGGTCGTCCCGTCGGTCGACGTCCACAGCGCATCCACGGTGCCGGGTCCACCGCAGGCCACCCGGCCGTACTGACCGACGGCCAGCAGCCCGGAGGGACCTTCGAGCACCGCGGTGATGTTCACCACGTCCTTGAGACCCTTGACGTCCAGTGCCCTGCCCGCCGTCCAGTGCAGGCCGTCGGTCGAGGTCGTGGAGACCATCGTGAAGCTCGGCGTCTCCGGGGAGGTCTCGTCTGAAGTGCTGCGGAAGCCCACGTACCCTCGACTCCAGCCGAAGACGCTGACCTGCATGGATGAGTAGTCTCCGACGTTGGCCACCGGTNNGTCGGGGTGGGCGCCAGGGTTGGGGTCGGTGTCGGGGTCGCCGCAACCTGGGTCGATGTGCTCGGAGAAGCGGGGGTCGAAGCCGTGGTCGCCGGCGGCGCGGGAGTGATCGCCGCGGTGCAGCCCGCCAGTAGCAAGGCCGTCGCGAGTCCGATCGCCAGGGCTCTGAGTCGTCCGAGTCGCGTTCGGCGGTGGGAAGACGCGATAGTCTCCGTTGCCCGGCCCTCTTCTCGCTGGTTGTCGGTCCTTGGCTTCTGCGCCGAAGTGACGCCCTGAGACGGCGCGGGAAGTCGTTCGGTGATCGGCCTGCCGGAGCAATTCGTCATTTGCACCGACGGACCGTTGGCCGCCCGCAAGACGGCCGCCAACGTCACAATAGCGGACGGTTCGCAGTGCGGCCCGGCGGCGGACTGGGCGCGCAGACGACAATAGGCATATGGTCATGAACAAGCGGGCGTCGTAACGTGTCATCAGGGCGGCGCGTCTGTCGCCACGAAGACCGGGGTCCGGATCCACATGCTCAGGCCCGAGGTTTCACGACGCCAGTCGATCGAGACGGTAGAGGGGAACCAAAACATGACAACCGATGAGGTGGACCTGGTCGAAGAGATTCTCGGCCCGTCGCCGGGCGCGTCTGCCGGGCAACAGGCTTCATCCGAGTCCATCAGGTGGGAGTCGACCTCGGCGGCACGCCCCTCGGTCGCCGTGGCCCCCGAGCCCCTGCCCAAACTCCGCGACGCCGGAGCACGGCAGGGATCCGGCAGGTCTCGACGCTGGACCGCGGCCAGGCTTGCCCTGACGTTCGCCCTCGGCCTGGTCGCGACCCTCGTCGTGATCTCGGCAGTGACCCTGGCCGCGTTGAACTCCTTCTCGAACCGGGTCGTGCCCGGCGTCCGGGTCGGTTCGGTCGACGTGTCCGGGTTGAGCCGGGACCAGGTGATCGCCAGGCTGCAGACCGACTACGCCTATCTCGGCCAGGGCGAGGTCACGGTCACGACGCCGCTTGGCGTGGCCAAGATCACGTATCAGGAGGCCGGCCGCGCGGCCGATGTCGAATTCATGGCCGACGCCGCGATGCGGGTCGGGCACACGGGCGATCCGATCGACGACGCCGTCTACATGCTCCGATCCGCAATCGACGGACGGACCGTCCCGATCGTGGTCAGCGTCGACCCGATGGCCGTGGCGACCCGCGTTCGTGAACTGCTCGGGACGACCCAGGTGTTGCCGCAGGACGCGCGGGCGACGGCTCAGAACGCCACCTACAGCTACTCGCCGGCGACGCCGGGGCGCATCATCGACGAGAAGGCTATCTCCAGCGCGATCGTCGAGGGCCTTACACAGCCGGACGCGCCGGCTGCTTCCCAGGCAGGCGGCGCTCTCGTGACGATCGACCCACAGGTCAGCGACGCGGATGCTCAGGCGGCGGTCGCCGAGGCCGAGCGGATGGCCGTCGACGTCACCCTGGCATGGGGCGGCGGCACGGAAGCCCAGAGCCCGAGTCCAAGTTCGAGCAAGACGGCGATCCCGGCGGCGACCTATCCCATCGCAGCGGACACGGTTCGCAGCTGGATCGTGTTCGGCACCAGGGCCGACGGCAGCTACGGTGCCTTCCTCGATCCGGCACCGATCCAGGCGTATCTGTCCGAGCTCGCGCCGAAGGTCGCGACCACGCCCGTCGAGCCATCGGTCGTCTTCGACAAGGCGGGCAAGCCGACCGGCGTGAAGAACGGCAAGGACGGCGAAGGCATAGACGTTGCCGCGACCTCGCAGGCAATCGTGGCTTACCTGGGCAGCCTGGCCTCGGGCGGGAGCCCGAGTTCGTCGTTGGGCATCGTTCCCGCGCCGATCTCCCCCAGCATCACGCCCGAAAGCCTCGCCGGCACGGTCGTCATCGGCAGCTGGACCACCACCTTCTTCCCGGGCATCAGCAACGGCTTCGGCGCCAACATCCGCGTCCCGGCGAATCTCCTCAACGGCCAGATCGTGGCCCCCGGCCAGCGATTCAGCTTCCTGGCAGCCGTGAGCCCGGTTGACCGGGCCCACGGGTACACGCTGGGCGGCGTCATCGAAAACGGCAGGAGCAACCACACCGGGGCCATTGGCGGCGGCATCTGCTCGGCGTCGACGACCATGTTCAACGCGGCGGCAAGGGCCGGCCTGGAGATCAACGAGCGGCACCCCCACTTCTACTACATCGACCGCTATCCGGTCGGTCTGGACGCCACCGTCTACTCCAACGGCAACACGACGTGGGATCTCAAGTGGACCAACGACACGCCGAATCCGATCGTGATCCGGGGCTACACGACCTACGGGTCGAAGAGCACGATCACATTCCAGCTCTGGAGCCTTCCACTCGACCGGAAGGTCACCTTCAGCCCCGCGTTCAAGGCGAACGTCGTGAAGGCTTCTGATCACACGCAGTACGTGACCTCGCTCAAACCGGGCCAGGAAAACCGCGCGGAGTATCCGACGCCCGGTTTCTCGACGTCCAGGACCCGCACCGTTACCGACGCGACCGGCAAGGTGATCCATCACGACACGTGGGTTTCTCACTACGGGAAGGTGGACGGGCTCCTGCAGATCGGTCGCGCCAAGACTTCACATCCGACGCCGTCGCCCGGCGTGCCCGTACCGGCACCAGCCGCGCTGACACCGGCCACGCTGGCCCCGATCCCGAACCAAGTGCCCGGCCCGCGGCGTCGCAGAGCTGCGTAGCCGCGGCGGCCCGGATTCGCTCGCATAGGAGACCGCCATGAAGGTCTTGTTCGTCGGCGGCACCGGTCTGATCAGCGGCGCCTGCGCCCGCCTGGCTGTGGAGCGCGGCGTGGAGCTATTCGTCCTGAATCGCGGCAGCAATCCGGATCGGGCGCCGGGCGCAACACCGCTCGTCGCCGACCTGCGTGACGAGACGGCGACCGAGCGAGCGCTGGCCGGCCATCGGTTCGATGCCGTCGTCGACTGGATCGCATACACCCCCGAGGACGTCGAGCGCGACCTGCGGCTCTTCCGCGATCGGGCCGACCAGTACATCTTCATCAGTTCGGCGAGCGCCTACGTCAAGCCGCTCGGCGACTGGCTCATTCGCGAAGACACGCCGCTCGCGAACCCGTTCTGGGACTACTCGCAGAACAAGATCGCCTGCGAGGAGCGCCTGATGAGGGCGTACCGCGACGACGAGTTCCCGGTCACCATCGTCCGCCCGTCGCTCACCTACGGCGACACGCAGGTGCCCCTATCCGTGAACAGCTGGCCACTGCCCTTCACCGCGATCGCGCGGATGCGCCAGGGGAAGCCGCTCATCGTGCCCGGCGACGGCACGTCGCTGTGGACGATCACGCACAACAGCGATTTCGCGGTGGGCTTGGTGGGCCTGCTGGCGCGCCATCAGGCGGTCGGTCATGCCTTCAACATCATGTCGGACGAGGTTCTGACCTGGGACGAGATCTACAGGCAGACTGCCGCCGCCGCGGGCGTCGAGTCTCGGATCGTCCACATTGCGTCCGACTTCATCGCGGCCTGCCTCCCGGAGTGGAGCGGCACGCTCCTGGGCGACAAAGCTGGGAGCGCCGTCTTCGACACCACGAAGATAAAGCGCTTCGTGCCCGATTTCCGCGCCGTGACGCCTTACGCCGAGGGGATCCGGCGGACCGTCGCCTGGTTCGACGCGGACCCCGCCCGAAAGCAGGTGGACGCCGAGATGGACGCCCGGTGGGACCGCCTGATCGCCGCCTACGAGCAGGGTCTGGCCAACGCGGTCGCGGCGTTCACGCAACGGGCCTGACACCCACTCGCGCGCCCGGGCTACCAGTCCAGCTGAAGCCGATCGACGGCGACACGGTCGGGCGCCAGCCTTGGTAGCCAGCGGCCCGTCGGACCCGATGCGGTAGTCCAACTAGACCACCCACAACCGGAGGGGCGGACGAAAGCCCGCCCTTCCGCCGGCGGCCACCCGCGCCCAAGACCGGCTAACGGCGGCGTGAAAGACGCGATCGGGTGCGCTCCGGTCGAGGGGTGGTCGGCCGCGAGGCAGCCAGGAGCGCTTCGATCTCGCGCTGGAGCCTGCGGCCGATGGGCGTGCGAGCCAGCCATTCGAGATAGTCAGGATCGTGGATAACCAGCTCTCCGAGCGAGAACCCGGCATAACGGCCGAAGTCAAGGACGGTGCCCGAGCGAGCGCGAGACGACATCGGCCGTGGCGACGGAGTCGTCGCCTGGGACCGCTGGTTTACCCCGTATCGCGCTGCCTGCGCCGGCTGCGCGGCGGCGGCCGCCCTCAGCTCCCGGTCGTACCGTGCCCGCCCCGCCCGGTCACGCAGGGTCTCCCACGCGGCGTTGAGTATCGCCATCTCCGGGTCAGAGCCGCCCATGTCGGGGTGATACTTGCGCGCTAACGCCCGGTATGCGGCCCGGACCACCTCCGGCTCCGCATCGGGGATCACCTGTAGCACACGGTACGGATCGACGACTGGCAGCATTTGCGTCAAGGTTCGTGAGGGCAGTGTTCGGGCGCCAGATCCCTAGTTGTCAGAACTCGGCCGTACCTTCTATCGCCCTTGAGTCATGCGACTCTCGTAGCTCTTCGACCGGCCGGAGACCGAACAACGGGGGTCGCGGATCTCGGCCATCGCGGAACGCCATGGGCCCCGCGGCGCGGCCCACGCGGTCAGGCAAGCAGGTGGGGAGGCACCTGGTTCTCCAGCCGCTCGCCGGCCGCGAAACACCGGATCTGGTCGCCGGCGAGGGCGTAGGCGCGGGCGAGCGACTGGCGCGAGTCGCCGGCCACGTGCGGGCTGATCAGGACGCCCGGCAGCAGCCAGAGCGGGTGATTCGGAGGCAACGGCTCGGGATCGGTCACGTCCAGGGCTGCGCGCAATCGACCGCTTCGCACGGCGTCGACGAGGGCCGGCGTATCGACCGTCGCGCCGCGCCCAGCGTTCACCAGGAGGGCGCCGGGCCGCAGCAGCCCGATGCGGCGAGCGTTCAGGAGCCCGGCCGTTTCCACACTGAGCGGCAGCAGATCGATCAGAATGTCGGCGGCGGGGAGCGCCTCGTCCAGGTCCTCGAGCCCCAGGACTCCCTCCCGCCGCGCCCTGGCCACGCCGACGATGTCCACGCCGAAGGGCCGCAGCCGCGCTGCCACCGCGGAGCCGATCGACCCGAAGCCGAGGATGACGGCCCGCAGGCCGGCCAGCTCGTCGGACTCGAACGGACGCCAGTCCGTCGCCAGCTGCGCATCGCGGGCCGTGATCAGGCGGCGCTGCATCGCCAGGATCGCGCCCACGACCCACTCCGCCATCGGGCCGTCGTAGACGCCCCGAGCGTTGCAGACCATGACCCCCGCTGGAACCCGCCCCCGGAGCCAATCGACACCGGCGCTGAGCGTCTGGATGACCCGCAGGCGGGCCATCGCGCCGAGCTCGGCCAGCACAATCTGCCTCGCCCCGTCGGCCGGGACAAGGAGCTCCACCCGGCTCAGGTCGGGCAACGGGCCGGGCTGGCGGGGCAGAAGGACGACCTCGACGTTCGCCGGAAGCTCGCCCACCTGGTGCCGCTCGGGCACGTCGGGTAGACAGACGACGGCCGCCTCAGGTCCGTCTCGGCGTCGGTCGCTCATCCCCGCGTCCTCCTTCGGGCGGCCATCGCCCAGCCCGGCGAGTCTCGCAGAGGCTCCTGCCTTCGTCAATCTTGGGGTCGACGCGGCTGCTTCCGACCGGCTGGGGGTTCTGCAGGGTTTCGGAGGGTGAGCTCCCAGGGTGTTGGGACGGTTCTTGTCGTCGGCTCGAACCCGTGCTTGAGCCCAATCAGATCGCCGTCGACGAACACTCGATAATCACCCGGTCGCGATCCCGCGAAGAGCAGCCGACGATCAGGATGTCGGCGCAGGCGCAGGAGGCGGCGCAGCCCTTTTTGGACTCGTGTAGAGGAGCGGGTTGCGAGCGCAGCTGATGTTTCCTCCCGACCACGGGTAGCAGACCCACACCTCAAAATGCAGGTGCGAACCGACTGCCGCGCCCGTGGCACCGATGCTGCCGACACGCTGACCGGCAGAGACTTTCTGGCCGATCTTCACGGTGACGCCCGACAGATGGTTGTAGGTGGTGTACAACGTGCCGCCGCCGTGCGATATCCACACCACGATGCCGCCGGCCGCGCCGTCCGTCCCGCGCTTCCTCCAGCCGGCGTAGATGACCGTGCCCGCGGCGGCGGCAAATACGGGAACTCCGGTCGGCCCGCCGATGTCGAGGCCGTCGTGGAAGTGGCGGCATTTACCCCACCGCGGTTCGCCATACCAGCCGGTGCAGCCGAAGACCTGAGTAATCCTGTAGTGCTTATACGCCGGCCAGATCAGCTTGCCGAGCCAGTTCGTCACTGGCACCGACGCTTGTTTGACCGGCAGTGGCGGGGTATCGGCTCCGGGGACCAGGAGAAGCTCGCCGGCGACGAGGGCCGTGTCGGACAGGCTGTTGGCATCGATCAACTGCTGCGTGTCGATGCCGTACTTGTCGGCGACCGATTCGACCGTCGCGCCCGCCTGGGTCGCGATCACCAGACCGTCCATCGGCGGGATCTTCATGATCTGGCCGATCTTCACCAGCTGTGGGTCCGGGACGTTGATGCTGTTAGCCCAGTAGAGCGTTGTGATCGACAGTCCGAAGGCGTTGGCGATCCGGCTGAGCGTGTCCCCGGCCCTGACGGTGTAGGCCAGGAACGCAGAGCCGGGGATCGGCGTCCCAACCCGAGGCTGAGTCGTGGCCGGCGCGGATGGGCTGGCCTGCGGGCTGGGGGACGGGCTATCCGAAGGTGATTCGGAGGGGCTCGGGCTGGCGCTGATGGCGGCAACCGCGGTCGCGTCGTTCGCCGCGGTCCCGAGGTGCGAGATCGGCAGCGAGGCCATCACGACCGTCGCCACGAGCACCAGGCAGACCGCCAGTGCGACCACGCCCTTCCGCCCGACTACGCCCGCTCGCGTTCTTGCGAATCGTGGCCCCGCCCGGTCGATCGAGCGGGGCGATGCCATCGGAGGCGGCGGTACGGTCGGGAGTCCGGCGGCCCGATTGGCCGACGGGTCGGCCGTTGGCCCGGTCTCCCCATTCAGTCGAGCTCGCCGCGTATAGCGCAATCCGGCCGTCTCGGCGGGCTTTTCGCCGCGAAGACGGACGAGGAAACGATGCGCTGCGTTTCTCTTGGCTGACGGCAATACCCACTCCGTGTCGATGCCGGCGATCGGGGCGACCGGCCGACCCTGTGAAGGCGGCGGCCGCGTGAGTGACGGGCCGGGTCGCCAACTACCCTAGCAGGGGTTGCCCATCGGTGCCAGCTGGGCTTCTGCTCGAACCCGAGCCCGGCCAGCCTGACGAGTGGCGATCTGCACCGCGGCGACCTCAGGCCGCCGCGTGAGTGACAGGATTCGTGGGCGCAACTCTGCGCGAACGCACGTCTGCGGCCACGCCGATCAGCTGGCCTGGAGGACGGACAACACCCGTTGCGTGCCCCTCTCGTTCAACACCAAACGCACGGCGCGTGGTCGGCTCGCAAAAACCCACGTACTACTCGCCGCGCCTCTTCTTGGCCTCGAGAAGCGCCGCGTCGGCCCTGGCTGTTAGCCGCTCGAGCGTGTCGTCCGGTTCGAGCCCAGCCAGCCCAACGCTGATCCCTACGCCAACGCTGCCCCGGAGCGCC
>PMIQ01000096.1 GCA_003157175.1 Chloroflexota bacterium
TGTCGGCTTCGAATGCGACATCAATGCCGCGCAGATTCAGTAACAAATCGGGACGCGGAGCGGGTGGCCGCCCGGACTCGTCGGGGCTACGCGCCCAGGCGCGCTCTGGCCACGGCAAGGGCCGCCGCCACCCGCCGGGGGGCCGTGCCGCCGACGACGTCGCAACTGGCCAGGGCGCCATCCAGCCCGGCGGCGGCGCGCAGCTCGCCGGGGAGCGCGGCATCTCCCATGATCGTGACCGCGATGCTGTCGTCGGAACCGGCCAGCGCCGCGGCGATCGTGGCGTCGTCCAGCGCCTCGAGCCCGACGCCGCCCCTCTCCGCTTCGGCGACCAGCGTCCCCACGACATGATGAGCCGCCCGAAAAGCCACTCCCCGCCGGACGAGGGCATCGGCGACGGCCGTGGCGGTGATGTATCCCTCCCCCGCCGCGGCCCGCATCCGCGCGCGATCCACGGTCAGGGTCGAGACCATGCCGGCCATGACGCCCAGCGACGCCTCCAGCGTGGCCGCCGATTCGAACAAAGGCCCCTTGTCCTCCTGCAGGTCGCGCTGATATGCCAGCGGCAGTCCCTTCAGCAGCGCCAGCATCCCGGTCAGCGACCCGATCGTCCGCGCCGCTCGACCCCGCACCAGCTCGGCCGGATCGGGGTTCTTCTTGNNNNGCCGTCACGCCGTCGAAGCCGAGCTCCGCAGCTGTCGCCTCGCGATCGAGCGGATAGCCGGCTCCCGCCAGCGCGCCCGAGCCCAGGGGCGAGACGTTTGCCCGCCGCCGGCAGTCAGCCAGGCGGCCCCGGTCGCGTTCGAGCATCTCGACGTAGGCGAGCAGGTGATGAGCGAGCAGCACCGGCTGGGCCGGCTGAATGTGCGTGGTGCCCGGCATGACGGCCTCGCCGTCGCGGACCGCCAGCCCGACGAGCGCGCGCTCCATGCCCAGGATCGCCTCGTCCAGGCCGTCGATCGTGCGGCGCAGCCAGAGGCGAAGGTCCGTGGCGACCTGGTCGTTGCGCGACCGACCGGTGTGCAGGCGCCCGGCCAGCGGCCCGATCCGCTCCCGCAGTGCCGCTTCGAGGTTCATGTGGACGTCTTCAAGCGCCGGGTCCCAGACGAGCGTTCCGGCCTCGACTTCGCCGTGCAGCCCGTCCAGGCCGGCGACGATCGCGGCCACTTCGTCGTCCGCCAGGAGCCCGGCCCGTCCGAGCGCGTGAACGTGGGCGATCGAACCGGCGATGTCGTCGATCGCCAGCGCGCGGTCGAGCTCGATCGAGCGGGTGAAGTCGGCCACCCGTTCGTCTGTCGTGCCTTCGAATCGACCGCCCCAGAGCCGCATGGATCCTCCTCCGTCTTGCCGCTACCGGCATGGTACCGGGTCCGGAGCCGGAGACGTGCACCGGCGGCCGCTGCGGCGGCGGATCGGCCGTCGCGGGCGGCGCGGGCGGCGCGCGCCGGGGTCAGGTCGCCGCCGTGTCGGACAGGGGAAGCCCGGGCTCCGCGCCCACGGGCGGCGCCGCTCCTGCGACGCCGGGCAGGACGACGAAACCCACAAGACCGCCGGCGATCGCGCACACGCCGCCGGCCCCGAAGACTCCGAGCGGACCTGCCGTGGCATACAGGACCCCGCCGATGAAGTTGGCCAGGATGGCGGCGATGCCAAAGCAGGCAGCCTGGAAGAGGGTCTGGCCCGTGGCCTGAAGGCGCACCGGCAGCAACCGGGCCATCGTTATGACAAACGAGAAGAAGATGCCCCCGAAGAAGACCCCCGACGCGAAGCGCGTGGCCAGGATCGGGCCGGCGTCGACCAGGACGATCCAGCTCATCATGCAGGCCGCGAAGCCAATCGCCGAGACCGCCAGAACGATCCGAATCCCGATCCGGCTCGCGAGCCAGCCAGCCAGGATGAGGCCCGGAACCTCCGCGACGGAGCCGATGCCGTTCGAGAGGCCGACCTCCACGGGGCCGCCTCCCAGGTCGGAGATCCTGATGGTGATGTAGGTCGCCGCCGACATGCAGCCGAGGAAGACGAGCGTGACCGAGGCCAGGACGCCGATCAGCCGCGGCTGGACTTTGAAGGCCTCCCCCACGGAACCGAACCGGCCTCGCTCCGGAGCAGCCTGGGCTCGCCCTTCGGCCGCCCGGCGGGCCATTCGGCGGCGCTCGCTGTCGCGGCCCAGCGGCACGAACATGACGCACGTCACGGTCGCCGCCATGGTGAAGAAGTACACGAACGGTGCCGCAAGATAGCCGGTCCGGGCGTACAGGAAACCGCAGCCGACGGCGGCGCCCGCCGCGCCGATGCTCGTCAGCAGCCGCAGCCTCGAGTACTCACGCGAGGCATTCGCGAGAGTTGGCACGGCCATCGCATCCGTCAGGGCCAGAGTCGGCCCTCCGCCGGCGCTGATCACCAGCTGGCAGAAGATGATGGCCACCGCCGGAATCGGAGCGCTCAGCCCGATGGCGAAGATGGCCGCCGGAACGCAGGCCAGCTGCAGAGTTCGACGCGGGCCGCTGACGATGTCGCCCATGTGACCCCAGGCCGGCAGGGCGATGGCGTACGCGAGCGAACCCAGGCCGGTCGTCAGGCCGATCAGGGCCGGCTCGAAGCCCCTCGACTGCAACAGGACGGGCACGAACCCGTACAGAGCGCCGATGGCGAGGCCGTTGGAGACATAGAGGGCCCGTAACCAGCGCATTGGATGAGATGTTAGCGGCCGCGCGCCGGAATTCCCCGCCCACGAACCACCCAGGCGGGCGTCATCCCGTACGAGAACATCGTCGAGCCCAAGATCGAGCTGCCGCCGCGCCAGGCCGAGGACGGCTACGTTCGTCCACCGATCTTCAGCCAGCACTTCGTCCCCGATGAGTACTGAGCGGGGCGCCTTGGGCCGGCCGTAGGCGAAATGGCGCCGCCGGCCGCGGGGCTCCCGCCAGGGCGTACCATCGAGAGGTGTCAGACCAGCTGAACTTGAGCCTCACCGGCGACGTCGCGCGGCTGCCGCGTACCCTGCGGCCGATGATGCCACGGTCGGCCGAGGCGCCGTTCGACTCGAGCGACCACGTCTTCGAACCGAGCTGGGGTGGGCGGCGCGTCCTGGCCTTCATCGAACCGGGGCGCCCGGGCAGACCGAGCCTGCGACTGATCGACGAAGACGGACGTGACCTGGCGCCGCATCTGCCGGAGCTGGCCTACATCGCCGATCTCGTCGGCGATCCACCCGCGATCCTCGACGGCGAGCTGGTCGTGCCGGATCGGGCCGGCCGAATGGACCATGAGGCGCTCGCGGGCCGCCTGGCCGACGGACAGACTACCGGGCTAAGCCCGGTCTACCTCGTTTTCGACCTGCTCTGGTCCGGCGGGCGGCCGCTTCTCGCCCAGCCCCTCGTTAAGCGCCGCGAACAGCTGGCCNNTATCTTCCCGGCCGCCACAGCGACCTGTGGCGCTGGATCCCGACACGGCCCAGCGAAGTGCCGCTCCACCTGCTGCCCGAACCGATAGCTCCGACGCGGCCGGTCCTGGCCCTGATCCAGCGGCTGCCGTTCGACGACTGATCGGCGCACGCCGGCCCGGCGCCGCGCCGCGCTCTCAGCCGCGGCCGCGCCGGGCCGCTTCCTAGCGCGAGACGCGGGCCGCCTTCAGGACCTGGCGAAGGCCGACCCGCTGGCCGTAGAGCAGCACCCCGGCGCTGTAGATGCGCGCCGCCGCGACGAGCGCCGCGGCGATACCGACCAGCAGGAACACGACGGCCAGCGCGAACTCCCAGAGCGCCACGTGACCCATCGCAACCCGAGCCAGCATCAGGTAGGGGCTGAAGAACGGCACGAACGAAGCGACCTTGACCCAAGTGTCGTCCATCGACTGCAGTCCGAAGATGGACATGAAGTACCCGACGAAGATCAGCATCATCAACGGGGAGGTGGCGCTCTGAACGTCCTCCTGCCTGCTCACGAGCGACCCGAGAGCCGCGTACAGGAGCGAGTAGAAGAGGAACCCGAGCACGAACAGAACTGCGAAGGCCACCAGAACGATTGGATCGAGCCCGCCAAACGGGCCGCCTGAGCTGGCCCCTCCGAGGACGGCCTGGTGAATCGGGCCC
>PMIQ01000174.1 GCA_003157175.1 Chloroflexota bacterium
GCCGTCGTCGGGCACGACGAAGATGCGGTCGAGACGGCGCTGGATCTGCTCGACTTCACCGACCGGGTGACCATCGTGGCCGGCCGGCCCGAGGGGTTCGACGTCCCGGACCAGCGCCTGGCCGATCTCCGCGACAACGGCATCGGCGTCTACCCATGCGCGGTGGCCGGCTATACCAACGCGGAAGGCCGGATCGAGGAGCTCGTGCTCGACGGTCCCGATGAGACACGGCTGCCGGTCGAGATGGTATTCGTCTACCGCCGGCCGACGCCGCGCAACGAAGTCGCCATCGCGCTCGGCGTGGAGGTGAACGAGCTGGGACACATCGTCGTGAACGCCGAGCAGCACACCAACGTGCCGGGGCTTTACGCCGCGGGGGACGTGACCAGCCCGCACGACCACCAGATCAGCGCGGCTGTCCACGAGGGCAACCAGGCGGCCTGCGCCGCCAACTACTTCCTCTATCGGCCGGTCCAGAGGGGTACCGGAAAAGAGGCGTGCTGAGCCCGACCGGCCGGTAGGCAGGGCCGAAAGACGCCGCCTCGATCGGCCGGCGCGCTACTTCGAGCGCCTGGCGCGAAGGAAAACCGAAGGCCCGGGCGTGATCGGTCCCAGTGGCGCCTGAAGGCGGGCCTCGACTGCCACGAGGAGCGCGACCGGCAGCCGGCGGGTCAGCGGGGGCAGGCGGAAGAGCGACGCGGTCCGCATCGACTCGATCGGCAGCCCGGCCCGGCGCAGCGCGCGTCGGATGCCGACCGGCGCATGGTCGAAGTGAAACGGCTTGTACTCGACCGAACCAAGCTCGAACGGCGACCAGCGCTGGCGGCCCAGGACGCGCCGCGCAATCGATTTGAGGTTGCGCTTGTTGGCGTATTCGAGAACGACTACGCCGCCCGGCCGGGTAACGCGGCCAAGCTCGGCCAGCACCGGCCCGGGGTCGGCGAAGTGGTGGAGCACCCGGACGCAAACCGTGGCGTCGAAGAAGCCGTCGGGGTAGGGCAGGGCGCGGGCGTCGCCAAGTACGACTTCGATGCGCTTGTCGCCTGCGAATGCCTCGCGGGCAGCCGCTACGTGCACCTCGGACGAATCGAGCAGGACGACCTCACGGTAGCCGTCGTACTCGTCGGCGAGCCGGCCGAATCCCGCTCCGACCTCGATCAGACGATCGCCCGATAGGGGCAGCAGCGCCCGGACCGCGATCCTGTCGCAGGCATCCTCGTACCGCCGGCCGGCCCAGAAGACGTCGCGGTAGCCGAGGTCTTCGTAGGTCGCGAGGGGACGTTCCGGAGAGGGCGGGTCGATGCCGCGCGACTCGGTCAGGAGGGGCTTGCTGCGCCGACGGCGCGCCTGTGGACGGCGAAATCGTCCGCGTTACCCGACCAACCGCAATCGCACCGGACGACGTTCGTTCGGGCGTTGTAGTCCTCGATCAGGTGGGACTTCACCNNACTTCACCGGCCGAAGCGGGGTCGGAGCGACCGCCGTGCGGACAGGCCGAGCCATTGTGCCTCCTCCAATTCTCCCGAACCATCGACGTAGCCAGTTCGGCTGTCGCGCGCCGCGACCACCGGCAGACGGATCCGTGGGTGCTCGGATACGGCAACGCCGTTTGGGAGCGACACCAATTCTACCAGAGGAAGGCTCCAAGCCCCCGCCGAGGTCTTGCCTCTCCGCTTCGCCGGCAGAAGCACCGGCGACACCCGCGACCCGGGATCGAGCCCGGCGTTTCATCTGCCGAACGGGCAGGCACCGGTCGGTCGCGCGGGACGGCTTCGTGGAGCTTGCCGGCGCCGATCCACGCGGTTTCTGGGCGGTATCTGGGCCCGCCAGATGAGTCGCCGAACGTTGCCGGGCGCCACTCGTCCCGGTAGGTGAACCCCGCCACCTGCCCGGGCTCGTCAGGGTTCATTCTGGTATGCGGGCGGTCCAGGGAGAAAACGGTTGGCATGACCGCAGAACCATCTGGTCACGCTCGGGCCCGGGGTGTAGGCTGCGTTCGTTCTCATCGGCCTCGGGACCCGTCAATAGGCCGACAGGAGCGAGGTAGCCGGAGGCCCCGATCGGGGCTGCGTCCCGGACGTGATGGAGAAGGAGGCTCTACTCGTGCTGAATGAGATCCTGGCGAAGATGAACCAGAACGAGAAGCTGATCGGCTTGGGCGCGATTGTCGCCGTAATCGGTTGGATTTTCGGGCTGATACTCACCAGCAGCTGGTACAGCGCATCGGGCGCACAGACCCTTGGGCTGCTCGCCGTCGTGGCGGCCGTGGTCGCAGTTGTCGTGCTCTACCTCAAGTACACCAACTCGACCATGACCTGGCCGCTTCCGCTGAGCCTGATCCTCCTGATCCTGGGTGCTGTTGTCGGAGTCGTCGCGTTGATCGGCCTCTTCCAGGCCTTCACCTACGACCCGTGCGGTGGCCTCTGCAACGGCCTCATCGGGCAGTACGTGAACGACTCGAAGCCTGTGACGCTGTACATTGCGGCCCTGGCCGTTCTCGTGGGCGGCGGGCTCATGACTTATGCGGCCTATATGGAGTGGGTTGCCGCCGGCAAGCCCACCAAGTAGTCGCGTCGAATCAAAGCGGCGGTCGCCGGAAGGCGACCGCCGCTTTCTCTTTTGCGAGAGGTCTATGCGCCCTGGGCATGGACGGCGCGGAAGCAGTCGGAGCAGTAGACAGGCCGGTCCATGTTCGGCTTGAACGGCACCTGGGCTTGATTGCCGCAGCGCGAACAGACCACCGCGAAATACTCGCGCGGCCCGTCGCCTGAGCCGTTGCCGCGGACCGCGCCGCCCCCCGACTCCCTGCTCGCACGTCGCGTTGCCCGACAGCTCGGGCATCGCTTGGGGTCCGAAACGAACCCTTTCTGAGCGTAAAACTCCTGATCTTCGGCCGAGTGC
>PMIQ01000237.1:0-5220 GCA_003157175.1 Chloroflexota bacterium
ACTCCATCGGTTCGAGCACGAACACCGGGATCTGGCGGTCGGTCTTCGCCTGGTATGTCGCGTAGTCGGGCCAGGTTTCGACCGCGCGCTGCCACCAGATGGCCTTCTCGTCGCCTGCGACCTCGCGCACCGTGTAGTCGCGTTTGGTCGCGCCGTCCTGCAGCTCTACGTGCGGGTTCTTCTTGAGGTTGTAGTACCAGACCGGATTCTTCGGGGCGCCGCCGAGTGATGCGACCACCGCGTAAACCCCGTCGTGTTCGACGCGCATAAGGGCTGTCTTGCGGAGCTTGCCGGTCTTCGAGCCGACCGAGGTCAGCACGATCACGGGCCTGCCGTGATGAAGGCCGTCCTTCTCGCCGTTCGTCGCCTCGTAGAGCTCGGCCTGCTCGCGCGCCCAAGTGGCGGTGCTCGGTTCGTATTCTCCGGTGAGTGGCATGGGCCTATTCTTCCGCTGTCTCGCCAGCACGAGTTCCCCGTGCTTATGGAGGTTCCTGTTCAACGAGGCCTCTCGATGAGTATGCGTCGAACGTAGCGCAAACGTAAGGGGGGCCTGGCCTGAGGGGGTCACCGGCCCGATTGGCTACTCGGCTGGCTCATCCGCCCAGGCACGGGGCAGCCGGACTTCTCCGAGCGCCGCTCGCGGGTCTGCCGTTCCGGCCCGGACTGGCCGCGTTGCAAGCGCCGAGCCCAGGGTCACAAGCCCGAACCCGATGGCTATCCCGGCCGTGAACGTTTCACTCAAGACCACGACCCAAGCAGCGCCGCCACCGCGGCTTCCTCCCCTGAACGCCCGCCGCTGCTCCCCTCCAACGGCGGCCGTTCTGCTCTCTGCCGGGCTGACGGGCGGGGGTCAGGTGTGCGGCGGTCAGACGTTCCTGACGTAAACCGGCCGACCCGCCCCCAGCCCGGCCACCCCTTGGACCGCAACCAGCGCCACCAGTAGAGCCAATCCAGCAGCCCATGCCCCTGTGACGTCGTGGAGCAGGCCCAGCGCCAAAGGTCCGGCGGCGGCGAGCAGGTAGCCCACCGTCTGGGCCATCGCCCATACCCCCTGCGTGGTCTCCGGTGCCTTCGTCCGGAGAGTGACCAGCGTAAGTGCCAGTGGGAAGGTGCCGCCGTTGCCAAGGCCAATCAAGATGGCCCACAAGACCGCGCTCCCGGGTGGCGCCACAAGCAACCCGACGAGCCCGATTCCCGTGAGAGACGACACGAGGACGACGGCCACCCGCTGGTCCGGCCGGCGGCTCGCCCAGATCGGCATGAGCAGTCCTCCTGGAAGGCCGACGATCGAAGTGAGGCCGAGCAGAAGTCCGGCGTCGGTCGGGGACAGTCCGTGTGCTTGGAGAATCGATGGCAGCCACGTCACTATCGTGTAGAAGCAGAGTGAGTGAAGGCCGCTGAAGATCGCTAACTGCCAAGCCACACGGTCGTGCAGGGCGCTGACGAATGAACTCGATGGTGTGGAGACGGCCGCCACAGTTCGCTGGCGAGACAAAGGCAGCCAGACGAGCAGCGCCACGGCCGCCGGAATGACCCAGAACGCCAGACCCATTTGCCAGCGGCCGCCCAGCGCAGTTGCCAGTGGCACAGTCGCCCCGGCAGCGATCGAACCCGTGAGACCCAGAACGGTCGCATATAGCCCAGTCATCAGACCGGGCCGACCGAACTCCCGCTTCAGGAAAGCCGGCAGGAGGACGTTCCCGATAGCGATTGCGCCCCCGATCAGGGCCGTACCTCCGAAAAGGAGGGCCGGGTCGGGCCCAACCCTGACAACCAGCCCCAACACGATCGTCGCGACCACAAGGCTGAGCGTTCGATCGACGCCGAACCGAGCGGCCAGGACGGGGGCTGCCGGAGCGAGCAAGCTGAAGCAGACCAGCGGGAGCACGGTCAGGAGCGCCGACGCCGCGCCAGACAGTCCGTACTCGGCGCCGATCTCGGGCAGTACCGGTCCTACGCTCGTGACTGCCGGCCGTAGGTTCGCGGCTATCAACAGGACGCCGAGAGCGAGAAGCCAACTCTGGCCAAGTCGGATCGGTTCCTCCGCCTGCGACCTGGTCAACCGGTCGGGCAGCGCGGCGTGGCCGCTCATGTCGGGGATGTTGGTTTCGCCTCGGCGAGTGACACCCACCGTTGCTCACGGGTTGAAGCGAGGACCGCCTCGACGAAGCGGACGGCTCTGGCACCATCAACCAGGGTCGGGTAGTCCGCTTCCGCAGCCACGCTCGGCGGCTCCTCGTCGCGGGCAACCGCGGCATAGAAGGGCCGCAGCAGATCCGACAGCGCTTCGCCCCAGCCCTCGGGATGGCCCGCCGGCAATTCCGGCACGCCCGACCGCGGCAACTGGTCCGGGGTTCTGACGAGCGTCTCCAAGGACGCGCGCGAGCCCAGCCACAGCCGCTCGGGTGACTCCTGGCGCCAGCACATCGACCGCTTCCGGCCCGCCAGCTCAATGACCAGGTCGTTCTTGTGACCCGGGCTGACCTGGCTGACGACGCACGACCCGATGGGCCCACCTTCGAAGCGAACGAGGATGACGGCCGCATCTTCGGAGACGACGGCGACTCTCGTTGTCGGGGGCTCCACGCCTGCCTCGACCGCAGCCGCGTCGACCGGCCGGTCCCTTCCCGACACCACGGTCGCCAGGTCGGCGAAAACGGCCTCGACTCTCCGGCCTGAGACGAACTCGACCGTGTCGAACCAATGGCAGCCGATGTCCGCGACCGCTCCGGACGCGCCGCCCAGCTCAGGGTCGACACGCCAGTTGTAGTCCGACTCCTCCGAGAGCCAGTCCTGCAGGTACTGGCCGTGGATCAGCCGCAAGTCGCCGAGCTCGCCGTCGCGTACGAGCCTCCTGGCCCGACGGACCATCGGATAGCCGCGATATGTGAAGGCGACCATGGCATGTCGCCGGCGTGCCGCGGCCAGCGCGACCAGGCCGTCAGCCGACGAAGAGTCGAGCGCGACCGGCTTTTCGACGACGACGTGCTTACCAGCCTCGAGAGCCGCCCGGGCCAGCTCAACGTGCGAGGCGTTGGGCGTGCAGATGTGGACGACATCGATCGCCTGATCGGCCAGGATCGACGCCACGTCGCGCGTCGCGCGAGCGACGCCGAGGGCAGCCGCACGGAGGCTGAGTTGTCGTTCGTCGGTCCCACCGAGGGCGACGACATCCGCGTAGCCGGTCCGGCGGATCGCATCCACATGGTGCGGGCCGATGAAGCCGACCCCAATCACGGCGGCTCGCAGCATCTTGCCGCCTGACGAGCTCACGTCCACCAGGCTTCCTTCAAGGCAGGTTCGGAGGGCATCACTCCACGCAGGAAGCTCACCGCGCGACGCAACCCCTCGTCCACGGAGAGGAGNNTCGAGTTCGGAGTGCCCGTAGCCCATCGTCCGAAACACCCAGCTGCGGCGGGCCACCTCGTCCATAGGGGTGGTGTCCAGGACCCCGGCCAGAGCCGCGGGTCGAAGAAGCGCCATGTCCTTGGCGTGAACATGGAAGATCGCGCGGGCGCGTCCGAGGGCTTCGATGGCAGCCCCGAGGTCGATCCCCTGCCAGAAGAGATGGCTCGGATCGAGGTTCGCGCCGATGACTTCCGCGGCGTCGCCGCAGGCTTCCCTGAGCCGGAGCAGGGTCGGTGGGTTGTACACGACGAAGCCCGGGTGCATCTCGAAGGCCAGTCGTACCCCATGGGCCTGAGCGAAGCGCGCCTGATCTCGCCAGTAGGGGATCACCTTCTCGCGCCACTGCCATTCGAGGAGCTCCCCGTACTCTGTCGGCCAGGCGCACGTGACCCAGTTCGGGTACGTCGCCGTCTCGGAGTCGCCGGGGCAGCCCGAGAAGAGGGTCACCGTATCGACGCCAAGGCGCTGTGCCAGTTCGACCGTTCGGATGAACGTCTCGTGATGGGCCCTGGCCACATCGGAACGAGGATGAAGCGGGTTGCCGTGACAGGCCAGGGCGCTGACGGTCAGGCAGCGCGAATCGATGGCGTGCCTGAAGGCGGCGAGACCATTCGCATCGGCGAGGAGAGCGGCCGGGTCGCAGTGAGCCGCGCCGGGGTAGTTTCCGGTCCCGATCTCGACGTCATCCACGCCCGCTGCGACCGCACGGTCGAGCGCCTCGGCGATCGACAGATCGCCGAACAGAACAAGGAAGAGCCCCAGTCTCATGTCATCTCCGTCGAGGGTGGAGACAGACGGTCGGGTGTGGCCCCCGAGGCGGGCTCTAGTTTGGCGTCACGGGCTTCGTCCACGCGACTTTCGTCCAGCAGGTTGTGCAAGAACGCGAGCCCGTCGACCGCCAGTTCGTCCTGTGTTGGCGCAAGGCGCCGCCAGATGGAGGCGGACCGCGCAATCGTCTTGTTCGCCGATGTGAACGACTCGATACAGATCGGACCTTTGTAGTTCACATCACGCAGACCATCTGCCACGTCGCGCCACGGAATGTGGTCGGCTCCGGGAGAGCCGCGGTCGTTGCCAGACACCTGGACGTGGCCCAACCACTTGCCGGCGCAACGGATGGCTTCCCGCAGGTTCTTCTCCTCCATGTTCATGTGGAAGGTATCGACCTGGACGCCGCAACCGGGCGAGTCGACGGCTGACACTACCTCCACGGCCTGCTCGACGGTGTTGATGAAGCTGGTCTCGTAGCGGTTGAGCGGCTCGATCGTCAGCATTACGCCGTTCTCGGCGGCATCCTCCGAAAGGGGCCGCAACGCCTGGATGAGCCTCGCCACGGCGACGCGCCTGGCATCGGCGTTCATCAGCCAGGTTTTGCCCACTGGTGTGTAGATCGGTCCGCCTACCGTCCGCGCCCCAACGCGCTTGGCGATCCGGACGCAGCTCTTGATGTACTCCTGCGTCGAGGCGACGACAGCCGGGTTGTCGCTCAGGAGATCGCGCGTGTCGGGCATGACTGCGCAGGTGGTGGCCCCGAGTTCGAGGCCGGAAAGGATATCGGCGGCTCGGCCGGGATCCCAGTCCCCCGGGTTTTCGATGGGTAGCTCCACGACGTCAAAGCCCCAGGCCCGAATGCGCGGCGCCAGACTAGCCAGCCGCTCGTCCGTGAGCGGCGAAACCCATATCCAGGTGTTGGCTCCGATTGGATTCATGAGTGTTCGCCTGCCTCCTGAGGCCCGATCGCCATGCCGCCACGGCGGGTACAAGAACCCCGCGGGGGCCGAGTGAGGCCGACCCCCGCGGGCGCCCAACGGA
>PMIQ01000237.1:5266-12262 GCA_003157175.1 Chloroflexota bacterium
TAGGTCGGATAGGTCGAAGCGAACCACGGATAGGACGGGTTCTGGCTCCACTTCTGGAGGAAGTCATTCTGGTCTTCACCGATGACCGGAACCATCTTGAGCCCGCGATCCTCGAAGACCTCACTGACCGCGACGGACGCGAAGCCGGCGTCGGCCCAGACGGCTGCGATCTGGTTGTTGTTCTTGTCGAGAGCGTCGCTGACGATCGTCTTGGCCTGGGAGGCGTCGGAATTGTCGAATTGAGACTCGACGACGGTGATGTTGTGCTGCGCGAAGACGGCCTGGGCACCGAGCCAGCGGGTTTCCAGAACGTCCACTCCTGGCAGGATGCGCAGCGCGACGATCTTCGAGCCAGCCGGGACCACTGATGCGATGTATTCAGCGGACGATGCGCCGAAGGCGTAGCCGCCGATGGGATGGACGAAACTGACTGGACAGTTAGTCGTGACGCCACGGTCAAAGATGACGACCGGGATGCCCGAAGCGCAGGCCTGCTCGACGGCTGGCGTCAGGGCCGCCGTGGAGTTCGGAGAGATGACGAGGGCGCTGCAGTGGCCGTTCTTCACGAGGTCGGCAATATCGGAAATCTGCTTGTCGTCCGCGCCGTTGGCGATGACATGGTCGAGTGTGACGCCTTCGATGGCCGCCTCAGCCTGCATGACCTCCCAGCCGACGACACGCCAGGCGTTGTTTTCCCCGGCCTCGGACACGCAGATCTTATAAGGGCCGTTCTTCTTGTACTTCGTGGTGTCAACCATGTTCGGGTTGATCATTTGAAGCCAGGGCTGGTCGCTTGGCCCCGAGGGTACGGCGGTGCGCTCAGTGAGCTGCTTTTCGCATTCCTGCTCGCTGAAGAACGCGTCCGGCACGGCGCCCTGGCAGGTCGTAGTTGTGTTCAGGTATTTGATCAAGCTGGCAGTGCTAGCAGTAGCGCTGGAGGCGACACTCGGAAGCGGACTTCCAGCAATAGCGGTTGCCGGCGGCTGAGTAACACTCGCCGTNNTTCATTTTGTCCTCTGCTCTCTCTCTTGGTTACAAGAAACGCGAGTCCTTAACAACCAACCTCCTCTCTACTTGGCATTGCGAAGCTGGTAGGAACCATATGCGACGGCCCCGATGACGATGACGCCCTCGACCGTGTCCCGAAGCTCTGGCGGATACCCGAGCACGTTCAACAGCGCGAACAGCGCCTGCATCGTGAGACCGCCGGCAATTGCCGCGGCTACTGTGCCCCGACCACCTGTGAGGGCCGCTCCGCCTATGACAGCGGCGGAGATGGCCTGGAATTCATATCCATTGCCCACGTTGACCGACACACCGGCGTAACCGCCCAGGAGAATCCCTGCAACGACGGCGGAGAGGGCTGAGACGACAAATGCAAGGGTCTTAGTGCCTGCCACATCGATGCCGGCCAGATCAGCGGCGCGAGAGTTTCCACCAACCGCGTAGATCCGCTTGCCGAAGTTAGACCGCTGAAGCAGCCAGTACAGCAGCAGTCCAGTGACAAATAGAACAACAATCGAGTTGGGCAAGGTGCCAAGAACGGGGAAGTTGTTGATCGCGTCGCGACCGAACATCCTGAAGTTTGCGGGTAGGTTGCCCAGAGGTGTCCCACCGGTGATGTAGTTCACCGCCCCCACGAGTATGAGCATCATCCCGAGCGTGGCCACGAAGGATGGGACGTGGAGCCGAGTTACTATGAAACCATTTACAACACCGACGACGACCCCGAGCACGATCATCACCGCGAAGACCATCGGCGTGGAGCTGGGGTCGCCGTTGGCGATGGTCGCCGACATCGTCACAACGACGGTGATGAGCGATCCGACCGATAGGTCGAACTCGCCAGAGACGATCACGAACAACTCGCCCGCTGCGAGGATGGCCAGCGCTGCCCCGTTCTTGAAGATGGACACGAAGTTGTATGTCGGGGCCTGGCTGTATATCGCCAGCAGAAGTGCCAACAGAATCAAGAAGATCGGAGGAGTACTCCGCACAGTACGCAGCGCCCGAACGCCCAGACTCGCCTCGCTGGGTCCCATTGAGACTCGATCGATGGGGGCTGGGGTCTCGAGTGTCATCGCCGCCTCTTGTTTATGCGATACGTGTACACGGCGACGGCGCCGATGATGATCACGCCACGCGCCACGTTCTGAAGAAACTCATCAACCTGGAGCGAATTGAAGGAGGTGTCCAGAACGAACAGGATCATGACGCCCGCGAGTGTGCCCCAAACGCCGCCTCGCCCGCCGCTCAGGGCCGTCCCACCCAGGACGACGGCGGCGATCGACTCAAGGGAGTAGTTGCCATCGGGGCCGATCCAAGGCGCTCCCGACTTGATGCGGGCTGCCAAGTACAAGCCCGTCACGACCGCCGTGAGAGCGCAGATCACATGGGCGGCAATGATCACTCGGTGTGATTTAATGCCAGACAGGCGAGCGACTTCCTCACTCCCGCCGACCGCATACATGTGGTGCCCCATAGTCGTGTAGCGCAGGAGGATCCAGACTGCGGCGACCACTCCCCCAAGAAGAATGAAAGGCACGAGAATTGGGCCGAAGTAGCCATACGCCAGGTACTGGAACTGATCTGGCACGGCGCCAGAGTAGTCTTGGAACGAGGCGTTGAGAACGCCACTGAGAATGAAACTCATACCCAGTGTGGCCACGAATGGATTCACACGAAGCTTGGTGATCACAAGGCCATTGGCGAGACCAACGAGGGCGCCAATCGCCAGGACGACCACCACCCCGAGAGCCATCTTGTTCGGGTCGTCGTTCATGATCGCCGACGAGTAGGTAGCCGAAACGCTGATGAGATAGGAAACGGAAAGGTCGATCGAGCCAACTATGAGCACGCACGTTTGACCCATGGCGACGATGCCAAGACCGACGGACCTAGAAAGGACTGACTCGAGCGCGTCGATCGAAAGGAGTGTCCCCTCGTTGGCAACGCTAACGACGATCGAGGCCAGCAGGTATATGACGCCGAGCACGACGAATATCGGTGCGCTGCCCGCCCGCAGGATCTTCCGGCCGATGAGAACCAGGCGTGTCTTCGGCCGAAGCGAGGTTAAATCCGTCATGCTGGCACCGACGCCTTCTCGCCGGTGGCCATGAACATCACGTCATCTTCAGTCGCCCCCGATGGCAACTCGCCTTGGATCGACCCGTTCCGCATGACGAGGATGCGATCGCTCATACCGAGGAGCTCGGGCAGTTCTGAGGAAATCATGACGATCGCCGCTCCTCTTCGAGCAAGACTCCGCATCAGGTCGTGGATGCCGGCCTTCGCGCCGACATCGATACCTCGGGTCGGCTCGTCGAAGATGAAGACGCGACTGCGTGTCGCCAGCCACTTAGCTAGCACGACCTTCTGTTGGTTACCGCCGCTCACAAAGCGGACCTCTTGATCGATGCTTGTGGCACGCAGATCTACATTTGCCGCCAGCTCGCGGACGGATACCGGGTGTGGCAATCGCGAATCGAGCAAGCGCCCCATGCTGCGCATGGCTAGCAGCATGTTGTTGCGAATCGACAGCGACAGGACCAGACCTTCGGCCTTGCGATCCTCGGTGAGAAACGCGACGCCTCGGCGCACGGCCTGGCGTGGCGATCGAATGTGAACACGTTCGCCACCGAGCTCGATGGCGCCGGAGTCGAAGGGGGCAACGCCGAAGAGGGCCTCGGCAAGTCCGGAACGACCCGAACCGGCCAGACCTCCAATGCCCAAGATCTCGCCGGCCCGGACTTCGAAGTTGATGTCGTGGAGGCGTCGGGTCACGTTGCCGTCGCGGACGGCCATCATGACCTCGCCCAACTCCTCGCTCGTCGCATGAGGCGGGAAGTAGTCTTCGAGATCGCGGCCGACCATCATCCGCACGAGATCTGACATGTTCGTTTCGGTCACGCCGACCGTGGCCACCTTGCGTCCGTCCCTCAAGACAGTCACCCGGTCGGCCACTTCGTATATCTCGCGCAGCCGATGCGAGATATAGACGATCCCCATGCCCTTCTTCTGGAGCACTCGGACCTGTCCGAACAGGGCCTCGACCTCATGAGGCGACAACGAGGCCGTTGGCTCGTCCATGACCAGGATTCGCGAGTCGAATGAGAGCGCCTTGGCGATCTCGACGGTCTGCTGCTGAGCTACAGAAAGGTGCGCTACCAGGTCATCGGGAGCGATCGTGCCGCTCGGATCCACTTGAGCCAGGAGGCGGCCTGTCGCCGAGTCCATGGCCCTCCGGTCCACGATCGGACCACGCCGAGGCTCTCGACCGAGGAAGATATTCTGGGCAACGGTTCGTTCGGGCAGGAGATTGAATTCCTGGTAGATGATGCTGATGCCCTTGATCTGGGCGTCCCTGGGGTGCCTGAAGGTAACCGGCTGGCCCTCGAGGGTGATCGTCCCGGCATCCGGCCGGTACGCGCCCGAGAGGATCTTCATAAGCGTCGACTTCCCCGCTCCGTTCTCGCCCAGAACGGCGTGAACCTCGCCCGCTCGCAATTCGAAGTCGACGTCCGAGAGAACGGGCACACCGAAGAAGCTCTTTCCAATTCCGCTCATCTGCAAGAGGAGCGGGCCGTCGGTGGCTGGTTGGGTCATCGTGGCGTCACCCTCGAGTTGCCTGAGCTGGGAAGACGCTGTGCCATGCGTCGAGCAGGATCGCCATTACATCGCAACGGGCGAACGCCATCCGTCCGGCGGCCTCCGACCGCCCGCGGCCACGATCGCCGCATACCCCCTCACACTGCACGCACTGCGCCGAACCCGTCGTCGCCACCGGCATAGGAACCTTTGTCGAACGCGAGACCACCGATTGCTCCTCCTGATGCCTGAGCACCCGTGACGAGTCGCAAGGCGCGCCAGAGGACCGATGGAAAACCTTTTCTGCAGAGATGCTAGCGCGGCTGGTCAAGGGGCGTTGAGCACGTGAGTCCGAGGGAGGGCGGACGTTATCCGAGCGCGGATTTGAGCATGTTTCTGCGTGCGAAGGTGTTCCGCGGCGATCTAAGCCGTCTGCATTCGAGTCCGAGTAGCCTGCTGCTTGCTTCTCTACGGCGCAAGGCGACGGCATAGCAAAGGTTTCCTTATGAGTGCCGAGGAACGGTGCTGTGGAGGACCGCGGCATGGGTTCCGGCTACCTCGAGAATGGCGCGGCGTCTCGCCGTGCACGAATCTTGGCCATCGCGGTTCGAGCGGCCCGCCGCCCGAGGACCAACGACATCCCCAGCCCGGCCCCGTATCCCGCGTGAAAGACCCCGCCGGCTTTGGCGTCGGCGGCCACGGACGCTGGGGCGAGACCCGCTATGCCTGCCCCTACCACCAGCACGTCGATCTTTGCCTGGTCCTGGCTCATTTGCGGGACTCGCTCTCTCGTGGATGGGTTCGTTCGGGGACGCGCGGTGAATTGGTCTCTCGGCGGCGGCCCCTCGTAGGCGGTACGGGCGCCGCCCCAGAGAAGCGATCAGACGTGGGCAACGAAGCGCTCCTTGACCTTGGTCATCAGATCGTCAAGGGGCATCGCCCACACGTCGCGGTTGAAGATTTCGACCTCGATCGGGCCGAAGTACCCGGCCGCCTCGACTGCCTTGCGGAGGCGGCGCAGCTCGATCACGCCGTCGCCCATGAGCCCGCGGCCCATGAGCGGGTCGGGTGAGGGAACCAGCCAATCGGAGACGTGGAAGCCCAGGATTCGGTCGGCGGCGCGGCGAATCCCATCGTACACACAAGGATCCCACCAGACGTGGTACACGTCCACGACGACACCTACCAGGCTGGCAGGGAAGCATTCGGCAATCTCGTTCGCCTGAGCAAGGGTGACGATCACAGATCGGTCGCCGGCGAAGACCGGGTGGAGGGGCTCGATCCCGATCTTCACTTTCAGGCGCTCGGCGACCGGCAGGAGCGCGGCGATCCCCTCGACGACCTGCTGTCGCGCCCGATCCAGGTCCTTGTCCGGCGCCGGACCGCACACGAGCACGAGCAAGGGCGAGCCGAGCGTGGCCGCCTCCTCGAGAGCCCGCACGTTGTCCTCATGCCTGGACGCCACCTCGGCTTCCGTGGCCGCCGGAAAGAAACCTCCTCGACACAGGCTGGAGACTCCGAGGCCAGCGTCGCGGATGAGCCCGGCCGTGGCCTCGAGCCCAAGCTCGTCGACCTTGTGCCGCCAGACTGAGATCGTCTTCACGCCATGCTGAACGCAAGCGTCCACCACGTCGCGCATCCCGTATGGATCAGCCGTGATCTGGTTGAAACTGAGCCGGACCTCAAGTCCGTCAGCCGCGGCGATGCCGGTCACGGGTCAGGCCTCCAGGTCGGGGATGTCCACCCACCGACGTTCGACCCAGGACTGCTGGCCCAACTCGGCGAGCTGGATGGATTTGGCGCCGTCCATCAAGTCCCACGGAAAGGGGTCCCCACACACGACGTGCTTGAGGAAGAGCTCCCACTGGACTTTGAAGCCGTTGTCGAAGGTGCCGTTGTCCGGCACTTCGATCCAATCGGCGCGGTAGTCGGTTCGAGCTTCTAGGTCAGGATTCCAGAGCGGTCGCGGAGAGTTCGCCCGATGCTGGCTGTAGCATCGGTGCAGCCCGGCGATGGCGCTGCCTTCGGTGCCGTCGATCTGGAGGACGAAGAGATCGTCGCGATAGACGCGCGTGCACCAGGATGAGTTCATCTGGGCGACGATGTCGCCTTCGAGCAGGAACGTCCCGTAGGCGGCGTCCTCGGCAGTCGCCTTGTAAACCTTTCCTTCCTCGTCGACGCGCTCCGGAATGTGCGTGAAGCCCAGACACGAGACCGCTTTCACGGGCGCGACGATGTCGTCCAAAACGTAGCGCCAGTGCGAGAACATGTCGACGATGATGCCGCCGCCATCTTCGCTCCGAAAGTTCCAGGACGGTCGCTGCGGCAGCTGCCAGTCACCCTCGTACACCCAGTAGCCGAAATCGCCGCGCACCGACAATATCCGGCCAAAGAAGCCGCCCTCGACCA
>PMIQ01000047.1:0-141 GCA_003157175.1 Chloroflexota bacterium
GAAAGCTCGCCGACCCTTCGTGCGGCGCCTTATGTCGAGTTCGAACGCTTCACCGCGACAGTCGGCGCATCACTGGCCGAACGGATCGGTCGGGATTCTGACGATCCCGAAGTGGAGCTCACCGCGATCGTCATCGCCGGA
>PMIQ01000047.1:154-1332 GCA_003157175.1 Chloroflexota bacterium
CCCTGAACGGGACCGGCGGCTGCCGGGCATGGTCGTTCAGTCTATCGACCATGGGGGCCCGCGCGCCGGACTGGACGCGCCGTCGCGTCATGGAGCGGTCCGGCCGTGGCGGCGAATCCGTTGCCTCATCCGGCGCATGGGACCGCCGGCCCGTCCGATGAGTTCGCAGCGGAGCGGCAGTGGGACATTCAAGCCGCATGGTCGGGCCGACTCCTCTCGCCCTGACCATTCAGGTAGGTGCAGCCTACCCGTCGCGGTCCCGCAGCGGCTGGGGCGACGCCTAGTCCCCATGGCGGGCTGACGCGGAAGGACGCCCGCCGCGCTGCCGTCAGGACCGTCGGGAAGTCCGCTCCCCCACAAGCTCGAGTGCGACGTCCATGGCAGCGACCGTCAGTTCCTCGGGCGTAGCTTCGAAGCCAAGTGATCGGAGCATCGCCGAAGCAGGAGCGAGATTCCCGAGGTAGACAGCGAGCAGGCCGAGTAGCGAGCGCAGCTGATCCTGGAGAACGGCATCGGGTTCGATGATGGGCGCGCAGAGCAGGAGCAAGCGGCTCTGCATCTTCTGCCCAGCCTCAGTGTGATCGCGCAGGGTCGGCTGGTTCTGCTGCACAAAGCTGATCCAGCGGCTCCATTGCCCCTGGAGTAGCGCGGCGAGTCGACGCAAGTATTCCTGGCGGAATTCAGTCGTGCGCGGCTGCGTCTGGCTCCAGGTGACGAGTTCGTCTGCAGGCTCGACCAACCTGTCGACAATCCCGGCCAGGAGCGCCTCTTTGGACGCGAAGTGGTAGTAGAGCGCCGCCTTGGTGACGTCGAGCCGCTCGGCGATCTCCCGCAGCGACGTCTTCTCGTAGCCCTGCTCGGCGAAGAGCTCGAGGGCGACATCTAGTGCGCGCTGGCGCGTATCTGCTTGGCGGGGACTCACGTTTTCGATCCTCCGGACCGGTCTCTGGATAACTTACTTGACGGCCGGTTAGTCATACGGTATCTTCGCGACAACATCCTGTCACTAACCGGTCGGCAAGTAAAGACCCACTCCACAAGGAGAGGGATCATCGTGAATCCAGGCCGAGTACACGAGGCCAAGAAGTGAAAGAGCCAACCGAGAGCGAGGGGCTCGATCCAGCGTTCCTGAAGCTTGCGGTGCCCCTGCTCATCGGGGCGATGGCGGTCATGTTCGA
>PMIQ01000047.1:1403-5752 GCA_003157175.1 Chloroflexota bacterium
TTCCGGGTGCTGCAGGGCATCGGCGGTGGCCTGATGCTGCCCGTCCTCCAGACTCTGCTCGTCAATGCCGCAGGCCCACGCAACCTCGGGAAGATGATGTCCCTGGTCAGCCTTCCGGCACTGCTCGGGCCGATCCTCGGTCCGGTCATCGGCGGCCTGATCCTGAGCCAGCTCTCGTGGCACTGGATCTTCTGGGTCAACATCCCGTTCTGCGTGGCTGGTCTCGTGCTGGCGTGGCGTAACCTTGCGCCAACTGCACCCAAGAAGAGTTCGCACCTCGACGTGGTCGGCCTCGCGCTGCTGTCGCCCAGCCTCGCCGCCATGATCTATGGACTCTCTCAGGCCGGCAATCATGGCGGGTTCGGCAACTCGGCCGTCCTGCTACCTGTCGGCATCGGCGCTGCGCTTCTCGCCGGCTTCGTCGTCCATGCGCTCCGCGCCAAGCTGCCGCTCCTGGACCTGCGGCTATTCGCGGTGCGTTCCTTCACGGCCTCAAACGTCCTGCTATTCCTCTCGGGTCTGTCGGTATACGGAGCGATGCTGCTGCTCCCCCTCTACGAGCAGCAGGTGCGCGGCCAGAGCGCCCTCGCCGCCGGGCTGCTCCTCGCCCCGCAGGGCTTGGGGATGCTCCTGACCCGAGGCTATGCGGGCCGGCTGACCGACCGCATCGGCGCTCGACCCATCGTGCTTGTTGGCTTTCTTCTCACGATGGCCGGCACTCTCGCCTATACGCAGGCCGGAGTGAACACCAATGAGCTTCTTCTCGGCGCATCCCTGGTGGTCCGTGGTGCCGGCCTCGGAGCGGTGACCATCCCCGTCATGGCTGGGGCCTACCTGGGCCTGAAGCCCAACCAGGTCCCTCACGCCAGCATCGCCACTCGGATCACGTCGCAACTGGGCGGCGCCTTTGGCGCGGCCGTCTTCGCTCTGATCCTCCAAACACAGCTCGCTGCGCAGGCCGCCGGCGGTCTTGTGGGTCGCGCCACCGCGTTTGACAACGCATTCTGGTGGTCAATCGGCCTCACAGCGCTCGCCATCATTCCCGCGCTATTCCTTCCCGGGAGACGGGAGGTCGCCTCTATCCGCGCGGAGCAGGCTCAGGAGCTCGCCACCCAGGTGGGCGATGTCCGCGGCTGATGGCCTGGCTCGCTCGCAGGCCGAGCCGACCCCAGGGGACCGAGGCGGCTAAGCACGAACACGAGGCCTCATCCGGCAGCAAGCGACCAGCGGCCTGCACCGATGAGTTCGCACGAGAGCGCCAGTGGGACATTCAGGTCGCTACGGGCGGTTTGACTCCTCTCGCCCCGACTGATCGGAAGGGCTGGCGACAGCATCAGCGTCGACTTAGCACCGCGCTCGTCGGCCGCCCACCCAGCCGACCAAAGCGTCGCCAATCTTTCAGAACTGCCTGCTAAACCGGGTTGCTAATTAGGCTCTGTAACGCGAATTAGACACCGTGGCCTAGAGAGCCTAATTGGAGTTGAAATGGGCGATTCGTGAGGAAACTTCACGAGGAGAGCACCGCGCTTCCGAGATTCTGACTTGGAAGGCTGACGCTCTACCGACTGAGCTACTCCCGCTCGGAGGAGGTCGGCGGCGTTGCGGAGATTAGTACGTGCCACGCGGCCCGCCAACGCCACCGGCGCGGGCGGGCCGCTTTGGCGGTTTGCCAGGTCGCCCTCGGCCTGAACTGGCTCCAGGCCGAGGGTCCTGTCCAATGGCCTTGCGAAAGAGCGGGCGGGCTATGCGACCGAGTCGACTACCAGCTCCGGCATCGGGCCCGAGGCAGCCTGCTTGAGGTCGATGCCGTGGACTTCCTTTACCCGCCCCAGGAACCAGAGAGTGAACGGGTCGGTCGCGTTGACGAATCGACCGAACGCCTGGCCTGGGTTGTCGCCTTCGAGGGTCACGATCACGAGGTCGCCCATCGGCGTGGCCTGCAGGAAGGTTCGCTCGCGTAGGCCAAGCCCTTTGCGGGACGCGATGTACTCGGCGTGACGGGCGCCCTTCAACTCGCCGACGAACCGCCGCCAGTCCTCGGTCTTGCCCGGAGCAATCGGAAACGCCACAGCCATGATCGCCATAGAACTCTCCAATCGGTGGGACGCTGGGGTTGGTGGAACCCAACCCGATCAAGCTAGGCTGAGCCTACGCGCCGCCGCGATAGGCGGCTCGCGCCGAAGGGCGCACGCCATCCAGCGCAACGAGGCGCGCCGCCTAGAATGCTGCGATGCACACCCCCGGCCGCTGACGCGGCGGCTCACGATGCCACCCTCCGATCCCGCCGCCCCGCCACGCCTGGCGCGGGTCGAGGCGATCCACGTTCGCGTTCCTTTCAGGCGGCCGCTCCTGGACGCGAGCGGGGAGTTCACGCACCGGCGTTCGTGGCTGCTGCGCGTCGTGGACGAGGCCGGCAACGAGGGGCTCGGCGAGGCCGCGCTCAATCCGTTTGCAACAGATGTCACCACGGGAGCGCTTGACAGGCTGATCCGCGAGATCGTGCCGGAACTGGCCGCGGGACGGTTGCCGGTATGGCCCGAACTGGCGGCCGAGGGCGAACCGGGCCGAGCCGCGATGGCTGCGCTCGACGGCGCGATCGCCGCCCTTCGGGCGGCTGCAGGCAGGGCGACTGCCCCCGCCGGCGCCACCACCTCCGCCGGCGCTGCGGCTTCGGCCGGCGCCGAAACGATCCCGGTCTGTGCGGTCATCACATTCGGAGGCCCCCACGCAGGGGCGGACGCGGCCGCGCAGGCGGTCGAGCTCGGGTTCGACACGCTCAAGCTCAGGGCCGGCTTCGAGCGCACCACCGACCAGCTGGTCGAGCGGCTTCGAGCGCTGCGCGCAGCGGTGGGCCCGGAGCCGCGCCTGCGCGTCGACGCCGGCGGCGCCTGGGACCTCGAGACCGCCGCCGAGAGAATCGCCGCCATCGAGCCGTCCCGGATCGAGTATGTCGAGCAACCGCTCGCCGCCTGGGACATTGCCGGCCACGCCGCCCTGCGCGAGCGCGTCGAGGTTCCGATCGCGCTCGACGAGAGCATCGACTCGGAGGGCGCGGCGCGGGCCGCCCTGGCCGAGGGGGCCGGCGACGTGCTTGTCGTCAAGCCGGCTCGTGTCGGTGGGCTGGCCGCGACCATGCGGATCGTCGAGGCCGCCTCGGCCGCCGGGGCGCTGGTGGTCCTGGGCACCTATTTCGAGACCGGTGTTGGGATGGCCGCCGTGCTCCGGATCGCGGCGGCGATGGGGGCCGGTCGCACACTCGAGGGGCCGCTCGCCCCCGAGCCGGCGCACGGCCTGGCCACGGCGGGCCTGCTCGTCCACGACCTACTGGCCGTGCCTCTTCCGATCGTAAAGGGCCGCATGGCGGTGCCGACCCGGGTCACGCTCGACGAGCCGGAAGTAGATCGGTATACGCTCGAACGCTTTGAGGCGCGAGGTTAGTTCCAACGGCCGCCGGCGGCCCCCAAGGGAGAGCAGGCCGCCGGACGCAACTAGTGCATGATTGCGGGATGAAATCGCCCGAACACGCGCCCGAGCCCAGAAACGCGCCCGAGCCCGAACTCGCCGCTCGAGAGCTGGATTGCGTCGTCGTCGGCGGCGGCGCTGCCGGCCTCTCGGCGGCCGTCAACATGGGGCGCATGCGGCGCAGCGTGCTCCTCGTCGACGAGCGCGATCGCTTCCGCTGGCAGCACTCCATCCACAACTACCTGGGCTTCCCGGACGGGATCTCGGCCCTCGAGATCCGCCGGCTCGGCTGGCGCCACGCGGCCAGGTACGGGGCGGAGCTGATACTCGGTCACGTCGCCACCGCCAAGCTCGAAGGCGATAGGGTCCGGCTGCGGATTGAACGCCTGCCCGAGGGCGGCGCCTTGGGCGGCGGGCCGGGCCAGACCATCCCGCGCGATGCGGAGATGGCCCGCATGTTCGGCGAGGTTCCGCAAGGCGGCCCGATGGAAGTGCTCGCCCGGACGGTCATCCTGGCCACCGGCGTCTTCGGCCATTTTCCGGAGTTCNNCCTGGCCACCGGCGTCTTCGGCCACTTCCCGGAATTCCCCGGCCGGGACGATTGCGTCGGGCGGAGCCTCTTCTGGTGCATCCATTGCGACGGCTATGGATCGATCGACCGGGTCGTGGGCGTGGTAGGTCACGACGAGGACGCGGTCCAGACCGCCCTGGACCTGCTCGTCTTCACCAGCCGAGTGACGATCATCGCCGGCCGGCCGGAGGGCTTCGAGGTTCCGGCTTCGAAACTGGCCGCCCTGGCCGCGAACGGCATCGCCGCCCACCCGTGCGGCGTTGGGGAGTATGAAAACGCGGACGGCCAGATGCGGGCGCTCGTCCTGGACGATCCC
>PMIQ01000047.1:5830-14209 GCA_003157175.1 Chloroflexota bacterium
GCGCGTGCGCCGGCTCCGGCCGCGACTACTCGCTCACTTTCAGCGGGCACATCGCCGCGAAGTCGCACCAGCCGCACGAGCGACCGCTTGGGGTTGGGGTGAAGTCGCTGCCGCGGATCTGGCGGGCGCGATCTGCCAGGCCGGTGCGCAGGCTGTCGATCGCCGCGTCCGTGCATTCGGCGCTGAGGCGGCGGTCCTGCTCGACGAAGTAGAGGGTGACCCGCTCGGGCCGGCCGAAGTCGAGCGCATCGCGGCAGGCCAGGGCGTAGATCGAGAGTTGCAGGCTCGACCCGGCCTCCTCGGGCAGGCCCTCTCGGCCGGTCTTGTAATCGATCAGCTCGACCGCGCCGGACGGCAATCGATCGATGCGGTCGATGAAGCCGGAGATGGTGACCACCGTGCCCGTTTCCAGCGGCAGGCGGAGCCGGAAGCGGAGCTCCTCGCCGAGCGTCTCGATCCGATCTGGCGATACGGCCGACTCGGCGGCCCAGAAATGGTCGAGCATCGGCTCGGCGCGCTGTCGCCACGTCTCGGCATCGGGCTCGGCCGACAGGGAGGTCCGCGCCCAGGCCGCCTCGAAGCAACGCCCGAGGCCGGCTCGGTTCGGTGGCGGTTCGCCCCGGGCCAGCCGCCTGCGCCGCTCGCGAGTGAACGCCTCGAACGTGCCGTGCGCCGCCGACCCGAAGTCCGCGGCCGGCCGGGCCTGCTCCGCGGGCAGCCGGCACAGATACCGGAAGGCGTACTGGCGCGGGCACCGACCGAAGGTGTCGAAGGCGCTGTAGCTGAACCACGACGGTGGCTCGACCAGATCGAACGGCGACCCTCCGGCGGCGACGTGCGCCGCCATCGCCTGCGGATCCGGCGCCGCGGCCCGCGCGCCGCCGACCGGCCCCAATCCAGCCAACACAACGTTCTGCATGAGGAGACACTGCCCCACACCTGTGCCAGCTTGGCTGTCACGCCTGGCACGAACGGCGGCTTTCGTGTGATCCTGGGAGTGGCGCGCGGCGAATACGTGCCCGCGCCGGATAGGAATGGCCGATGGCGCTGGACCTGAAACCACGTAAAAGGATCGGGCTCGTCGCTCACGACAACAAGAAGCAGGACCTGATCGAGTGGGCGCGTTTCAACCGGGGCATGCTCGCCGCGCACGACCTCGTCGCGACGGGGACCACGGGCACCATGCTCGGGCGCGAGCTCGAGCTGCCGGTGACGTGCCTCCAGTCGGGGCCGCTCGGTGGAGACCTCCAGATCGGGGCGATGATCGCCGACGGCAGCATCGACTTCCTGGTCTTCTTCTGGGATCCGCTCGAGCCCCAGCCCCACGACACGGACGTCAAGTCGCTGCTGCGGATCGCGGTCGTGTGGAACATCCCCGTCGCCTGTGACCGCGCCTCGGCCGACTTCATGATCAGCTCGCCGCTGATGACCGGCGCGTACGAGCGAACTGTGCCCGACTACACGGCCCACAACGACCGCGATCTGCCCGCAGTAGAGCCGGCCGAACGGGGCGACCAAGACGATGCTGGCCGATTGGGCCGCGCTCGACACGAATTTGGACTCGCTACCGTAAACAGGAGGTCCGATGACCACGTCCCGAATCGTGCGCTGGGGCATTCTCGGCCCCGGCCGAATCTCGGCCAGGCTGGCCGAAGGAGCCGGCCACGCGACGAATGCCACCGTAGTCGCCGTGGGGAGCCGAAACCGCGCCCGCGCCGCCGAGTTCGCCTCGAGGTTCGGGATCGGTCGGGTCCACGAATCGTACGAGGCGTTGCTCGCCGATCCTCAGATCGATGCCGTCTACATCGGCACCCCGAACTCCCTTCATCATCCGCAGACCATGCAGGCACTCGCGGCCGGCAAGCACGTGCTGTGCGAGAAGCCGTACTCCCGCCATCCGGAGCAGGTCGTGGAGGCGTACGACAGTGCCGCGGCAGCCGGCCTGGTCTTGATGGAGGCGTTCATGTGGCGCCACACGCCGCAGGTCCGGCGCTTCGTTGAGCTGCTGCCCGAGATCGGCGAGCTGGTGTCGATCCGGGCCACCTTCAGCTTCGTGATCGCAGACGAAGGCGATGTGCGGATGGATCCCGGGCTCAACGGCGGCAGCCTGATGGACGTGGGCTGCTACTGCGTCAGCGGCTCGCGCCTTGTCGCCGCAGAGGAGCCGGCCGCGGTCTTCGGCGTCCAGACGCTCGCGCCGTCGGGCGTGGACCGGGCCTTCTCCGGGCTGCTGCGGTTCCCGTCTGGCGTCGTAGCCGAGATCGTCGCCGGCTTCACCTCCAACCATCGCTCGCTCGAGGCTATCGGCAGCAGGGGCAACCTGTTGCTGGGCGACCCCTGGCTCGGCGAGCAAGGTGGGATCACTCTCGGCGGTCGCCAGATCGCGGTCGAATCTGAGGACGCCTATCGCCTGGAGGTGGAGAACATGAGCGCCGCGATCCTGGGCGATGCCAAACAGCTGCTGGGGCGGGCGGACGCCCTGGGCCAGGCTCGCACGATCGAGGCGCTGTACCGCTCGGCGGCCTCGGGCTCGGAGGTCTCGCTGGGCGCCTGATCGGGCACGGGCCCGGCGAGCGAGCGCCTGGGGCGCGACTCGCCCCAGGCGTGAGGCGACCCCGCCGTGCGCAGGCGGGCTCAGTCGGACGCGAGCAGCTCGTAGTGGTCGACGCCGATGAAGCGTTCGAGGTCGACCAGCTCAGTTGACTGGACCAGACGATCGATGTGGCCCCCGGTGGCTGCCAAAACCGCATCCCAGTCGCGCCAGCACGAGAGGGCCAGGACCGGCACATCGCCCTCCGGGTTGGCGCCGGCCATGCCCACCCCTTCTCGGACGTAGACCAGGCCTTCGGTCCCGACCAGGCCGGCCAAGTGTTCCACGGCACGTCGCGCCCATTCGGCCACGTCGGCAGCGGCCACATTGGCCCGGTAGACCCTTAGAACGCGCGCGCCTTCGGCGCCGTCGCCCAGAGCCGCGGAGACGCGAAACGACGACAGCTTTCGGTCGCCAAGAAGGTCGGCCCTGGGGGAGAGGTAGACCGGCATACCGAACGGATCGGTGCCGTGGGCTAAGGCCGCCTCATCGCGCCAGGACGTGACGGCGATGTGCTCCTGCTGGTGGCGGCTAAGGCGTCTGCCGAGGCATTGCATCAGGATTCCGGCGGACGCGCTGTCGGCCGGGCCGGAATGGCGAATGAACCCCACCACCTCGGCCTCGTGGCCGGGTGTCACGCGGAACTCCAGCAGATGCACTATCACAAGTCGGTCGCCCCCGACAACATGGCCCTCGTGTGGACACCCGCATTCTAACCGCAGTTCCCACCGGTAAGGACAATAGGATGCGACTGAGCCACAGCGCGAACGGGCGGGCAGCCGCTCGTGTACCTTCGACGGCGACGGTCGAGGCCTGCGGCAGCCACAGGCTGCGGCGGTCGCGGCTGCGGCGGCTACGCGAAACTGGACGTATGAGCGAGGCACTTCGATGGCAGCGGACGTAATCGAGCTATCGGACGCGGGCTGGAATCGCCACGACTTCTACATGCGCCTGGCGATGGTGGTCGAAACCGGAGCGAAATGCCTGGGGTCCCGAGTGGGGGCCGTGATCGTTCGCGACAACCGGGTCCTCGGCAGCGGCTACAACGGCACCCCAGCCGGCTACCCCAACTGCACCGAATCCGAGCGCGGCTGCCGACGCTGCGCGATCCGACGCGAGCTCCCCGACGCCAGCCTGTCGGGCAAGCTCTACGACATCTGCCTGTGCGTCCACGCGGAGCAGAACGCCATGCTCACGGCCGCGCGGTTCGGCACCGCCCTGGACGGTGCCTTCCTCTACACCACGGTGCAGCCGTGCTTCAACTGCCTCAAGGAGCTCATGCAGGTCCGCCTCTGCGGCGTGGTCTTCCGGCGCGAATGGGAGGCCCGCCACCCCGACTACGCCTGGGTCTCGACCGAATACGAGCGCCTGGTCGAGCATTACCGATCGAACGGCAACCTCTTCTCCAGGCTGGCCCAGGTCGAACAGCTGGAGGCGATTCAGCTGGAGCTCGGGCGCCCGACCTGAGCGCGCCGCGGACCTCGGCCCGGCCGGGCCCCGTCATGCGATGGCGATCATGCGTTCCAGGGCGAGGCGCGCCCTGGCGGCAACGTCGGCGGGGACCTCGATCGGATAGACGCCGTCGCGGATCGAGTCGCGGAGCTTCTCCAGCGTGGTCAGCTTCATGTACTGGCACACGGCCTCGCGGTTGACCGGAACGAAACGCTTGCCCGGCGCCTTGAGCGCCAGCCGGTGGAGGATGCCGATTTCGGTCGCGACCAGGAAGCTGTCGGCCTTCGAATGCTCGGCGAACCTGACCATTCCCTCGGTCGAAAGGATGTGGGCCTGGTCGCCGGCGGCCTCGATTACCTGGCTGGTGCAGCCGCATTCGGGGTGGATGAGCAGATCGGCCCCGGGCTCCTCGCGATGCCAGCGCTCCACGTCCTCGGCTCGTATTCCGGCGTGGACGTGGCACTCGCCGAGCCAGATCGTGAGCTTGCGACCGGTGACGCGTTGCAGCCACAACCCCAGGAACATATCCGGCAGGAAGAGAATCTGGCAATCGCGCGGGATCGCCTCGATGACCGCCCGGGCGTTGCCCGACGTGCAGCAGTAGTCGCTCTCCGCCTTGACCTCCGCCGTCGTGTTCACGTACGAGACGACGACCGCGCCCGGATGCTCGGCCTTCCACTGGCGCAGCTGCTCGACCGTAATCGAATCCGCCAGGGAGCAGCCGGCCGCCAGATCGGGCAGCAGCACCCGCTTGGTCGGGGAGAGGATCTTGGCCGTCTCGGCCATGAAGGCCACGCCGCAGAAGACGATCGTCGATTGGGGCGCGGTGGCCGCCACCCGGGAAAGCATGAGCGAGTCGCCGACGTGATCGGCCACGTCCTGGACCTCGGGGCGCTCGTAGCTGTGGGCCAGGACGACGGCGTCACGGTCGCGCGCGAGCCGGCGGATCTCCGCGACAAGGGCGGGGAAGGTGGCCGGGTCGCCACCGGTCTCGACCGGGACCTCGATCGCCACGGAGGCTCGCACCGCCGCCGAGGTTTCGGCCGCGGCCATGTCGGCCGCCGACGCCCGATCGCCCGAGCTCACGGAGCTACCTCGAGCGAGACGTCCAACGCCCGAGGCGAATGCGTCAGCGCGCCCATCGATATGTAGTCGACGCCCGTCTCCCCGACTTCCCGCAGGTTGGCCAGGGTGATCCCGCCGGAGGCCTCCGTCTCGACCGCGCCGTTGCCCGAGCGATGGCAGAGCGTCACCGCCTCGCGCATCCGATCGATCGGCATGTTGTCCAGCAGGATCCGATTGACGCCGGCCGCGAGCGCCTCTCGGACGTCGGCGAGCGTCTCCGCCTCGACCTCCAGCCGGAGCCGCGAATGGACCTCGTACAGTCGAGCCACGGCCGCCGCGATACCGCCGGCCAGGCGCAGGTGATTGTCCTTGACGAGGAGAGCCTCGCCCAGATTGAGCCGGTGGTTGGAGGCGCCGCCGCAGCGGACCGCGTACTTCTCCAGCTCCCGCAGCCCGGCCGTGGTCTTGCGCGTGTCGAGCAGCACCGCGCCGGTGCCCTCGAGCTCAGCCACGCAGCGCGCCGCCAGCGTAGCGATCCCGGACAGCCGCCCGAGCAGGTTCAATGCCGTCCGCTCGCCGGCGAGCACGGCACGCGCGGGGCCGGCGATGCGGGCCACCTCCGCGGGGACCGTATCGATCCTGTCGCCGTCGGCATGGGTGGCCGTCACGACGACCCGTGGATCGAGCACGGCGAAAACGGCAGCGACCACGCCCAGTCCGCAGACCACGCCTGGCTCTTTCTGCAGGAGCGTCGTCCGGCACGTGTCTTCAGGCCCGAAGAGCCCCTCACTGGTGGGATCGCCCAGGGCCAGGTCCTCCGCCAGGGCCGCCGCCACGACCCGAGCCACGGCGGCNNGAAGTCAAGTCCAGTGCTCCAGTTTCAGGTCCTGCCCCGGCCGAAGGACGAAGTGCCCCTCGAACGCGGGGTCTGCGGTGGGCGCGTCGATACGGTAGTGGACGCCGCGACTCTCCGAGCGGGCCAGCGCGAAGCGAGCCACGAGCGCCGCCACGACGTCTGGGCTGCCGGCGAGATCCGCCAGATCCGCGGGGTCGCGCATGACGCCCGCCTCACGCCAGACCTGCTCACGCAGTTCCTGCGAGGCAGTCCGCTCGCGCGGGGGCGCCGGCGCGGCGGGATGCGCGGCGACGGGAGTAGCGGCGGACAGTGGCGGCGTCTCCGGCCGGACCGGGGCCGCGGGCTCGTCCAAGGCTGCCAGCGCCGCCCGACGTCCGAAAACGAGGCATTCCAGCAATGAGTTGGAGGCGAGCCGGTTGGCGCCGTGGACGCCGGTGGCGGCACTCTCCCCGGCAGCAAACAGCCCTGGAATGTCGGTCCGCCCGACGAGGTCGGTCACCACGCCCCCGATCGTGTAGTGGGCCGCCGGAGAGACCGGGATCGGCTCGGTCGCAGGGTCGAAGCCGGCCTTCTCGATCTCGACCATCAGGCCCGGGAAGCGAGATCGGTCGATTGCCCGCAGGTCCAGCCAGGCCCGGCCCTTGCGGACGATCGCTCGCGCGACCTCGTCCCGCGGCGCCAGCTCGTCCACGAACCGATCGCCGTTCGCGTCCAGCAGCGTCGCGCCGTCGCCACGCAGGGCTTCGGTGAGAAGCAGCCGCGAGCCGGCCAGCACCGTCGGGTGGAACTGCATGAACTCCAGGTCCGCAACCGCCGCCCCCGCCGCGTGGGCGATGGCGATGGCGTCGCCGATCTGGCCAACGGGGTTCGTGCTGCGGGCCCACAGCGCCGCCGCGCCGCCCATCGCCAGGATCGTTGCCCGCGCAGCGATGGGCCCGCCCGGCGTCACGACGCCCAGGCATCGCCCACCATCGATCCAGAGCCCCAGCGCGGTCGTGGCCTCGCGCGTGGCGATCCCCTCGGTCCGCGCGGCAAGCCGGCCCAACACGCTCGTGACCGCCCAACCCGTTGCGGCGCCCTCCACGCTGGAAACCCGCCGCCGCGAGTGGCCGCCCTCGAGGCTCAGCTCCGGGTCGAACGGCACGCCCAGCGCGACCAGCTCTCGAACGCGCTCCGGGCCCTCTTCGGTGAGCACCTTCACCGCGCTCGGCCGGCACAGCTCGCGGCCGGCCCGTTCCGTGTCGACGGCGTGGAGGGCGGCCGTGTCGTCATCCCCCACCGCACCCGCGATCCCGCCCTGGGCGTGCATGCTCGAAGAATCCGGAGCGTGGCCCTTGGTCAGCACGAGCACGCGCGCTCCCCGCTCCGCCGCCGTCAGCGCGGCCGTGAGCCCGGCGGCGCCGGCCCCGACGACAAGCAGATCGCACGGCGCCTCGGACACGATCTAGGGCTCTCTTCGGAGCGAGACCGCGCGACGGTACGAGGCCGCGTACTGATCCGCCGGCCCGGCTTCCCAAGACCAGTCGATCGCCATGCCGCGGTCCTGGAGCTCGGCCCAGTCGTCGCCGCCGGCGTGGAAGTGCGACATCGCCCGACTGCAAGCATCGAGCAGGGCCGCCGGCTTGAGCGCATCGAAGACGAAGCCCGTGCCCTCGTCCGGCCAGTTGTCCGCGTCGACAATGGTGTCGGCCAGCCCGCCGGTCCGGTGGACGATCGCCGGCGTGCCGTACCGGAGGGCGATCATCTGGCCCTGCCCGCACGGCTCGAAACGCGACGGCATCAGGTACAGGTCGGCGCCGGCGTAGATGCGCCGCGCCAGCGCCCGGTCGAATCTCTCGATGACCGCGACGGCATCCGGACGCTTCTTCGCCAGGGTGCGCAGGTCGGCCATGAGCTTAGCGTCGCCGGTGCCAAGGACGACGATCCGTCCGCCTTCCACCAGCAGATCCTTCGCCGCCGCGGCCAGGAGGTCGAAGCCCTTTTGCGGGTCGAGCCGGCCGATCATGCCCAGCACCGCGCGCTCGTCGTCCGGATCGAAACCCACCTCTGCCAGCAGCGCCCGGCGGCATTCCGCCTTGCCGGCCAGATCGCCCCGCGAGTAGTGGGCCGGCAGGGCGGCGTCGGTGGCCGGATCCCAGACGGCCGTGTCCAGGCCGTTCAGGATCCCGCCGAAGCGGTGGCCCAGGCCGACCAGCACCTTGTCCAAGCCCATCCCGAATTCCGGCGTCAGGACCTCCGCCGCATAGCCGGGGCTCACGGTGTTGACCAGCTCGGCCCGCTTGATCCCCTCGCGCAGGAGCAGCAGCCCATCCGCGAGCGGGCCGACCAGTTGGGCGATCTCGTCCGGCGCCACGAGGCCGGCCAGCTGTTTGCGCGAGAGCCAGCCCTGGTAGGCCAGGTTGTGGATCGTGACCAT
>PMIQ01000166.1:0-3739 GCA_003157175.1 Chloroflexota bacterium
GAAGACCAGCCCGTTCGCGTTCTACCAGTATTGGCTCGATGCCGACGACCGTGACGTCGGCAAGTACCTGCGCACATTCACTCTCTTCGACCGTGCCAAGATCGAGGGCCTTGAAGCGGAGATGGCCGCCCATCCGGAGACGCGCGCCGCCCAGAAGGCGGTGGCCTACGACCTTACGGCTCGCGTCCACGGCGACGACGAAGCCCGAGGGGCCGTGCGAGTCAGCGAAGCGGCTTTCTCGAAGGAGCCGATCCGCGACCCCGACCTGCTCGCCGGCCTGTTCGAGGCGATCGACCACTTCGAGTTCACGTCGGAGGACCTCGCCGGCGGCGCCCTCCGACTCGCCGTTGCCAGCGGCCTGTTCGCATCCAACGGCGAGGCGCGCCGGAAGATCTCGCAGGGTGGTCTCTCGATCAACGACGAGCGCGTCGGCGCACCTGAGGACGTCGTGCCCGCACCGATCGACGGCCGCTACCTGGTGGTGCGGATGGGCAAGAAGGTGCTGCGGATCGGCCGGCTCAAGCCTCAGGTGTGACGGGGTTCGGAGCCTGGGAGTCGGCCCCGGCCGGCGGTTGCCCGAGGATCGCGAGCAGCTGGTCCCGGAAGGCCTCGACCTCGTTCCTGCACACGCCCGTGTTGATCGGCCCAAAGCCGAAGTTGCTACCGGAGATCTGCACCATGGCCGCCCCGTCGGTCCCGGCGACCCGAAGCCTGAGCGTGACCGGATTGCCGAAGACGCGCAGCCAGCTGCCTTTGCACACCAGTGATGCAGGCAGTTGCTCGCGAACTCCTTTGCCCACGGCGATCGCCGCGAGCGCTCCGGCAGGGACGACGGCGGCCACCGACACAGGCAGCGTGCAGGTGGTCTCGTACGATGACATGGACTCTCCCTACGACTCCCGTCAGAGGAACGGCAGACCCGACTATAGCCGCGCTCGGTTGCAGACGAATTGCTCGCGAGCTTCGGTGAGGCCGTGGATCAGGGCTTGTGCCGCTCGCGCAATCGGGCGATGACCGCCGACGGCGCCAGGCCCCGCTCGCGGAGAACGACGAGCGTGTGGTAGAGCAGATCGGCAACCTCGCCGGTCAGCGCATCGCGCGTGGCGTCGCGACGATCTTGGGCCGCCACTGCGTCGTCCTTGGCGGCCATCAGAACCTCGGTGGCCTCCTCGGAGACCTTGCGCGCCGGGGCATCGACGCCGCCCGCGATGAGACGAGCGGTGTATGAGACGGCCGGGTCGCCGGAGGCGCGGGAGTCGATGGTGGACCACAGCGTCTCGAGCCAGGCGAAGCCCTGGATGGTCGCCGCGGGAGCGATGGGGGAGCGCGCGGCAGCCCCAACCTCTGCCGGGTCGAAACAGCTGCGCGTGCCGCGGTGGCAGGTCGGCCCGACGGGCTCCACCTGGATGAGCAGCGCGTCGCCGTCGCAGTCGAGATCGATGTCGACCAGGCGCAGCACGTTGCCGCTGGTCTCGCCCTTGCGCCACAGGCGGTCGCGCGATCGGGAGTGAAAATGGACTTCACCGCTCGCCAGTGTCGCGGCGAAAGCCTCGGCGTCCACGTAGGCGACCATCAGCACGCGGCCGTCGGCGACGTCCTGGACCACCGCCGGCACGAGCCCGCTCGGTCCCCACGAGACGTCTTGCCCGAGCACGTGTGTGGCCTTCATGCCGCGGCCTCCCCGACAGGCCGGACCGGCAATCCAGCCGCGGCCATGGCTTGCTTGACCGAGTCGATCGAGTACATGCGCCGGTGGAATATCGAAGCCGCAAGCACGGCGTCGGCTCCTCCGTCGCGAACGGCGCTGACGAAATCGTCCGGCCCCGAGGCGCCGCCAGACGCGATCACCGGGACCCGGACTCGGGACGAGATTGCGCGAAGCAGGTCAGTGTCGAAGCCGCTGCGGGTTCCGTCGCGGTCCATGGAGGTCACGAGCAGCTCGCCGGCGCCCAGGTCGACCGCTCGAAGCGCCCATTCGACGGCGTCCAGCCCGGCCGGAGTTCGACCCCCGTGCGTCACGACTTCCCAGGCTATCGGGGCTACGGGCGTGGCGTCGGCAGGCTGAGGGACGCGCCTTGCGTCGATGGCGCACACGACCGCCTGCCTGCCGAAGCGCCGCGCGCAGGCTGTCAGCAGCTCCGGCGCGGCCACCGCGGCGGTGTTGAATGAAACCTTGTCCGCCCCGGCGCGCAGGACGTCCCGCATCTCGTCCACGCTGCGCACGCCGCCGCCCACTGTCAGCGGCACGAATGCCATGCTCGCGGTTCGGCGAACTACCTCCAGCATCGTGCCGCGGCCTTCCGGGGCGGCGGTGATGTCGAGGAAGACGATCTCGTCCGCGCCTTCGCGGGCGTAGCGCCGGGCCAGCTCGGCGGGGTCGCCCTCGTCGGTCAGGTCGACGAACCGGGTTCCCTTCACGACGCGGCCGTTAGCCACGTCCAGGCAGGGGATCACGCGGCGGGCGAGCATCACGCCACCTCCGCACCGGGCACGGCGGCGCCCACGCCCGCGCTCGCGGCTACCAACCGCAGGAAGTTGGCCAGCAGTCGCCGGCCGGCCTGCGCGGACTTCTCCGGGTGAAACTGAACCCCATAGAGCGACCTGGACGCTACGGCGCTCACGAATGGCCGACCGTGGGTCGTGCGGGCGACGACGATCTCCTCGTCCTCCGGAGCGGGGGCGAACGAGTGCACAAAGTAGAAGTGCGAACCGTCGGCGATGCCGTCGAAGAGCGGGTGCGGCCGGACCAGCTCGACGGAGTTCCAGCCGATGTGCGGCAGCGTCGGCGCATCTTCCAGGCCGACCGTTTGTCCCGCCAGAAGCCTCAGCGTCTCGGCGTCGCCTTCCTCGCTGCGCTCGAAGAAGAGCTGGTACCCCAGGCAGATCCCCAGGCACGGCCGATCGGCGCGAACCCAGTCGCGCACTGGCTGGAGCAACCCACGCTCACGCAGGTGGGCCATGGCCGGGGCCGCCGCTCCGACGCCCGGGACCACGATGGCGTCCACTCCCTCGAGCTCCGCCGCGTCCGTAGCCACGACCACGCGGGCCCCGGCGGTCACGAGCGCCTGGCCGATGCTGACCATGTTCGCCGCGCCGTAGTCGAGCACGGCCACGACCGGCGACCGCTGAGCGGCCATCAGCCCAGCGATCCCTTCGTCGAGGCGACCCCGTTGCGGCGCGGATCGACGGCGCAGGCGGCGCGCAGCGACCGGCCCAGGGCCTTGAAGGCGGCCTCGGCCAGGTGGTGGTCGTTGCGGCCCCGGCCCTTCAGGTGGAGGGTCACGCCGCCCGCGCGGGCGAACGACTCGAAGACATGCTCGATCAGCTGCAGCGGCAGCTTACCGGCGCGCTTGCCCTTGAACGGCAGGTCGATCACGGCGTATGGGCGCCCGCCGACGTCGACGACCGACGTGGCCAGCGACTCGTCCATCGGCACGGCGGCATCGCCGAAGCGGACGATCCCCGAGCGGTCGCCGAGCGCCTGCGCGAACGCGGCACCCAGGACCAGCGCCACNNAGGGCGTGGTGGGCCAGGGAGCACAGCAGGTGGTCGTAGAAGCCGACCCCTGTCGAGATCTTGCTTTCGCCGGTGCCGTCGAGTCGCAGGCTCACGCTGATCTGAGTCTCGCGGGTCGTGCGCGTTACGGTGGCAGAACGGTCGCCGGATTCGACCACGGTGCCGATCTGGTCGCTCATGCTGGTATCTCCCTCGCGGCGTGAATGAGGCGGTCGTTTTCCTG
>PMIQ01000166.1:3749-5593 GCA_003157175.1 Chloroflexota bacterium
CCGATGAGGCGGGCGCGCTGTGCCGCGATGCGTGCGACGTTGGCCGCGGCCAGCTCGGGGCGGCGCAGGGTGGCAGTCGCCACGGCCGCGGACATGGTCGAGACCGACGCGGGAGCCCGAAACGAGAGGATCGGCGCCAGGGTCTCCGGCCTCGCAACGGCAAAGCCCACGCGAATGCCTGCCAGGGCATGGGCCTTGCTCAGGGTTCGAATGACCACCAGGCGCGGGTACCGGGCGCGCAGGGGGAGGACGGATGCGCCGACGAACTCGGCATAGGCTTCGTCCACGGCCACGACGGGCGCTTCGCGGTCATCGCGGGCGGCCTCGGTCGCAAGCCGGTCCAGCAGGGCGGCGACACGCTCGGGCGGCTCCGCGGTGCCGGTGGGGTTGTTCGGCTCGCACAGCCAGACGATCTGGGCGGCCCGGGCCGCCTCGGCCAGGCCCGAGATGTCCAGTCCGAACCCTTCTTCCGGCCCAAGGCGCGGCACTCCGACGAACGCGGCGCCACGCTGCTCGGTCACGATGCCGTACATGGCGTAGGTTGGGACGGCCGCGGCGGCGACCGACCATTCGCGCAGGAACGCCCGAGCCGTGAGATCGAGGGCCTCGTCGGCCCCGGCGGTCGGCAGGATCTCGTCGGGGGCGACGCCGTAGGCCGCGGCCGCCGCTGCGACGAGCGGCGCGTAGTCGCTGGGCGGGTACTCGGACAGGAGTGGGTCGAACGGGCCGGCCAGCACGGCGCCCAGGTCCGGCGGCAGCGGCGAGGTGTTCACGTCGAAGCGGACGATGGACTCGCGGGGCAACCCGTACTTGGCCGCCAGGAAGTCGCTCGTAGGCTCCCAGACGTACGTTGGCATCGCGCCGGGTTCGACCGCGTCGCCGGTTTCCACTGCGTCCTCCGGTTGGCTCGAGGCGCTCACGGCTCGCGCTCGAATCTGACCTGCACCGCGCGCTTGTGCGCGATCAGACCCTCCGCCTCGGCGATCGACTCGACCGAGTCGCGGATGGCCGCGAGGCCTGAGCGGGTGATGCGCTGGACCTGCACGAACTTGCCGTAGTCTTCGGTCGCGAGGGCACCGCAAGAGCGGGCCAGACCGCCGGTCGGCAGAACGTGGTTGGCTCCGGAGGCGTAGTCGCCCGCGGATTCAGGCGCGTACGGGCCGACGAACAGCGAGCCCGCGTTCCGCAACCGCGCCACGGCTTCCTCGACCTCATCGACGACGACGGACAGGTGCTCCGGCGCGTAGTCGTTGACGAAATCCAGGGCAGCGTCGCGGCCGGGCGCGAGAACGATCAGCGCGCCCTTCCCGAGCGAGCGTTCCAGGATCTCGCGCCGGGCGGCTGTCGCCAGCTGACGCGCAAGCTCGGCCTCGACCGCCGCCGCGAAGGCCACGTCCCAGGTGACCAGCAGGGCAGGGGAGTCGGGGCCGTGCTCAGCCTGGGATAGCAGGTCCGCGGCCACGTGCACGGAGTCGGCGGTGGCGTCGGCCACGACCATGACCTCCGACGGACCCGCCGGCAGGTCGATGCCGCACTCGCCGAAGACTTCCAGCTTGGCGGCCGTGACCCACGAGTTGCCCGGCCCGACAATGCGATCCACCGGCTCAACCCCCAGTTCGGGCAATCCGTATGCCATCGCCCCGACAGCCTGTGCGCCGCCCGCGACGATAAAGACGTCCACTCCGACAAGCGCGGCCGCGCCCAGCAGCGTCTGGTTTAGCCCGCCCTCCGCGTCGGCTGGCGAAGCCACGACAACGGTGCCCACGCCGGCGACCCGGGCCGGAACCACTCCCATCAACAGGGAGCTCGGGTAGGCCGCCGACCCGCCCGGGGCGTAGACGCCG
>PMIQ01000005.1 GCA_003157175.1 Chloroflexota bacterium
TGTTCGGCGTGTTCGGAAGGTACGAGGACTACGCCATCCGCTTCGTGTCCAACGCGATCTGCAAGAGTCTCCTGGATCTGCCGGTCACCCTGCGCCAGAACCGCACCTTCAGCTATCTTTACATCGATGACCTGGGGCCGATCGTTGATCGATTCCTCGCTGGCCGCCATGCCGAAGCGGCATACAACGTTGTGCCGGACTGGACAGACGACCTATACGACCTCGCGGAACGGGTCAAGGCTCGGTCCGGGAAGGATCTGCCGACCATCGTCGGCGCGCCCGGGAAGGGCCTGCCGTATTGCGCCAGCAACGAGCGACTCCGTCGAGAGTATCCGGACCTGGGCTTCACCCCGGTAAGCACCGCGGTCAATGCCCTCTATGACTGGTACACAACGAACCTGTCGGCGATCGACCGATCGGCCCTGCTGACCGATAAGTAGCGTTAGCCTGCACGGGAAGGACAACACACCAGGCATGGACACCAGGGTCGCGGACTATATCTTCGCCTTCCTTGCCGACCGGGGCGTCAGGGACGTGTTCATGGTCACTGGGGGCGGGGCGATGTACCTCGATGACGGCATCCGTTGCCAGGACCGCATCCAGCCGGTGTGCTGCCACCACGAACAGGCGGCTGCCATGGCGGCCGAGGCCCATGCCCGGATATCCGGTCTGCCCGGCGTGGTGTGCGTTACTACCGGTCCCGGCGGGATCAACGCGCTCAACGGCGTCTTCGGCGCCTGGACAGACTCGATCCCGATGATCGTCGTGTCCGGCCAGGTCAAGCGCGAGATGGTCGCTCCGTCGTACCCAGGCCTCGGCATGAGGCAGCTCGGCGACCAGGAAGCCGATATCATCGGCCTCGTCGGAGGCATCACCAAGTACGCGTCAGTGATCAACGAGCCGGAGGAAGTCCGGTATTGTCTGGAGCGTGCCTGGTACGAGGCCCGCAGCGGTAGTCCCGGTCCGGTGTGGCTCGACGTGCCGATCGATGTGCAGTCCGCCGAGATTGAACCCGAACAGCTCCGCGGGTTCACGCCGCCACTCACCCCGGGTGCCGACGCAGACCTCGCTCTGACGACGCAAGTTCGTGATGTTGCGGAACGGTTGGCTACGGCAGGCCGGCCCGTGCTCCTTGCCGGCACCGGCGTCCGGCTGGCCGGCGCGCTGGCGCCGTTCGAGGACATGGTGGAACGGCTGGGCATCCCCGTGACCACGGCCTGGACGCACGACCTGATCGCCGGTGACAACCCGCACTTCTGTGGTCGCCAGGGCACGATCGGCACCCGGGCCGGCAACTTCACGGTGCAGAACGCGGACTTCCTGCTGGTGCTGGGCGCCCGACTCACCGTCAGGCAGGTCGGCTACAACTGGCACGCATTTGCACCGCGGGCGTTCAAAGCCGTGGTGGACATGGACGAGGCCGAATTCCGACGGCCGTTCGTGCGGATCGACCTGCCGGTAAAGGCCGACGCCGGCCATTTCCTCGCCGAGCTGGCGGATGCGCTTGATGGGACCGGCTATCGCCGCGAGCAGCACGCGGACTGGCTGGCCTGGTGTCGCGGCCTCGTGGAGGCTTACCCGCCGGTCCGTGCCGAGCAGCGCACCACCCGGCCGCCGATCAACCCCTATCACTTCGTGGAGCGGCTGTTCGAGCACTTGGACGCGGACGATGCGGTGATCTGCGGCAACGCGTCGGCAACGATCGTGCCATTCCAGGCGGCTCGCCTGCAACGCGGCCAGCGGATGTTCTCGAACTCGGGCTCCGCGAGCATGGGTTACGACCTGCCGGCCGCTGTCGGTGCAGCCGTCGCTCGGCGAGGGCGCCGCGTCGTCTGCCTTGCCGGTGACGGCAGCCTGCAGCTGAACATTCAGGAGCTGCAGACAGTGCGCCATCATCAGCTCCCCGTGAAGCTGTTCGTAATGGACAATCGAGGGTATCTCTCGATCCGCCGCACGCAGCAGAACTTCTTCGGCGCCACGATCGGATCCGGTCCGGACGACGGGGTGTCGTTCCCCGACTTCGCCGCCGTGGCAGCCGCCTACGGCATACCGGCCGTGCGCCTGACGGAGCCGGGCGCCATGGACGAGACCATCGCGGAGGTGCTCGCGGCTGACGGCCCCGTCGTGTGCCACGTGTTGCTGGATCCGGAACAGGGATTCGAGCCGCGCGTGAGGTCGCGCGCGCTGCCCGACGGCACCATCGTCTCACCCGCCCTCGAGGACATGTATCCATTCCTCGATCGGGCCGAACTTGCCAGCAACATGCCATCGCTCCAAGGTGACCTTACAGGGCGTGCGGCGACCTCATGAGGGTGCCCCGGCGGTCACCGCGTTGGACGGCGGCGCTCTTCGATCTCGACGGAACCCTTGTCGACACTCGTCCAGGCATGCGAGGTGCCCTTAGGGCGGCGTTTGCGGAGGTGACGGGGAATGACTCCTTCGCCGAGCTGGTCGACCTCAGCCTGCCGCTCGAGGACATGATCCGCAGCGCCGACCCGGCGGCGCCGCCGGCGCGTCAGGGGGAGCTGTCAGCGGCATTCCGCAGACACTACGACTCTACTTTCTGGAAGGAGGCCCACCCCTACCCGAGAGCCAAGGAGTGCTTACGGGATCTGGGCGCCTCCGGCGTGCGTGCCTTCGTCATCACGAACAAAAGGGAGAGCGCCGCCGAGCGGCTCGTCGAGCACCTCGGGCTGGCCGACTACTTCGAGGGCGTCGTGGGACAGCCAGAGGTTGGGGATCCGCTCCCCAAGTCAGAGCTGGCTGGGCGCTGCTTGACGAGTCACGGCCTTGACCCGACCACGACGGTCGTCGTGGGGGACTCGAATCACGACGCCATCATGGCCGCCTCGTGGGGCATGACGTTCATCGCGGTGACCTGCGGCATAGGACCACTGAGCCATGTATCCGCCGGCGATGAACGAGTAGAAGTAGACAACCTGACGGACGCTACGGCGTTCGTGCTGCTCCGCCTCCAAGGATGAAGCCGTGAATCGTGACATCTTCGAGGATCTGTTCGTTCTTGAGCTCGCCAACAATCACTGGGGCAGCGTCGAGCGCGGCCTGAAGATCATCACCGAGCACTCGAAGATCGTGCGCTTCAACAACGTACGGGCGGCGATCAAGCTGCAATTCCGCGATGTGGATCACTTCATCCACCGCGACTTCCGCGACCGTACCGACATCCGCTACATCAAGAAGACGATCGACACCCAGATGCGTGCGGACCAGTACGGGGCACTCGTAAGTGCCACGCGCAAGGCCGGCTGCGTCACGATGGCCTCACCGTTCGACGAAGCCTCCGTAGACCTGTGCCAGAAGCTTGGCGTGCAGATCATCAAGATCGCCAGCTCCGACGGCAACGACTGGGTGCTGATCGAGAAGATCGCGACCGCCCGCAAGCCGGTCGTTGTCTCCACCGGCGGCTTCTCGCTCAAGGACCTGGATGACCTGGTCACATTCTTCGAGAACCGCAACATCCCGCTCGCCATCAACCACTGTGTCTCCCTGTACCCCAGCGAGAACGACGTTCTGCAGCTCAACCAGATCGACTTC